>JAUJNV010000053.1 GCA_030447945.1 Fimbriimonas sp. | reverse complement strand
GACGTTCCAAATGCGAACCTCGTCAATCACGCCCCGGAAGCCCGTCCATGGGCTGTTGCCAATCTGCAGGGGCAGTTTATTGGCTTGCAAGATAGCGGGCTTCGGTGCCGATCCGCACCAGATGCCATTGATGAAGAGGTTCTGCCTCCCGTCCTCGACTACGCCCGCAACGTGGATCCAAGTGTTCCGGAAGGCGCGCTCGTTATAGCCGCGATCGATGCCGTAGTTGGCGACCTCGTTGGCCTCGAACTGGAACCGCTGCTCGTCACCTTGTCCTATCATCAGAAGGCCATAGCCGGTGCCGCCGAAGTTCTTCGAGAGGATGAACTTGTAAACGACATTGCGGACTCCTTCTTCAGGCTTCACCCAAGCTTCGACAGTAAGGTTGCCGGTGATGTCGAGTGTATCGGTGTCTGGGATCACGACCGATTGCCTCTCTTTCCAGAAGCGCAGCGCGTAGCCCTGCCCAAGGGCCGTAGAGGCAATGGCTCCGAGAAGGATGGACGATATGGCAAGTCTCATGCCCCGATTATGGTCGGTGGCTCCGGCCGGGCCAGTGGCTTCCCGGCAGCGGGGAAGGCGGCAGCAGGGTTCGGGGGAGCGGGTTGCGGAGGTCGGGAATGGGCTGTTCCCGGCACCGGGGAACGGCTTGTTCCCCGGTCCAAGGAACCGGCTAAACCGTCAGCGTCGCGTCCAGCCTGCCCGTCCGAAGCTGAACATCCCGTCGATCCGCGCCGGGACCTCCAGGAAGTACGTGCTCGCGGGGAAGCCGGGGCCGGCCGCTGGATTCAGGTAGACGAGCTGGCCGGGCTTGTTCTTTTGGACGTTGGCGTTGGCGACCTTGATGGCCGCGCCGCCGCCGGTGGGGACGTAGAAGATGCCCTCGTCGGCCCGGGCGGGGTTGAACTGGAGGCGGCTGCCGTTGAGGGTGCCGATGTTGTCGGAGGTGATCGTCGTGTCGGTGGTCGCGGAGCCGAGGTTCACGTGCTCGACGGGGGCCGGGGTGGGGCGACGGCGGCGACCTTCGCGGGCGTCGCCCAGCGCCACGAGCCTGGCCCCTAGAACGCGAGCGGCCTCGCGGAGACCTACGGCGACTGGAAGGAGCGCCTAGGCCAACTTCTCGAGATGGCGGCTTCCGATCCGCGACCGTGAGTGCGGTAAGGCTGGCAGAGGCATAACTTCTTGCGTGCTATAGGGCGGGAGGGGCCTGCGATTACTTTGCAGCTATACTGGGAGGACTTGAGGATATTCAGGCACCTGTTCCTCATATTCGCGATACTCGCCGGCCAAGCCCACGCTTGCCAGGCCATCTTCGTGCGCCAGGACGGGCAGGCCTGTTCCACTTGCGAGGCGCAGCTCGTTGCAGACCGGTTGGACAGCGGGCTTCAGGAGGATGGAGGCGGGGCGAATGAGCTGCGCTCCACCCTGGACTGCCGTCCCTGTTGCCAGATCGAGCCTTGCCACGCCGACGGCGAGGGCGAGATCGCGGCTTCCTTCTCTTTGCCCGTGGACTGCTTCGCGCGCGTCGAAGCCAGGATGGACGTCCCGCTGCCCCGCGGGCCTCTATGTGAGGCCGCGGTGGTGTCCGTCCACGTCGCGCAGCACCAGCCGAACGCTCCCCCGAGCGACCGGCCCTCCCGCGCTCCGCCGTTCCTGCTGAGTTAGCCGCCCGTCACCGCGGCCCCGGCCGCCACGACCGCGCCTCAGCAGGAGCACACCTTGACCGTATTCCCGTATTTCTTCATGGCATTGCTGCCCCCGGCAGCCGCTGCGCCTCAGCAGCCTCTCACCTTTCCCGAAGCTCTCCGCATCGCCAGGACAAGCCGCCCTTCCGTGCAAGCGGCGGAGCTTCGAGTGCAGTCGGCCCGCCTCACCCGCCGCGGACTCGGAGCCCGAGCCGCCACCCGGGTGTTTCTTGGCATCAGCTCCGACACGCGCGTGGGGGCATCGGACGACGACGCCGTCATCGCACAGCCCCTCGACGTGTTCGGCCGGGGTGGTGACGGCGGCTCGGCGACGCGCTGGTCGTGCAGGCCGAGGTGGAGCTTCGCCGGGCGTTGTTGGAGGTCCAGAGCGACGTCGTCGCGCGCTACGCGGAGGCGGCCGCCGCGTCGGCGCTCGCGCAGGCTTCGACCGCACCCTGGAGCTGGTAACGCAGCTCGAAGAGACGGTGAGGCGGCGGGTCGCGGCCGGGGTGCTCCCGGCGGTTTCGAGACCCGCTTCGGCATCGAAGTCGAGCGGGCGCGCCAGACGGCCGCTTTGCGCGGCGGGGCGGCAGGCGGCTCTGGAGAGGCTCGCCGGGCGCCCTGGGGACGGAACCACCGGGCGGGGCTCCAGTCCCTTGTTTTTCCAGGGAGATACCGACCGAGGACACCGACGTGAAGGCCTTGTCGCCCGTCGCCCTGATCTGCTCGCCTCGCGGCCGAGGAACGGATTGCGGGGGTGAAGCTCGGGTCGCGTCCGCTTCGCAAAGGCCGGAGCTCGAGAGATCCAAGGGAGGCGCTCCCCGTGGAACGAGGAGGACGTGGTCTACGGCGCGAGAGAAGAAGCTTGCAATCTCCTGTTCGACACGCGCGGTAGGAGCGAGCAGCGGGCGGCCCAGCTGAAGGCAGAGGCGGCGAAGCGGGCGCTCGCGGATGCGGATCTTCGCGGAGTCGGAGCTGTATGGCTGCCTGGACGGAGCTGGCGCGGCGGCGCGGGGCGGTCGAGCGGTGCTGGCCCGGATCACCGAGAGCGCGCGCACCCTCGTCGCCAAATCGCAGTTGGGCCTGCGCGAAGGGCAGACGACGGTGGTGGAAGTCTTGGAGGCGACGCGCGCGCTGCGCGAGGTGGAGCAGGAGGCGGTCGAGGCGAGGCAAAGGCTGGCCGAGGCCCAGGCGGCCGTGCTTAGGGCCAGTGGACGGCTTCTGGGAGAGGAGCGATGAGAAGACTCTTCTGGTTGGCGATATTGGTCGTGGCTCTAGGGGCTACGGGATGCGGTAAGGACACAGGTCGAGCGAGCAAGGCGGGCGAGCACGCCGATGAGCACGCGGGCGAGAAGGAAGGGGAGCATAAGGAAGGCGAGGCGGGCCATGCCGAAGAGGCGGGCGGCCACGCCGAGGAGGGCGGGGAGCACGCAGGGAAGCCGGGCGCGTCGAGCTGAGCCCGGAGGCCGCCAGGACGGCAGGAATCGTCGTCCAGACCGCGCAGACCCGGCCCCTGCAGGGCGGGCTCAAGCGCCGGGCACCGTGACGGTCACGCCCGGTGCGCGGGCGGTCGTCCTCCCCCCGCCGCCGGACGCATCAGCCGCCTGTTGGTCAAGGCCGGGGACCGGGTGGCGCGCGGTCAGGCGCTGGCGACCATCGTCTCGCCGGATCTCGCGCAACTCTCGTCGGCCATCTCTGGCCCAGGGGACAAGCGGTGCCGCATCGGCCGCCGTCCGGGAAGCCATAGCGGAGCTAGACCTCGCGCGGGGCCGCGCCCGTAGCGCCGAGCAGACGCTCGCCCGTCAGCGCGCCCTCGCGAAGGCCGGAGTCTTCAGTCAAGCGCCCATTCAAGCGGCACAAAACGAGCTGAACGAGGCGCAAGGCGAGCTGAAGAGCATCGAGGCCGAGGCCGCAACCCACCAGATCCAGCTCGACCGGATGGAGCGCCTTTTCAAGGAAGGGCTGGTCTCTCGGCAGGACTTCGAGACGGCTCAGTTAGAGCGGCGTCAGGACGCAATTCGGCTCGAAAGGACCCGGGGGAGGATCGCCATCGCCCGCCGCGCCTACGAGAGGGAGCGGCAGGTGGCAAGTCAGGGCCTCCTGGACTCACGGGAGATCCAAGCCGCCGAGGCCGAAGTGCGCGGGGCGCGTCTTGAGATCCAGCGCGCGAGCATCCGTGTCCAGTCGGCGCGGGCCGCCGAGGCGGGCGCTCAGCAGGCGGTCCGCAACGCGCGCCAAAACCTCGCGGCCGCGGGTGGTGGCACGGGCGCGGGCGTGACTCTGCGCTCGCCCATCGCGGGCACTCGGCGGTGTACCTCAGAGGGCGCGTGCAGGCAGCGGACTCCCGTCGCGTGCGAGTCGGATCTAGCGCGACCGTCGTCGCGAGCGCCTACCCGGACCGCTCCTTTACCGGAACCATTCGCGTGATCGGCAACCGCGTGGACCCGAAGACCCGCGCTCTGCCGGTGCAGGTGCTTGTGAGGAACCCGCTGGGGCTGCTCCGCCCCCAGATGTTCGCCAAGGTGTCGCTGTCATCCGGCCCGGGGGGCGCCGCGCTGGCGATTCCGTCGAGCGCCATCGTGCGGGACGGGCTGGAGACGGTCGTGTTCGTCCAGGAGGGCGCGGCCTACGAGCGGCGCGAGGTGCGTCTGGGCCGAGTTGCCGGAAGTTACGTCCAGGTGCTCACAGGAGTGAGGCCCGGCGAGCGAATCGTGACGCAAGGCGGCTTCGTGCTCGCCAGCGAGTTGAAGAAGGGCGCGCTGAAGGGGCACGAGCACTAATGCTCGCCGCGCTTCTCCGCTTCAGCCTCGCGCAGAGGTTCTTCGTCATCGTGGGGGCGCTGTTGCTCGTGGGGCTGGGCGCGATCTCGTGGCAGAGCCTCACTCTCGACGCGGTGCCGGACATCACCACGAATCAGGTCCAGATCAACACGGATACGGGCGGCTTGGGGCCCGAAGAGGTCGAGCGTCTGGTGACATTCCCCATCGAGACTTCGATGGGCGGCCTTCCGGGCGTGCAAGGCGTGCGCTCGCTCAGCCAGTACGGCCTCTCGCAGGTGACCGTCACTTTCGACGACCATGTGGACATCTACTTCGCGCGGCAGCTCGTGAACGAAAGGCTCGGCAACGTCCGAGAGGATCTTCCACCCGGTGTGGAAGCGCCTCAGATGGGGCCGGTGTCCACGGGCCTCGGCGACATCTACATGTACGCCCTCGAAAGCGACACCCGGAGCATCATGGACCTGCGCACGATTCAGGACTGGGTCGTCGCGCCCCAGCTTCGGGGCGTGCCCGGCGTGGCCGAGGTCAACGCCTCCGACGGCAGCGAGCGGCAGTATCAGGTCGTCGTGGACCCGCAACGGCTCAGGGGGCGAAACCTTGGCATCCACGACGTGATCGAGGCGCTGGAGGGCAACAACCAGAACGCCGGAGGCGGCGTCCTCGAGACAAACGGCGAGCGCATCCTCATCCGGAGCGTGGGCGCCGTCACGGGCACGAACGACATCGAGCGGATCGTGGTGGCCACGGAGGAAGGGGTGCCCATCCTCGTGCGCGACGTGGCAGACGTGAGGCTGGGCACCCCCACCGTCACGGGCATCAGCACCAAGGACGGGCGCGACGCGATGGTGGGCGTCGCGCTCATGCTCAAGGGCGCGAACGGTCGCACGGTGGCGACGGCGGTGGACGCCAAGATCCAGCAAATCCGCCCGCAACTCCCGCCCGACGTGAAGCTGACGACGGTCTACAACCGAGCCGAGCTGGTCAACACGACCGTCGGCACGGTGCAGAAGAGCTTGCTCGAAGGGGGGATCCTCGTCATCGTGGTGCTCCTCGTGCTGCTTGGGAACCTGCGCGGCGCGCTCATCGTGGCGGTGGCGATCCCGCTCTCGATGCTCTTCGCCATCGTCGGCATGAACAAGTTCGGCATCTCCGGCAACCTCATGAGCCTGGGGGCCATCGACTTCGGACTCATCGTCGATGGAGCAGTGGTCATGATCGAGAACGCCGTCCGGCGGCTCGCCGAGCGGCGGGAGCACGAAGGCCGCACCCTCACACGGTCGGAGGTCCGGCAGACCGTGGGGGAGGCGACGCACGAGGTCGCGAAGCCCACGGCGTTCGCCGTCTCGATCATCACGGTCGTGTACCTGCCGATCCTCGCACTGGAGGGCACGGAGGGGAAGATGTTCAAGCCGATGGCCTACACCGTCGTGTTCGCCCTGATTGGGGCGCTTCTACTCACGCTCACGCTGATCCCTGCGCTCGCCAGCCTGTTCCTCTCCGGAAACACCCGCGAGGGTCGAAACCCGGTCATGAGCTTCTTCAGCTGGTTGTACCGCCCAGCGCTGAACCTGGCCCTCCGGGCTAAGCCTCTCGTCGTAGGCGGGGCGGTGAGCCTCATCGCGCTCGCGGGGCTGCTCTTTACGCGCCTCGGGTCCGAGTTCATTCCGACGCTGGACGAGGGTTCGCTCGTTATTCAGCCCATCCGCGTGCGGACGGTGGACGTGGCGACGACGCGAAGGCTCGTGGCGGCGGTGGAGCGCAAGATCAAGGAGGTGCCGGAGGTGACGACGATCTTCTCTCGCAGCGGCACCCCGGAAGTCGCCACGGACCCGATGCCGATGAGCCTCACAGACTCCTTCATCATGCTGAAACCCCGAGGCGACTGGCGCTCCGGTCTCACCAAGGAAGACCTGCGCAAGGAGATCGAAAAGAAGGCGAACGAGGTGCCGGGCCAGGGTTATGCCTTCTCGCAGCCGATCCAGCTCCGATTCGCGGAGCTCGTCTCGGGCGTCAAGGCGGACATCGGCATCAAGGTGTTCGGGGACGATCTGGACGTGCTGCTGGACAAGGCGAACGAGGTCGCCGCCGCCGTGCGCGCGATCCCCGGCGCTTCCGACGTGGAGGTCGAGCAGGTGGACGCCATCCCCACGCTTCAGATCGAAGTGGACCGCGAGGCGCTCGCGCGGTACGGGGTGAGCGTCGCGGCCGTCCAGCAGGTGATCTCTGCCGGGCTTGGCGGAGGCGAGGTGGGACAGGTCCTGGAAGGCGACCGGAGGTTCGCCCTCACGGTGCGGCTTCCGGACGAGGTGCGCAACGATGTGGAGGCGATTCGATCACTGGCCATCGAAACGCGGACCGGTGAGAGCGTCCCTCTTTCGGCCCTCGCGCGGATCGAGTGGCGGCCCTCTCCGGCTCAGATCAGCCGGGAGTCCGGGCGACGGCGCGTCGTGGTACAGCTCAACGTGCGGGGCCGGGATCTGGGGTCCTTCGTGCAGGCGGCTCAGGCCGAGGTCGCGCGCAAGGTTACGCTGCCGGAAGGGACGTACCTCGATTGGGGGGGGCAGTTCGAGAACCTCCAGAAGGCGAGCGCGCGGCTCGCGATCGTCGTGCCTATCGCGCTGGGGCTCATCTTCATGCTGCTGTTCATGACCTTCGGCTCACTGCGGCAGGCGGTGCTGATCTTTACGGGCGTACCGCTCGCCGTGACGGGAGGCATCGTCGCGCTTTGGCTGCGAGGGATGCCGTTCAGCATTTCCGCGGGCGTCGGCTTCATCGCCCTCTCCGGGGTGGCGGTGCTGAACGGTGTGGTGATGGTCTCGGCGATCAACCGCCTGCGCCAGGAGGAGGGCCTGAGCGTGCCGGACGCGGTCCGCACGGGCGCTACCGAGCGCCTGCGTCCGGTGCTCATGACGGCGCTGGTCGCGGCTCTGGCCGCACGCCGCCCGCACGGGCGCGCCCGACCGCCTGCGCCCGGTGCTCCTGACGGCGCGGCTCGCGGCACCGGCGTCCATCCCGCTGGCGCTCAACACGGGCATCGGGCCCGAGGTCCAGCGGCCGCTCGCGCCGGACGTGATCGGCGGACTCGTCTCTTCTACCCTGCTCACGTTGGCCGTGCTGCCCGTGCTCTACACACTGTTCGAGAAGGACCACCTGAGAGAGCCGCACGGGGAGCCCACAATTCCTGCTAAGGAACCTGTACCCGCTGGAGGTCGCTAGTGTCGGGAGGAGACGAATACTCCGGCCACTCTCATGCGCCGAAGGACTTCGGCCGGGCCTTCCTCATCGGGGTTCTTCTTAACACCGCCTTTGTTGTGACTGAGGCCGTTTTTGGCCTCACTACGGGGTCGCTCGCGCTTGTGGCCGATGCCGGCCACAACCTGTCCGACGTTCTAGGGCTTTTGCTCGCGTGGTGGGCAACCGCTCTTTCCAAAAGGCCCCCAACGCCGTCTCGCACCTACGGCTTAAAGAGCAGCTCCATCCTTGCCGCTCTCGGAAACGCCGTGCTCCTGCTGATCGCCATCGGGGCCATCGCGTGGGAGGCTATTGGCCGCTTCAACGTCCCGCAAGCCGTTCCCGGCAGCACCATCGTCTGGGTCGCCGCGATGGGCATCGCGATTAACACCGCTACGGCCCTTCTGTTCGTCTCCGGCACTAAGAGCGACATCAACATCAAGGGAGCTTTTCTCCACATGGCGGCCGACGCGGCCGTCTCGGCCGGCGTGGTCGTCGCCGGCCTCATCATCATGCGCACGGGGCTGGCCTGGATTGACCCAGTGGTGAGCCTGGCCATCGTGGCCGTCGTAGCGCTCGGTACCTGGGGACTCTTTCGGGACTCCCTGAACCTAGCCCTGCAGGCGGCGCCTTCCGGAACCGACGTGGAGGGGATAAAGAGTTATTTGGGTGCCCTTCCGGGGGTGTCGGAGGTGCACGACCTTCATGTTTGGGCCATGAGCACCACGGAAACCGCCCTCACCGCTCACCTGGTCATGCCCCGCTCTACGCACGACGACGCCTTTCTCCAGCGAGTGGCCGCTGAGCTTCACGACCGGTTCTCTATCGAGCACAGCACCATCCAAATCGAGCGAGGAAACATGGATTGTCGTCAGGCGCCCGACGAAGTGGTGTAGAATCGTTCGACTTGCGTCGAACTATCGACCGACATCGAACGTTAAGTAAATCGTGGACGACCTCATTCGCATGCTCCAAGCGCTGTCGGACCCGACCAGGCTCGCGGTCTTTCAGTGCATCCGGGGATGCGGCGGGCAGACCAAGTACGACACCGTTACGGGAGAGTGCGACGCCGGCACCGAGGGCGCCGTCTCCGTTTGCTCCGTTAGGTGTCAGGTGCCGTGTGCCCCGAGCACCCTCTCTCATCACCTCTCCACGCTCCGAGACGCGCGTCTGGTGGTGACGGAGAAGAGGGGACGAGAGGTTTACGCGCGCGTCGTTCCCGAGGCTCTGGAGTGCCTGTCCCACTTCCTATTGACCGGCGAGGAGCCGGTCAAAACTCCCGCACCGATTCCTATGGAGGCTTAATAACCCATGGCTGAAACCAACGCTTGCCCCTGCTGCCCTTGCGGCGCCGCTTGCACCTGTCCCCCGAACTGCCCTAACTGCGGTTGCTGCTAGGTCACCCTCGGCACAAACGGAATGAGCAGAAAGACACTCGCCGCGCTCAGCCTTCTCACTCTGGCTGCTTCGCTGACGGCGGCGCAGCAACGTCCGCCCGGGCTGAAGGACCCTGGGCAGACGCCGCCTAATCGACCCCTTGCCGTGCCCACTTGAACCGGCTGACCCGGTGAGGGAAAGTTCCTCGGTTCGGGGAACGACAACGACAAGTGGAATCTCACTCTGCGGTACGTTGACACCGAGGCCGATCGGCCACGCTACCGCGTGAACCTGTTCCACCGCTTCACGCGCCGGTTCCAAGCGGGCTTTGAGTGGAACCCCGGCGCGAATGAAATAGGCCCGGTTGCGAACTGGATCCTTACTCCGGAGACGGAGCGATGGCCGATGGTGTCCCTCGGTACGTCGAGCGACCGCATCTTCTCGCCATCCGGCACCCAGAGCTACTACGTCACCTTCGCCAAGGGCTTTCCGCGCTACCGCATCGGACCTTACGTGTCGGTTTTCTACTCGGAGTGGGAGGACAAGATCATCTTTCCGTTCGGGGTGAACGTGTCGCTGGCGCCGCAGTGGGATTTCCTGCCGATGCATGACGGGCGCAACACGCACCTGCTCCTCACGTACAAGCTCGCCAAGACCAACGTAAGCCTCATGCTCATCAAGATGCGCCATCCGGGCATCAGCCTTGGCTTCTCGTTCTAAAGACAAGACCATGAACACACTCACTCTCATCACCGCAACGATCGCCCTTGTCGGGGCTCAGAACACGCCCCAGGACATTCCGAAGAAGGAGCTGCCGAAAGCCGCCGTCTGCGTCGTTTGCTCGACGGGCGGTGAAGGCCACGGGGAGGAGAAGGCCGCGGCCGGCGTGCGCTACAAGGGAAAGGCCTACTATTTCTGCAACGCGAAGGAGGTGGCGGAGTTCCGGAAGGACCCCGATGCGTTCGTGCCGGCGGTGCTCCCGCGCGCCGCATCGAGCCTGAAGGCCACCACCCTGGGCGGCCAGAGCGTCAGCCTGGAGGACTACAAGGGCAAGGTAGTGCTCCTGGACTTCTGGGCGACGTGGTGCGCCCCCTGTGTGAAGGAGATGCCCGCGCTCGACAAGCTGTACAAGAAGCACGCCGCGCGCGGCTTGACGGTCCTCGGCGTGTCCATCGACGAGGATCCGAAGAAGGCGGTCGCCTTCCGCAGCGGAAGTTCGGCTACCCGATCCTGCTCGACAGCCAGGATCAGCCGAGCTGGGCGGCGTGGGGCGTGAAGGCGATTCCCGCCATCTTCCTCATCGACCAGAGCGGCCAGGTGGTCGCCCAGTGGCGCGGCAAGCCCGACCACAAGGAGATCGAGAAGGCCGTCGAGGCCCTTCTGGCGAAGTAGCGACCAAGATCTGCATGCGCAAGAAGGCCCTCACCGGCGATAGCCCCCGCGGAAAGCGCCTCGCCTGCGTCGAGGGGCAGGTCACGGGTGTGCGGAAGATGGGAGTAAAGAGGGGCGGGACTGCGTGGACATCCTCACGCGGCTCGCCCCCCACCCGCGCCGCCACGGACCAGATCGGCATCGAGTTTCTGACTCACCACATGCGCGACTGCGCGAACGGAAGCGGCTGCCGCACGGGCAAGCCGAGCGAGCTGAGCAAGGGCGGCTGGAAGAACTTAGAACGGCGGAGCAGAGGCTGGTCAAATTCGGCAGGGTAACCGGGAGTGCACCCGCAGCTAACGGCCATCGGGGAAGGGGATCGACCTGCACCCCACGGCTCACGATCTCGCGAGCTGTGGAAAGTATTGGGTCCTCCAAACACCAAGCCAAGAGCCGCCCCTGCGCCTCAAGGTCGCTATAATACGAGCGTGAGGCGGCTCGCGCCCCTGGTCATGCTCTTGGCCCTGCTGTTCGCGCAGGCGCACGACTTGGTGCCTCACTCCCACGCCGTCCACCACGACCACGATCTTGCCTACAGCTACGGTCCCGGCCATGAGGGGCTCGTCCCCATCGGGACCCCTGAAGAGCATTACGAGTCGAGCGAGGAGCAAGGCCCTCACGAGCACCACCTCGACGGGCACGCCGACCGCTGCGATCTCTGCGCGCTCGCCGCTCGGTACGTGGTCGAGATGTCGCCGCTTCCTGTGTGGCTGCTCGGGTCGCGGCGCTGATCCTGCTGCCGCTGGCTACCGGCGAGCCGCCTGCGTCGCTGCGTTCCCACCTTCCGAACGCGCCACCGCCGCCGGAGAAATCCCGCGCGCCTCCTTGTATCACGGCTTAGGCGTTCGGCGGCCTAGCGTCGCCCCTTCCCCTAATCGTGTCCGGGAGGTTTTCATGTCCCTACCCTTCTCGGGTGTCGTTTCCCAGCTCAAGATCGCCAGTGTCCTGACGACGGTCGTCGCCGCCGGCGTCGCGCAGTCTCACTACGCCCAAACTGCGGTCCAACGCGGAATCGAGGCGAGCCCCCAGGTTCGGGCGGCGAGCGAGCGGGTGCGCGCAGCGCTAGGGCGACGGTCGCCCGTGCCCGGAGCCGGTTTCAATCCGGAAGTGGAACTCGCGCCCGGCGTCGGCTTCACCAACGGCAACTCGCTGCTTAGCCAGCGCTTCGACATCGGAGGTGTGCGCCGGGCAGAGACGGTCCTCGCACAGGCGGAGCTGCAGAGTGCTCTGGCGGAGACCCAGGCGGCACGGCAGGCGCGGGCGTTCGGCGTGGCGTCCGCCTACTACGACCTCGTGCGGGCACGTGGCGAGGCGGCGGCGGTCGCGGAGTCCGCGAGCCTGGCGCATAAGCTAGTCGCCCTCGTGCGTCAGCGTATCGCAGTGGGTGAAGCTCCGCAAGTCCACGTCACGCGCGCTCAGATCGAGGCTGCCCGTGCGGACCAGGAGCTGGTGCGGGCCGGGGGTGCGGTCGTGTCCAGACTCACGACGCTCCGGCTCCTCATCGCGGACGATGCGGTCCTTCCCGACGCAGTGGGAAGCGAGCTGCCCGCTGAGCCGGTGCCGCCGCAACTGCCAACGCTGCTAAGCCAGGCGCTCCTGAATCGCGCAGAGGTGGCGAGGGCGCGCACGCTGGTAGAAGTCGCCGAAGCCGAGGTGGGCATCACGCGGGCGCACCGCCGCCCCTCGCTCCACGGTGCGGTGGCGGCCGACTTCTGGAGCCTCGACCGAAACCCCTTCCAGAGCCGCAACCTCGGATTGCAGGCGTTCCTGAGCTTCCCGCTCCTCGACCGTGGCTCCCTGCGCGCCGACGAGGCCCGGACGAGGGCACTGGTGAGCGCGGCCGAGCGGGAGGTCGAGGCGGTGGAGCAGCAGGTGCGCGTCGAGGTGACGAGGGCGGCGCAGGACTTGGAGCCCCGCCTGCGCGTCGCGGCAAACTACCGCACGCAAATCCTGCCGCAGAGCCAGGAGCTATTGGACGCGACCAGGCGCGGCTATGAGGCGGGGCTCAGCACCCTGCTCGACGTGGTGGACGCCCAACGCACGGCGCGCCTCACGCGCACCGAGCACCTGAACGCACTGTACGACGCCCTGCGCGCCGACTTGGAAGTGCGGCGCGCGGCTGGGACGCTCGCCCCCGCCCGGACGGGCAAAGAGGAGAACGCAAAGTGAAGCTACAAAACCTACTTGCCATCGGCGCTTTGGCGCTCGTCGCGCCGGCCGTCGCCGGGGGAGAGGGTGAAGAGGGGCACATGCACGGGCCGGATGGGCGGCACGTGGCCGTTGCTAGCACCTTCGGCGCGGGCCGGGGGCGGCAGATCCTCAGCCATCACGACCTGCGCATTGAGGGCCCGAATGGGAAGTCGATCATCGGAGCCGACGTGCACTCGGTGATCCACAAGAAGGGCGATCCGAACGGGGTAGTCCACCGCGAGCACAACACCTACGAGCCGGAGAACGAGGTGTACGGCTCGCACATGATGTACCGCGAGCCGGGCGAGTACACCATCGTCGAGAAGGTGACGCTGCCGGACAAGCGCCAGGTCATCGTCGAGTTTCCGATCTGGGTGCCCGCCCCCGCCGGTGCAGCGGAGGAGGAACACGCCCACGGCCCGAACTGGTGGCTCATCGTGGGCGGGCCGCTCCTCGGCATCGCGCTCCTGTACGGCGCGTTCCGAATGGGCCGCAAGAGCGCGGCAGGGGCCGCCGTCCTCATCCTGCTGCTCGGCACGCTGCCGGTGGCGGCTCTCGCTCAAGAAGAGGAAGGCGAGGCGGGGCATATGCACGGGCCGGACGGGCGGCACGTCGCCGTCGCGAGCACCTTCGGAGGCGGCGGGACGGTGCCGCTCAAGGCGTACCCGACCGCCGATCTCAAGGAGTCGGCGGTGGAGAAGGTCGGCGACATCGAGTTCACCCTCTCCATCGAGAACGAGGAGCTGGAGACTGATCCGAACGTGGTGCAGATGGCTGCGGAGCAGGCGCAGACCATCGGCCTCGAGACCGCCGCCGCCGAGACCGTGTCGGGCGGAGGCAGCCTTGTCACGACGGGCCAGGTGAGGCCGAACCCGAACGGCATGATTACCGTGAACGCGCGCGTCTCGGGCCGCGTCGAGAGCCTAGGCGTGACGCCGGGGCAGCAGATACCCCCTGGTCACATCGTGGCGGTCATCGACAGTCCTGAGGTCGCCGAAGCACAAGCTGCTCAACGCCAGGCGGAGGCGGGCCGCGCAGAAGCGCAGGCGGGATTCGTCCGCGCCCAGTCGGAAGTCCAGGCGGCGGGAACGCGCCTCAGTGTCGCTCGGGCCACGCTCGAACGGCAACGAAAGATGGCCCGAACCGGTGCGTTTGCGAACCCGGCGGTCGAGGAGGGGCAGTCGCGGGTGGTGGCGGCCCAGGGCGAGCTGCGAGAGGCACAAACGGGTCTGACTAGCTTGGAAGCCACGGCACGACGGCTACGGCAGGGAGTTGCCACGGGAGTCGTGGCCCGCAACGAGGCGGACCGGGCCGAGGCGGCGGCCGAGCAGGGCCGGACACGCGTGGCGACGGCGGAGCGGCAGCTCCAGATCGCGACGCAGGCGCTTACGCGCGAGCAGCGCATCCAGGGCCAAGGCCTCCGCAACGCGCGAGAGGTCCAGCAGGCGGAGGCCGAGACCAGGATCGCCCGCTCAGGTGTGCTGAGCGCGCGGAGTGAGCTGGCCCAGGCCAAGGCGGCCCAGGTAAGGGCGCGCTCGGCAGTCGCGTCGGCCCTGGCTCGGCTTCGGCAGGTCGGAGCAACGCCAGGAGGCGGTAGCCGCGTCACCGTTCGCTCGGTGATCGGCGGCGAAGTCGAGTCGCGGGCGGTGAGCGTGGGGCAGACGGTCCAGGAGGGGCAGGAATTGACCCGTGTCCTGAACACCGATGTCGTGTGGGTGGAAGGCGACGTGTTTGAGCGGGACCTGCCGCGCGTGAGGGTGGGGCAGCCGGTTCGGATCGTGGCGGACGCGGTGCCGGGGCGCACCTTCCAGGGGACGATCGAGTACATCTCCGGCGAAGTGAACCCCGAGACCCGCGCGGTGCGCGTGCGGACGGTGGTTCGCCAGCCGAGAGAGAAGCTCAAGCCGAACATGTTCGCC
>JAUJNV010000052.1 GCA_030447945.1 Fimbriimonas sp. | reverse complement strand
CCCGCCATGCTGCGGCGCCACGGTACAATCCATCCCATGCTGCACCAGGGCGCCCAGGGTCTTTCGCGGCACGTCACAAACTCGCTCGCGCCGCTCATCGAGCGGTTTGCCGCGGATGAACGGGACTTGAAGTCCTTCTACTCGATCCCCTTGGTCCGACCGGTGCCGGAGCCGCCTGGCACGGTTCTACGAAGAGCGGCAGGAACGCATCGGGCCCAGACTCTTCGATCATGAGTCCACGAGGCGCTCGATGTCGAGCTGTTTGACAACCACCTCCGCCGCCGGCTCAGCGACCTTCGATTCGAGACCCGGCGCATCGAGGAGTCGCGGGCGCTGCTGCGCTCACCGTTCGCCGACGAGATCGTTGCGCTGGAGGAGGAGCGGTGGGCGCTCGCGGAGACTGGACGGCCTGCTCGCTGGCCGATCTCGCGCCGTAGCGGAGTCGGCCAAGGCCGTTCGAGAGCGCGTCGAGGGCGGGCGATGGTCCGCCTGACCCGGTTCGGGCCGAACGGGCGGCAGCACCTGGACGGAGCTGCTGAGAGACGTTCGATCGGTGGATTCAGCGACTTCCACGGCTTCGATCCTGCGGTGAGCTGGTGGATCGAGAAGCCGTACGAGGAGGCGCGGACGGAAGTCGAGGCGCTCCAGAAGGCGCTGCGCGAGGGGCTGGACGAGGACTCCTCGTCAGCGACCCCCGCCTCGATGGCAGGAGGCGCTCCAGGAGGAGCTTCGCTACGAGATGATCGGCGAGAGTCCCGAGGAGCTGATCGAGATCGCCGACGCCGGAGTACGCCTGGTGCGAGCGGGAGTACCGGCGTGCCGCGCAGGAAATGGGGCTCGGCGACGACTGGCGCGCGGCGCTGGAGCGGGGTGAAAGACGCCCACGCCGCGCCGGGCGAGCAGGACGACCTCAAGGATGCGTCTGTCCCACGAGGCGATCGCCTTCGTGGAGGAGCTGGGACCTCCTTACGGTCGAGGAGCTGTGCCGGGAGACGTGGCGCATCGACATGATTGAGGCCGAAAAGCAGCGGATGTGGCCGTTCGCCGTCGGCGGAAAAGATGGTGATGTCGTTCCCGTGGACGAGATGGACCACGAGACGAAGCGGATGAGCCTGCGGGGCAACAACGTCCACTTCACCCGGAACGTGACCCCGCACGAGCTGATCCCCGGCCACCACCTGCGGCTCTACATGGCCGACCGGTACAACGCCCACCGACGGGTGTTCCGCACCCCTTCCTCGTCGAGGGTGGTGCCTTCGCAGGGAGATGCTCTTTTGGGACCTCGGCTGGGCGCGGACCCGAGGAGCGGATCGGCATGCTGTTCCTGGCGCGCCCACCGGTGCGTGCGGATCATCCGTCTCACTCCAGTTCCACCTGGGGCAGATGTCGCCATCGGGGTGGTCGACTCCTCGTGGACACGTGGGCCACGAGAGGTTTTACCGCCACCTCCGGGTGCGCCGGTTCATCAGCGACATGTATCCTCCGCTCTACCAGTGCGCCTACATGATCATGGCCTGCAGGTGCGCGATCTGTACAAGGAGCTCGTGGGCGACCCCAGCCAGCCCGACGCCGCCCCCCGGGCCCGATGACGCCCAAGGCGTTCCACGACGCAGTGCTGCGAGAAAACTCGATTCCCATCAAACTGTTGGCCAAGCGCCTGCGCGCGGCAACCGGCGCTCCGAATGCGGAGCAACCTAGAAGAGAACATGACGACCGACGCCCCCTCCCCCGAAGCCCCACCCCCCGAGGCCCCGCGCCTCGAGCACTTTATCGGCGGGAGGCTCCTCGCTTCCGGCGCGTCGGACTGGACGCCCTCCGTGAACCCCTCCTCGCCCGAGGAGGTCCTAGCCTGATCCGTCCGGCTCGCGGGAGAGGTCGAAGCGGCGGTGGCGGCGGCGCGGGAGGCGTTCGACTCGTGGTCGAAGTCACGGGCCCCGCGCGGGCGGAGCACCTCTACAAATGGGCGGACGCCATCGCGGCCCGCGCCGGTGAGCTGGCGGCGGCGATGGTGCGCAGGTGGGCAAGCCGATCGGCGAGGCGCGGGGCGAGGCGGCGCGGGCCGTGGCGATCCTCCGCTATTACGCCGGCGAGGCTGTGCGCGAGATGGGCGACGTCATCCCCGCCCAGGTGCCCGGCGCGCTTTCCAGTTCTCCGTGCGACAGCCGCTGGGCGTCGTGGTGCTGATCACGCCTTGGAACTTCCCCTGGCGATCCCCCTCTGGAAGGCCGCGCCCGCCAAGCTCGCGATGGGCAACACCGTCGTCCTCAAGCCCGCCGAGCCCTCGGCTACGTCGCCTCGCTCCTCGCCCAGACGGCGGCGGAGGCCGGACTGCCCGCGGGTGTGTTCAACGTGGTCTACGGCGGGGGGGAGGGTCGGAGGGCGTTGCTGGAGCACCCCGAGGTACGCGGCGTGAGCTTCACGGGATCCGACAGGGGTCGGCAAGCTGGTCGCGCAGACCTGCGCCGCACGCAACGTGAAGTTCCAGACGGAGATGGGCGGCAAGAACGTCGGGATCGTGCTGCGCGACGCCGACATGGCCCCGGCCGCGACCTCGTCGCGAGCGGCGCGGTGCGCTTCGCGGGGCAGTGCACCGCGACGAGCCGCGTGGTGGTGGAGCGCTCCGTGCGGGGCGCGTTCCTCGACGCGCTGAGCGAGGCGATCGAGAAGCTCCCCGTGGGGTCGCCGGACCAGGAGGCCACCGCCGTCGGTCCGGTTATTTCGGAGCACTCGCAGAGCTCGCTGATGCGCGCCATCGAGGGCGCGGACGCCGAGCGCTTCTACCACGGACCTCGGCCCAACGGCGGCTACTTCGTGTCGCCCACCGTCTTCATGGGCGTGGACATCGACTCCCCGCTCGCCCAAGAGGAGCTTTCGGCCCCGTCCTCGCCGTGATCGACGCGGAGGACCTGGAGAGGCGATCGGCCTCGCCAACCGCACCCGCTTCGGCCTCAGCGCCTCCCTCTTCACCGCGACCTCCGGGCCGCCCTGAGCTACATCCACCGCATCGACGCGGGCCTCGTGCGCGTGAACGCGACACCACCGGCGTCGATCCCCCGCCCCCTTCGGCGGCTTCAAAGCCTCCAGCTCCGGCACCCGCGAACAAGGCCCAGCGGCGCGAGGACTTCTACACGGAAATCGGGACGGCGCAGATCAACCCCAACTCCTGAAATCAACTGCGCTATTATGAAGGGGTGACACGGAGGCCGGGAATCCGTTGTCCCGATCTAGCTAATGAATGGCTGGGATCTCGGCTGAACCACCTCGAAGTCTGTCCTCGGCCTTTTGCTTCAGATTTACATCGCTGCTATTGCTCTCTTCCATCCCAAATCGTTGCTCCTTGGCTGGCGCGAGCTGAAACAGTTGCTGCCCATAAGCAGCGGTGTACCGTCCAGGGAGCCCTCGTTCTCCCTGGCTGCTCCGGCGATCGGCTCTATTGCCGCTCTCGGCATCTTGTTCCGGCGTGCGTGGGGATACTTCTTGGAAGTCCCGATTTTGGCCGTCTGATTCGGCGCCTGGTTCCAAAGGCAGAGATCGCTGCTTCCGAGAGCCGCTTCGTCAACCTGGCAGTTCAGTTCTGGCGGAAAACCGCGTTCTTCTCGGTCCCCTTCGCGGTGATGTGGGCACTCTCTGCGGCTTGGCAGACCATCGCCCAAGGCGTTGCGCGACGTACGCTTCAAAAGGACGGAGAATGCCATTGTTCAGGTTGGGCGAGCAGCGGAGAGAGTAAACTCTACCGTAGAACAAGCCGTGGAAACCATTCGGCTCGGCAGGACAGGGCTGGAGGTATATTGCGGCTCTGCTTGGGGTGTATGACCTACGGCGTTCCGGAACGGGGATCGCACAGCTGGACTCTGAACGAGGAGCAGGGCCGCCCCTTCATCCAGCGGGCGCTCCAGGCAGGGATCAACTTTTCGACACGGCCAACGTCTACTCCGACGGCACGAGCGAGGAGATCCTCGGGCGGGCGCTGCGGGACTTCGCGCGGCGGGAAGAGGTCGTCGTCGCGACCAAGGTGCACGGACGGATGCGCTCCGGTCCCAACGGCGCGGGGACTCTCCGCAAGGCGATCCTGGCCGAGATCGACGCCAGCCTCGCGCGCCTCGGCATGGACTACGTGGACCTCTATCAGATCCACCGCTGGGACCACGGGACGCCGATCGAGTAGACGCACGAAGCGCTGCACACGACGTGGTGAAGACGGGCAAGGGCGCTACATCGGCGCGTCGTCCATGTTCGCCTGGCAGTTCGCTAAGGCGCTCCTGCACCTAGCCGACCGGCACGGATGAACGCGGTTCGCGACGATGCAGAACCACTACAACCTCCTCTACCGGGAGGAGGAGCGGGAGATGATGGGGCTCTGCCGCCGAGGGCATCGGCGTGATCCTGGAGCCCCCTCGCCCAGGGCCGGCTCACCCGCGACTGGGACGAAAGCACGGAGCAGGCCCAGACCGACGAATTCGGCAAGACGCTCTGCCAGGGGCGGTGGAGTCGGACCTGAGGTTGTCGAGGCGGTGGCGCGAATCGCGGCGGAACGAGGTGTGTCCCGCGCCCAGGTTGCGCTCGCGTGGATGCTGTCCAAGCCGGTCGTGACGGCACCGATCATCGGGGCTTCAGCTTCCCAGCACCTGGACGACGCAATCGCCGCCCTCTCCTTAGACCTGCTCCGAGGAGATTACGGCGCTAGAAAAGCCCTACATGCCCCACCCGGTCGCCGGCTTCTCCTAGCCCTTATCTCCTATTGGGGCGCGACATTCCTGTCGCGGAGTCCGCCGCAGGCGGACCATTAGCTTCCAGGCAGCTACCAGAGGATCAGGGCTTTGCCGATACGCGACAGGAATATCGCGCCCGACAGGAAATGTCCTAGCCGCGCAGCGTGGGGGCAACCGCAGTGCTCGGCTGCCGTTGCCGCCGTTGCCAGCCGTTCCCTCCACCCTGGGCCGCGAGGCTGCGCGGGTCGACGGTCTCCGCACGCTCAGCGTGGCGAAGCTCAATCGGAACGCTGCTGCGATCCACGCGCAGGATGACGTAAGGGCTGGTGATCGATTGGCTGACGAAGCTTCGCGGGCAGGGGCGGGGCGCTCCACGGCGCGGACGACGGCGGTATTGGCGTTCGCTTTCGTGACTTCGCACGAACACCGAGTAGCCGCCCGACAGGCGCTCGCCTAGGTGGACGGCGACGAGCTCGTCTCCGAGTTCAAGGCGCCGTCACGCCGAGCTGGCCCGTGCTGGCCTCCCAGTAGCGGCGAAACTCGACTTCGGTGTTCAGCACGTAGAGGCCCGACATCTTCACCTTCGAGAAGTTGCCGGAGTTGAAGGTGCGCCAAGGGATGCCTCCTTGGAGGCCCCCGTCTGGGTATTCACCCCGATCTGAGCGGGCGCCGCCGCAACCAAGCGAGGAGCAGGGGCAGAGTGGAGCGGGCGTGTCGCATCGTATTTACACCGCGTCTGGGAAGGCGCGGTATTGCGGTATTACGGTATTGGATGCTCCGGAATGCACCAACACCGCAACACGCGCAACACCGCAACACCCTCCCCACCTGTTATCATGGAGGGCGATGCGTCGCACCACACAGGAGGGTCCTCGGCTGCGCGCCTTCCGTTTGTGGAGGGCTGCAGGGGGTGGCGGCGTTGTTCGTCGTGCTGAGCCGCATGTGCTCCGTGGCCGACCCCACGGTGCTCACCGCGAAGCCGAGCGGGGCGCCGGCGTGGCTCCAGTCGGCGATGGCGCCGCTCGCGCAACTCGCACCTCGCGGTCGCCGCCTTCATCGTGATCTCCGGCTTCTGCCTTCAGCTCTCCCTCTTCGGGCGGCGCGACGGGAAGATCGGAAACCTCAAGCGATTCTTCATGCGCCGGGCCCAATCATCCTGCCCGCGTACTACGCGTGGCTCGCCCTCTCCATCGTCGTCGTTCTCACCGCTCACCCAGCGGTACCAGGGAGTCATGCCGTTCGACCAGTACCTCCCCCTCACGCGCGAGAACGTGGCGGCGCACGTCTTCCTCGTCCGCAACCTGCAGTGGATGTACAAGATCAACGGCGTGCTCTGGAGCATCGCCGTCGAGGCGCGGCTCTACCTGCTGTTCCCCCTGCTCGTCGCCATCCTGTTCCGCTTTGGGCGCAAGGGGCTCTGCTCTCCTGCGGAACGGTGGCCGCTCTCGTCCTGGCGTTCGTGCCCAAAGCCCCCAAGCTCTACCCTGGTATCTGCTCTTCGCGCTCGGGATGGCCGCCGCGCACCTCTCCTACCGACCGATGCGCCGGGGCATTCGTCGGATGGACCTACAGGGTAGCGTTCCTCTCGCTCGTGGCGTGGGCCCTCCTGACGCGCGCCGGAGCGACCTTGGCGGAAAAGGACGTGCCGTTCGGGCTCGCGACGGCGTGCGTCTGCGCACGCGAACACCGTCGCCCCGCAAGGGCGGCTGGACCGTGCTGTCGTGGGGTCCGCTGGTGTCGCTGGGCGAGGTTCTCCTACAGCCTGGCCCTCATGCACCACCCGATCCAGCAGATCCTCTACGCCGTCAAGCCCGCATGGGTCCAGCGTGAAGGACCCGTGCTCACGTACCTCTTGGTGGTGGGTCTGCCGATCATCCTTTTGGGATCGCGCCTCTTCGCGCACCTCTTCGAACGCCCTTTTTTGGCCGGGGGGATTCCCTCGCGCGCACCGCGCGCCACGGATCCGTGGGTGCCCACCTGCCTGCCGTTGGCGACCACCTCGGGTAAGGCCACTGCGCCGGCGAAGAGGCCCTCGGCAGCGATAAGGGCCAGGGTCTCTCGACCTCCCTGAGCCCTCAGCCCTGATCACGGCGAAGCGTGTGGGGGTTAGCCGCCTCGTGAGAGGTCGAAGGTGCCGGGGTAATCCTCACCTTTGAAGTAAGCACGTAGCTCCCCCGGAGGCGCCGATCCAGCCCAGCGGTCAAGGAGCCCTCAAAGCGGTAGATCCCCTGCGGCCCCTGCTCGCTGGTGAAGACGAAGTCCCCGTTGGGCTCGACCTTCCCCTCCAGAGGAGCTCCCGCTCGAACTGATCGATGGACAGTGTGGCCTGGGTGAGCGTTCCGTCCGTCAGAATGATGCCGGTGACCACGCCGCTCTGGCTCAGCGTGGGGGCTGCTCCCCGAAGGTGCCGGACCAGTTCCCTTCATAGAGGAGAGGGGCGTTCGTCGAGTCGGAACCCTCGCCGCTGCACCCGAAGAGGGCTAGCGGCAAGAGTGCGGCGGGCGAGGAGCAGGCGAGCGACCCTCATCGGCCACCCACCCCGCCCGTGCCGGTTTGACCTGCGCCGGTCTGGCCGGCGGCCGGTTGGCCTACGCCGCGGCTCGCGTCGTCCTGCATGGGCAGGTTCGGCGTTCGCGTCGGAGCATCGGTCTGCCGCGCGGTAACGAAGATCACCAGCTCGCGCCGCTGCTTGTCGTTGGACGTGCGGCGGAAGAGTTGGCCGATAACCGGAAGGTCCATGTGAACAGGACGCCCGACGCGCGCTTGATGTCCTGCTCGGAGATCAGGCCGCCGATGGCGATCGTCTCCCCGCTCTGGATGTTCAGCGTGCTCCCGGTGCGGCGCACGCTCGTCTGCGGCAGGCGGCCGCCGAGAGGCACGTCGAGGAAGCCGGTCAGGAAGCTCACCTCGGACTGGACGTCCAGCGTGAGGTTGCCGGCGTTGCCGACGCGGGCGCCCACGTCCAGGGACACGCCGACGTCCACCAGGCCGGTGGTCACGGTCGTGCCGTTCTGGCTGGGGATCACCGATTCGATGTAGCGCACCCGGTCGCCGATGAAGACGCCCGAGGACCTGCCGTCCATCACGAGGAGGTTCGGGCGGGAGATCAGGTTGTTCTGGTTGGCGAGCTTGTCCAGCGTGACGGTGATGTCCGCGCCGAAGTCCTTGCCGCCCAGGCGGATGCCCGCCGAGTTCGACGCGCCCTGCTGAGCGTTGCCCAGTCGGATGAACTTGACCGCGCCACCCGTGAAGATGTTGAAGTCGATTCCGGCGCGGATGGCCTCGTCCTTGCTCAGCTCCATGACCCGGAGCTCCACCGCGACCTGCCGGGGGGCGAGGTCCACGAGGCGCAGGTACTGCTTGGCCTCCTCGATCTGCGCCCGTGTGCCGCGCAGGACGAGCTTCATCGGCTCCCGTCCGATCGGACGGTCGAGCTTGGTGCCCTCGGTGGTGCTGGTGTTCGCGCCGGTGTTGCCACCCGCCGCGCCGCCGGCGTTGCCGCCGTTGCCCCCACCTGCGGAGCCGCTGCCGCTCCCGCCGCCGCTTCCGCCGTCGCCGCCCTCGCCGGTGCGGCTTTCGCTCGATCGGCCCCCGCTGCGCGGCGAGACCGTGTCGGGCAGGACGCTGACCGTAAGGCCACGGACCCGCGAGGTGAGGTCGAACTCGGCGATCCTCGGCTCCAGGTAGTTCAGCTCGACGATCTCGTAGATCCGCTCGTTGGAGACTTGGCCGTCACGGCCCGTCTGGATGCCCGCGACCCGCGAGAGGTCCTCGTCGAGCGCCAGCGCGATCTCCTTCAGGCGGACGACCTCCGACTCGGGGCCCTGGATCATCAGCACGTGCTGGGCCGGGTCGCCGTTCGCGAGCTCTTGGAGCTTGGTCGCGGTGACGTTGAAGTCGGCCCGGCGCGGGTTGTTCGAGATGATCCGGTCGAGCGCGCCCTTGATGCGCTCCGTCTCCGTGCTGGCGATATGGACCACGCTGGTGCTGAGATCCGTCTTGTCGGGGAACTGCGCCAGCGAGATCTGCTTGTCGAGGGCCTTGATGTACTCCACGACCTTACCGACCTTGCGGCCGTGGCCGACCACGACGAGGTAGTTGTCGCTTTCCGCGGTGGGGTCTTTCGGCGCCGTCGTTCCGGCCGTGGCGCCGACCGCCGCCGCGCCTTCGACGCTGTCCGTGGTGATGATGTCGTACCAGCCCTCCGCGTCGGTGCGCGGAATGGAGGAGGTGACGGCTTCGCGAACGCGCTTGGCCTGCCGGCTCGTCAGGGGCACGACCCGGGTCTCCGAGGCGATGCCGCCGCTGGTGACGATCTCGCGGGTGGCCCGAGAGAGATCCTCCGGGAGCGATACGACGTAGGTGCCGCCGATCTGCGCGTACTTCAGGCCCGCGAGCGAGGTCACCAGGTTTAGCGCCTCGACGAGGGGCACGTTCGCGAGCGACACCGTGAGGGAACCCTTGACCGACGGCGAGGTGACGATGTTGACGTCCGCCTGCATGGCAAGCGCCTTCAGGATCTGGACGATCTCCGTGTTCACGAAGTCCAGCGAGACCCGCGCGTTCTGGAGCACCTTCCCGGCGCTCGCGGATTTGGCGGACTTGGCGGCGGGCTTGGCAACCGGCTTGGCCACCGGCTTCGCGACGAGCTTCGCCACCGGCTTGGCGACCGGCTTGGCGACGGCAATGGTCGGCACGGCCACCGGCTTCGCGGCGGCCGGGGCCGCCGCCTTCTTAATGAACATCTTCAGCGGAGGCAGCGCGTTCGGGTACTCCGACGGCTTGGGCACGAAGAGGTTGCCCGCGAGGTTCATCGTCACGAGCGGCCGCTTGCCCTCGATCTCACCGTCCAGCCTTGGCCGCTCTTGTAGAGCGTCGGCTTGGCTCCAGCTCTCGACGCCGAACTCGACGCGGACGCGGGCCGGCTTGGCGCTACGCTTCCTAAAGGCGACGTAAGCGAGGCCGCCGCGGTAAACCCGCTGGGTTCGCAGCGCGCGCTCTTCCAGCTCGCCGCCGAACTCCAGGATGTACGAGGTGCCGTTCGCGCGGCGGTACTCCACGGGCTTGCCCAGGTTGCTACCGCGAACGTCGACCTGCACGCCGCTCATCTTGCCGCGTTCGCTTCCTTGAGCGTTGCCCCCTGCGCCGACGCCTGCGCGACGGCTCCTAGCGCCACTGCGGCGCCTGCTAGTCCCATCCAACTCTTTTTCACTTCGTATTGCCTCCCACCGTCAGCCGGATCGTCTTCCCCCGGAACCGCACCAAAACTTTGCCGCGCTCGACTTGCATCACCCGGCTCACCCCGTCTACCGCAGCCCCCTCGGCGACGAGTCGCTGGTTGCCCTGCGCATCGCTGAGCACGACCGCCGGATGCCGCCCGACGATCACTCCCGAAAGCTTGTATTCGAACTGAGGCTCGGGCGGCTTCGCCACCGCCACGGGCTTCACCTCTTCCGGATCTTGCGCCGCCTTTACCGGACCTACTTCCGGTGAAGGCAGCTCGCCCCCTCCGAAGTCAGTTCCGCTGATCTGATGCGGTGGCACGAACCCCGACACGTTGGTCGGGCGCCCTGCCGCCGTTCTCGTCGGCGCCGGGATCGGCGCGGGCGCCGACACCGTGATCGGGCCGGGCAGGTTCACCCCTTTGAACGGATCCCGCTGGGCCAGCGGATGCGCCACCACCGGATTCTTCGGCTCCAGCTTCCTCGCCTCGGCCACCCTCTTCGCCGCATCTTCCTTGGCCTTGTCTGCCCGCTTCGCCGGAGCGGCGGGCTCGGAAGAGCCTCCTCCGGTGAACTGGAACGCACCCACGCCCAAGATCGCGACTCCGAGCGCGCCGAGCGCCATCAACTTCTTCTTATCATCCGCCATTGGTAGATCCCTCACTGATGGAAGCCGTCCTCTCGCTCCCCGCCCTCTCTTTCTTCTCGTTCTCCTTGAACACGAAAGCCCGAATGCTCACCTGCACGTCGAGGGTGCCGAAGTTGGTCTTTCCGTTCCTCATCGGCTCCGTCCTCGGCTGGAGCGAGACCGCTCTCGCCGCCACGACCTTGGGGAACTCGCCCAGCGCCTTCACGAACTTCAGCACCGCGCCGTAGTTCCCGCGGCACTTGATGTCGATCTCCATCTCGCGGTAGGGCTTGCGCACCGTCTCCGCCCCGCCTTCCGCGCCCGCCGGCTTGGCCACCGGAGGGGGAGTGATGGCGGGGCGGACGCCGAGCACTTCGAGCCCGCTCCGGCGACCCGCCGCCTGCAGCTCCGCGAGCATCGTCGGAACGTACGCGCCCTCGGTGACGCCGTCCTCCAGGTGTCCCAGGCGGCGAGCGATCACCGCGAGGTCCTCCCTCGACTTGCGCAACTGGCGATTCACGTCCTCTTCGTTCTGGTTCGCGCTCTCGGCGCGGGCCGTCTCCAGCGCGCTCGCCTGATCGGTCATGCCGCTCCAGGCGAAGTACGTGGCGGTTAGGCCGATGAGGGTAGAGCCCGCGGTCATCAGCAAAAACGTCTTTGGGTTCGGGGCTTTCTTCACGACTGCTTCTCCTGTCCTTCCTTCGCCTGTTCGGATACCACCGGCTTCGGCTGCGCCGATCCGACGATGGCGGCGGCGACCTCGAACTCGATCGCGGACGCGCCGCTCGCGGTGACCTTCTCCTGCGTGTAGCGAAGGTTCACCGCCTCCAGATCCCGCGAGTTCTGGGTGCGCAGCATGAACTCGCCCACCGGCTGCTGAGCCGCGCTCATGCCGATCAGGCTCAGCTCGATCGGTTTCGTCGGGTCGGACTCCACCTTGCTGCGAATGTTGGTGAGCCAGGTCTGGCTCGGCGTGTTCGTCGCCAGGTGCTGAAGGATGTTCGACCACCGGTTGGTGGCGGCTTGAGCGTCCTCGAGGGTCTTCAGCCGGGGGGCGAGCCTCGCTCTCTCGGCCTCCGCCCGGGCGATCTGTCCCTTGAGCGGCTTCAGCCTCGCGGCGAGGGCGAGAAGCCGAGCTTCCTCGCTGTGCAGCCGATCGGTCTGAAACGAGATCGCACCGACGGCGAAAACGCTGGCGACGACGCTACCGACGAACGAGAAGAACAGCACGCGCGTCTTGCGCTCTCCGCGCGCGGTGGCAAGGCGCTGCTCCTGAATAAGGTTGACGAGTGGCATGGTTCTCCTAAGCGGCGTTCGGGAAAGCTCGCAGCGCGAGCCCGGAGGCGACGGCGAGGTCGTGGCCCGGTCCTTCCGGCGCCACGCCCTGCCCGATGCGGGGGTTGTCGAAGACTCCCGGCGAGAAAACGGGAAGGCCGAGCCGGTTGGACACGTATTCGGTGAGGCCCGAAAGATTCGCGCCTCCTCCACTGAGCAGCACCCGCTCGACGGACTTCGTCTCGCCCGCCTCGGCCTGCTGCGACTGGAAGTAGTTCAGCGAGCGGCGGACTTCGCGGACGAGGTCGTCGAGGTGGGTCTGGATGACCCTCAGCGGTGCGTTCTCGCGGGGGCTGTCCTCGTCGAGCAACTCGCGCACGTCGAGCTGGGCCTTGCCCGCCTCGGCGTCCTCCTCGGAAAGCTTAAACTGGTTTTTTAGCGCGTCGGTCAGCGCCCGTCCGCCCTGCGGAATGGAACGGGTCATGACGAACACGCCCTTGTCCACCACGCTCATGTTCGTGGTGTTCGCGCCGACGTCTACGAGAGCCATCGGACCGGCCTCGTCGTCCGCCTCGCCCTTGATGGGCAGGGACTCGATGAGCGAGCGGTACATCGCGAACATCTCGATGTCCACGACCTCGACCTCCAGCCCGGCCGCTTCGCAAGCGCGGATGCGGGAAGTGACGATGTCGCGGGGCGCGGCCACGAGCAGCACGCTCATGCGGGCGTCGTCTCCGGAGGGGAGGATCTCGAACTCGACGTAGCTGTCCTCCACCGAGCCCGGCACGTAGCGGCTGGCTTCGTACTTGATGGACTTGCGCAGCGCCGACTCGCTCATCCGCGGGAACGGCACGGGCCGCACGAACACCGAGCCGCCGGCGGCGGCGATCAGCGCGCTCGTGGCGGTGATGTGCGCTTCCTTCAGCGCGTCCTTGATCGCCTCGCCCATCACGGCGGTGTCGATCACGACTCCGTCCTTCAGAGCTTCCTGAGGCGTGGGGACGACCGCATAGCGGACGACCTTAAAGCCCGACCCGCTCCGCTCCAATTGGACCGCCTTGATGGCGTGGTGCCCAAGGTCCAGCCCCACATACGACTTCTTAGCGAACAGACTCATCTACTCCTCCATCACCTCGGGAAACCAGTGCCCTAACCGCTCCCGGAAACGCACTCCCGGTAAGTTCATCGGGCGCTGAGGCGCAAAACCTCAGGCATGCGCGCAGGTTAGGCCCACGATCTGTGCCGCAAACGGACACCGAGCCAGACAGCAGAAATGCGGGGGGTTGAGAGTTAAGGGCTGAGGGTTGAGGGTTAAGACCAGAGCCTTCTCCGCCTCAACCCCCAACCCTCAACCCTCAACCCCCAACCCCCTACTCCCCGACGGGAGGCGCGAGGCGGGCGGCGAGCCAGTCCTCGACCCCCGAGCGGGGGAAGCGCCAGCGGCCGTCGACCAGGAAGGCCGGCAGCTCGCGGCTCTCGGCCATCCGCTCGACGGCGGACGACTCCACCCGCAGCATCGAGGAGACCTCCTTCTGGGTGAGCACCGTGTGCCCCTTCGCGAGCACGGAGCGAAAAAGCGCGGCGAGCTGCTCCGGCGAAAGAGAGAACTCTAGGCGAACAGGCGTGGAGGGTTGAGCGCTCAGGCTTAGGGATTCAGAGCTTTGGATCCCCTCCTCAACCCTAAACCCTCCATCCTCAACCCTCAAAGAAGCCTGGCGTAGCGCGTCGGCGAGGTTCATGCCGCCTCCTGGAACATCCACTCGGATGCCACTTCGTGCATCAGGAATCCGTCGATCATCCGCGCCTTACGGGCGAAGCCCATCAGGAGCGCGTTGTCCGCGAGTTGGCTGATGAGGCGCGGCGCGCCGCCGCTCCGCCGGAATACCTCGTGAATCGCGTCGGGGGTGAAGGGACTGTGCTCCCCCTCGAAGCCCGCGACGCGCAGGCGGTGCACGATCATCTCCCCCGTCTCCAGCTCCGTCAGGGGCTTGAGCTGCGGCCGCACGGCCAGTCGCTGGTCGAGCGCGGGCACCTTCGCCACCTTGACTCTCA
>JAUJNV010000051.1 GCA_030447945.1 Fimbriimonas sp. | reverse complement strand
CGGGACCCTCTTCGGGGGCGTGGTGCAGGAGGCAGGTCTCCTCACGATCCTCTCGCGGACGGTGGCCCTCACCCCGCTGGGCTTTTTCCTCGGTGCGGCGATCGGCCTCAGTTCTCTCAACCTGCGCCGCATGGTTCAAGGGGCCATCGGTGGCGCGATCGGGGCGGCCATCGGGGCAGTCTTGTTCGATCCCATCGGCTTCTTGGTTCAAGCGTCGGTCCTCGCCGCCCAAGGCCAAAGCAAGGGTGAGACCGGCACGGTCTCGCGCGCGATCTATTGCCTGCTGATGGGCGCGGCGATCGGCCTGTTTATCGGCCTCGTCGAGCGCCTCGCCCGCAGCGCGTGGCTGCGGCTATCGCTGGGGCGGAACGAGGGGCGCGAGTGGCCCATCGACGCCGCGCAGACCTTTATCGGGCGGAGCGAGGGCGCGCACGTCCCCCTCTTCGGCGATCCCGCCGTCGCGCCGCTGCACGCCGTAATCCGCCGCGAGGGGCCGAACTACGTTCTCGTGGACGGCGGCTCGGGCGCGGGAACGTTCCTTAACGGCCAGCCCATCCAGCAGGTCCTCCTCTCTCCCGGCGCGCAGATCCGCGTGGGCAACACGACCCTGGAGTTCCTCACCCGCAACGCCCCCGCCCCCCAGCGCGGCCCGGAAGCCTACATGGGCCAGAGCTACCCGATGGGCGGCCCCGGAGCCGCTTACCCCCCTCCCGGGCCGCCGCCCCCCAGCCAGCCGCCCCCCGGCCAACCGCCCTACGGCCAACCGCCCCAGGGCTACCCGGCTCAGGGTTACCCGCCGCAGCCCGCTCCTGGGTACCCGCCCCCCGGTGCTCCCTACGGCGCGCCCGCTCCCCAGCCGCCCGCACCGGCTCCCGTCGCGCATCCCTCCTTTGCGCTGCACGCGCTCGACGGGCCGCTCGTGGGCCAGCGGTTCCCTATCGTGGCGCTCACGGAGGTCGGACGCGAGTGTCCCGCGATCCCCATGTCCTTCGACACCGCTGCCTCCCGCCGCCACGCCTCCCTCTCCCCCGCGCCGGGCGGCCTGAGCGTTTCCGATCTCGGGAGCACGAACGGCGTCTTCGTCAACGGCGCCCGCCTCCCCACCGCCCTCGCCGGCCCCGGCGACCACATCCGCATCGGCTCGACCACCTTCCGGGTCGAGGCAGCCTAGTCGCTCCCCTCCCATCCGCCATCAATCCCCCCGTAGGTGCGACATCCTGTCGCGCATCGGGCAACGCCCGATCTTCTAGCTCAGTTCAGGCAGGTTGCGCGACAGGATGTCGCACCTACGGGGGGATTCACGGGGGAGTGAGGGTGCTACCCTAAGCCCATGAGCCCCGCCGAGGATGAGCGCCCGCGTCCGGCTTTCGCCCTCCTCCTCTCTCTCACCGCCACCTACGGGGCGGGGTTCGTGGCTTGGCTGGGGACGGCCCAAGGCCTGCCCGGGTGGTACCCGGCGCTCACGAAGCCCCCCTGGAGCCCGCCTCCCTGGGTTTTCGCGCCCGTATGGACGGTGCTGTACGCGATGATGGGCGTCGCGGCGTGGCTCGTGTGGCAGGGGCCGGTGCCCGAGGTCCGGTTGGGGCCGCAGGCGGAAGACCGCGGGCGGGACGCCCGCGCCACGCGGCTCGCGCTGGTCCTTTTCGGGGTGCAGCTCGCGCTGAACGCGCTTTGGACCTGGCTCTTCTTCGGCTGGGGACGCCTGCTCTTCGCCTCCGTGGAGATCGTCGTCCTATTGCTCGTCGCCGCCACCACCACCTGGGCCTTCGGACGCGTCCGGAGCGGGGCGGCGTGGCTGATGGCGCCCTACCTCGCGTGGCTCGCCTTCGCCGCCGCGCTGAGCTTCACGCTCTGGCGGCTCAATCCGTAGAGGGATGGAGAGATTCCCTCCCCTAGAATCACTTCGAGCATCCCCTATTTCGCCACGCCGCGAAAATTTTAACGTCAGCCCTTGTGCCCACACCGAATTGGTGTTAATATATTCGCAGGAAGACCTATGGGCAAAGCGGCGAAGCAGTATCTGAGCAAGCGCGAGCAGCAGATCATGGAGCTCGCGTACGAGCGCGAGCGACTCACGGCGGGGGAGCTGGAGTCTCTCCTGCCGGGCGCTCCGTCGAACTCCACCGTCCGCACTCTCCTGCGCATCCTAGAGGAGAAGGGGCAGCTCAAGCACGAAGTGGAAGAAGGGCGCTTCGTCTACTCCCCCGCCCGTCCCCGGCAGGCGGAGGCGCGCTCGGCGCTGGAGGGCGTCGTGCGGACGTTCTTCGGAGGCTCCGTGCCGGAGGTCGTCGCCACGCTTCTTTCGGAGGAGGGGGCGCGCCTGACGGACGAAGAGCTGACGGACCTCCAGGCGATGATCGAGCGGGCGCGGGAGGAAGGGCCGACATCCCGGGCGCGCCCGCCTCGGTGGGCGGCGCCATGCGCCTCGTCCCCGGCCTGCCCATGAAGTCGCTCGCCCTGTCGGCTCTGGGCCTGCTGCTGGCCCTCGCCCTGCGCCGGGGCTCGGCGGCCCGGCGGCACCTCGTCTGCGTCGCCACGCTCGCCGCCCTCCTCGCCCTACCCGCACTCGTGCCGTTGCTGCCCAAGGCTTCGATCGAAGTGCCTATCGCCGCTCCTCGGCTTTTCGCGCCGGTGCCTCCTCTCCCAGTGACCGAACCGTCGCAGTCCGAGACACCCGCTCCCCCGCCACCGGTCTCATCGACCGAGTCCCCTGAGCCGAAGGTCGATCTGGGATCGCTTGCGATGGGCGTGTGGCTCGTCGGTGCGGCGCTGCTCCTCTTGCGGCTCGGGCTCGGGCTGGGACGCGCCGCTCTCTGGATCCGCCGGAGCACGCCCAGCCACGCAGGCCGATCGGACCTGCCGCGGGGAACGCGGGTGCTTCTCAGCGGACAGGCGCGCGTGCCGATGACCCTCTGGTGGGGACGCCACGTCGTGCTGCTGCCGCCGGACGCGGAGCGTTGGGAGTCGTCGCGCCTCCGCTCCGCGCTGCTGCACGAAGCGGCGCACATCCGGCGCGGCGACTGGTTCTCGCTAATGCTCGCCCTCGTGTGCCGCGCCCTGTACTGGCCGAACCCGTTGGTGTGGCTCCTCGAGCGGGAAGCCCTCGCCGCCGCCGAGGCGGCGGCCGACGACCGCGTGCTCCTCGCCGGGGTAGCACCCGCCACATATGCCGAGGACCTCCTGCGGATCGCGCAAGAGCTCCAAGGCCGCGACGCCCTCATCGCGCTCCCGATGGCGCGTAAACCCGAAGTCCGAAGGAGGATTGAAGAGGTGCTGGATGAGAAGAGAAGACGAGGAACGGTCGGCCCCAAGGGGGTCGCTCTTAGCACGATTGGAGTCTTCCTGCTCTTAGGTCCTAGCACGATGCTGATGCCGGGATTGCAAGCAGGGTCGGCCCAAGTGAGCCGCGGAAAGGGCCATGGCTCGAGTTTTCACCATGCCATTCCCCTCCCATTCTGGAAACCGAAAAACGGTCTGCTGAGACGGGGTACCCCTGCGAACGGCTGGCGGGCGAAGCTGGAAGATGGCCGAGAGGTCGAGTTGTTGCAAATCTCATGGCGAGATCGGCGACGAACTGCGACGTGGAGGCCTGGCGGCACGCCTACTGCCCCCACCGAAGCGATGATGGCCGACGAGATCCGTGCGGGCAAACCAGAGGAGTACGCGTTCCTCTTCCGTGTGGAGCGAGCGGCTTCTGCGGGGGACTCGATATGTGCCGGCGTCGCCACCGCCCGGACCTATGAAGGCGGGATGCAGCGGGTGAGCAATAGCCGCGACGCCTCTTGGTCGACAGATCCCGGCGACCCTAGAAAGCTCCTCGTTTTAGTCCGTCCCCTAACCATGCTCTGGGAACGCGCTCGCGCCGTCCGAGGAGACGAGGAAAGGGCATGTGCCGTCTCCCTCGCGGACGGGCCGTGGGAGCGAACCGCCTATGTCACTCCTTCCGCTGCGGGTGGAGCGCCTCGTGTCGAGACCAGCGTGCTGAAGAACGTGCGGATCCTCTATCCGGTGAAGATTCACACGATGGTGTCTACCCGTCGGAAAAGCACTCCCCTGACCGTGAGCACGACCGCGCTCACCTTTGAGGTTCCCGTGAGTCGTCGGTACCACGATATGGAGGTGCGCGCTTATAACAAGCGGGGCGCGCGGGTGGCGGTATGGGGCGGGAATACGACGTTATCCGACGGACGAGGACCGCACCGCCTCAAGCTTTTCTTTGTCCGAAAGCCAGGGGAGCTTGCAAGGTTCGAGGTGCTCATGAGGCCAAGCTTCGCGGCGCACTTCGTGGGCGTGCGCCTTCTGCCTAGGAAGTAGAGCGGGCCGCCGCGGAAGACGCCCTACTACGATCGACATGAGTGCCCATCCCCGCCCCCAAAGGGACCGACGAATTCGCCCCGCGCGAACCGCCACCTCCCGCGTTCTCACGCGCCTCGCGCAGAGGTTCTGCGCCGAGAACCTGTTCCCGTCGCCTGCGCTGTCCATGGGGCGCGGCGAGCCCCAAGTTCGCAGGAGAATCAGAGAAGTGCTGGACCAGAGAAAGGAGAGACGCAGCATCAAGCCAGCCGGGATCGCCCTTGGCGGATTGGGAGTGGCGACGATCCTCGTCCCGCTCGCGATGCTCGCACCCGGGCAGGCGAGCTCGTCCCGTGCCGAAGACGGAGCAGGCCACGCCACACTCTTCCGGGACCACTGGATGGGCATCCCGTACAACGACCCTCACGAAGAGGGCGCCGAACCCGGCACTCCCGCGAACGGCTGGCGAGCTCGGCTGGCGGACGGGCGGGAGGTCGAGTTGCGGCAGTTGTCGCGGCCATTGGGGCACGAGATGCAGGTCTGGGCACCGGGGGGCGCTCCTCTCGCTCCCACCCGGGTGCTGATGCGCGATAAGTTGCTCAACCGCTGGGAGCGATACGGGCTCCTCTTCCGCGTCAAGCCCACGGCCACGCCCGGCGGGCCGGTCTGCGCAGGCGTAACGGCTCTCCGATTGACATCGGAAGGCTGGCCGTGGCCGGGCAGTCGGATCATTACGAGTCGCGGTGCTCAGTCTTCCCAGGCTGCGGGGAATCCAGACAAGATGGACATCCTGATCCACACGATGTTCTTGGGGGGAGGCACGGGGGGCGGCGAGGGAGTCTGCGCTTTCTACCTGGCCGACAGTCCCTGGAAGCGGATAGCTCAGGTAGTTCCGACGGCGAACGGCGCTCGCGTCGAGGCGGATGAGGATGCGCTGCGGGACGTGCGCCTGGTCTACCCGACGAAGATCCAAGCAAAGGAATATGACACGCCGATCCGTCAGGGCGAGCCCCCGGTTCGGACGGTCGTGACGACCGCGTTACGTTACGATGTGGCGGAGAGCCATCGCTACCACGACGTCGAGGTTCGGGCCTATGACCGGCAGGGTCATCTGGCGCCGCACCGGAAGAGCGATAACGTGGCTCGAGGCGAGGGAGCCGCCCGGCGGGAGCGGTGGTTCTACCTCCGGAAGCCAGCGGAAATCGGGCGAATCGAGGTTCTCATGCGCCCGGGCCAGACCGTGCGGTTCACGGGGGTAAAGTTCGAGCCCACTGCACCTTAGCCACCGAGGCTGCGAAAGACCCCGACTTTCCCACAGCCGGGGCGGCGTAGAAGGGGTCTGAGGCGGTTCCCTCGCAGACTCCCGAGTCTGTATACTGCCGTCTACCGCTTCCGGAGCCCTCTGCCCCATGCCCCAGGACAAGATCGTCGTCGTCGGCGCGCGCGAAAACAACCTTAAGAACGTCACGGTGGAGATCCCCCGGGACAAGCTCGTCGTCATCACCGGGCTCTCCGGCTCGGGAAGTCGAGTCTCGCGTTCGACACGATCTACGCCGAAGGACAGCGCCGCTACGTCGAGAGCCTCAGCGCCTACGCGCGGCAGTTCCTCGGGGCAGATGGACAAGCCGGACGTGGACCACATCGACGGCCTCTCGCCCGCCGTCAGCATCGACCAGAAGAGCGAGCAAGAACCCCCGCTCCACCGTCGGCACGGTGACGCCGGAGATCTACGACTACCTCCGCATCCTCTACGCCCGCGTCGGCACCCCGTACTGCATCATCGGCCACGGCCTGATCGAGCGGCAGAGCACGGATCAGATCGCCGACGTCGCCAAGTCGCTGCCCGAGGGCACGAAGGCCGGTGGTCCTCGGCGTACCGTCATCCGTGGGCCGCAAAGGCGAATACAAGAAAGAGCTGCTGGACGTGCAGAAGGCCGGCTACGTCCGGGTGCGGGTGGACGGCGAGATGTACGAGGTCACGGACGACATCCCGATGGACCGCTACAAGCAGCACACCATCGAGGTGGTCGTGGACCGGATCGTGGTCAAGGAGGGGATCGAGCGCCGTCTGACCGACTCCATCGAGGCGGCGCTGAAGATGGGCAGGCTCGTCACCCTCTCCTACGAAACGTCGAAGGACATGGAGGTGCCGCCCGACGTTGCCGCGATCGCGGCCCGCGAGGCGGGCGAGCCTTCGCCGGAGCACGTGCACAAGGGGGACGCCCTCTTCTCCGAAAGCTACGCCTGCGCCGTGTGCGGCTACTCCCTGCCGGAGCTGGAGCCCCGCATGTTCTCCTTCAACTCCCCCTACGGCGCGTGTCCCGAATGCACGGGCCTGGGGACCAAGACGGAGTTCGACCCGGAGCTCATTGCCCCGGACCCCCGGAAGCCCCTGCGACAGGGCGCGATCCTGCCCTTCGTCTACAAATCGGGCGAGGTCAAGGACTGGTGGCCGGAGATGCTGGACGCGGTGGGCCGGTCGTGCGGATTCGACGCGAGCAAGCCCCTCGGCGAGATCCCCGAGGAGGGTCTGCGCGCGGTGTGGCACGGGCTCGGCGGGTCGATCAAGGTCATCATGAAGACCTCGCGCGGCGGCGAGCGCAGCTTCTACTCGCACTGGAACGGCGTCCTCGCCTCGCTCCGCAAGCGGTACGAGGAGACGGAAAGCGAGTGGGTCAAGAACGACCTCGAGCAGTACATGTCCACGAAGCCCTGCCCCGTGTGCGAGGGGCGGCGGCTCAAGCCGGAGTCGCTGAGCGTGAGACTGGCTGGCAAGGACGTTTCGGAAGTTGCCGGAATGTCCGTCGAAGACTCGTTCCGGTTCTTCGACGGACTCGCGAAGAAGCTGAACAAGCGCCAGCTCGCGATCGGAGAGCGGGCCGTGAAGGAGATCGTGGAGCGCCTGCGGTTCCTGCAGGACGTCGGCCTCGGCTACCTCACCCTCGACCGGAACGCCCGCACCCTCGCGGGCGGCGAGGCCCAGCGCATCCGCCTCGCCACCCAGATCGGCTCCGGGCTGATGGGCTGCCTCTACATCCTCGACGAGCCCTCCATCGGCCTGCACCAGCGGGACAACCGGAAGCTCATCGAAACCCTCGTGCGCCTGCGGGACCTGGGAAACACCGTGCTCGTCGTGGAGCACGACGAGGAGACGATGCTCTCGGCCGACCATCTCATGGAGCTCGGCCCGGGCGCGGGCGAACACGGCGGCAAGGTCGTGGCCGAGGGCTCAGTAAAGCAGTTCCTGGCGAGCGGCTGCCTCACCGCGCAGTACCTGACGGGCGAGCGCCGCATCGAAATCCCCAAACAGCGCCGGCAGCCGAAGACGGCCACTGTCGATGCGGCGGATGAATCCGCCGGCACCGAGGCGCCAACGCGGAAGAACGGGAAGAAGCAGCGAGCAAAGACAGGCTCGGCTTAGAGCATATAGAGAGACTCCCTCCCCTTGCCCGGATGGTTCGTGCCGGGGAGGGGGAGGGAGTCGCTCTACAGACCCTTACGGGAGGAGCTCGCCCACCGGTATCGCTTCATCCGGTGCGTCGGGGGGAGCGATGGTGCCTTCCTCGGGGATACGACGGATCTCCCGATAGCCGTCAGGCGCGGGATCCCGATGGACCTCGATTTCGCGGCTTCGGAGGTTGACGATCCAGTACTCGGGGATGCCCACGCGGGCGTAGAGGCTCGCTTTCGGGTCGCGGTCCTTCCCTAGCGATGTGAGGCTGACCTCCACCACAAGACGCAGGTCCGACGACGTGGGAAGAGCGTCCATGTCGTCCACAGGGATGGCGAGCACGGCGACGTCCGGCGCGGGCATGTCCAATTCCGTTAGATGCGTCGTGTTCTGAGAAACCACTCGCTCCAAGCCGAACACGCTCGCCAAGCGGCGGAGGATGCGGTTCGTTGCTTTGAAGGGGGGAAGACTCTCGGGGCTCATGATCAGGATATCGCCGTCGAGCAGCTCCACTCCGCGCTCCGGCAGGAAGCCCTGCTCGGCGAATCGAACATACTCGTCCGCCGTCCACCGCTTCCGCTGGGGCGCAACCTCGGGTTCCAGCCCTGGAGAAAGCGGTACCGGCATGGCGCACATGCACCTATTCTACGCATTCCGACGGACAGGCAAGCGCAAGAAAGCTCCCAGCTCGTGACCTCCCGCCCGTTAGGCGCGTCCTAACGCGATGCCGCCGTGGCCGCCGATCACCGGGCGCCGCGAGTGTCGCAAGGAGGCCTTGGATGAGGAAGGAGGCACTACATTTCGCCGTCGCGATCGGGTTCGCTTTGGCGCTGCCGTGGAGCGCGCTGGGGCAGGGGAACCAGGGGAGGATCGGGGATGTCCGCGAGGGGACATCGCGACGTACAACCATTCTCTCTCCCGGCGAGCCCGCCGAATGGCCGGTCACTACGAAGGAAGACGAAAACGATCATCGTCTCGGCATGGACCGGCAATTTCGATCCGGGCATCGCGATCGTGGACGCTGCCAGGAAGGTCGTGGCGCAGAACGACGACGTCCGGCCCGGAGACCAGCGCGCGCAAGTCGTATTTCGCTCGCCGAAGGCGGGCGATTACAAGGTGCTGGTGAAGTCCTTTAAGGGCAACGCGGGCGGGTCGTATCAGTTCAGCATCCGCCGGTTCGTCGCGCCCGAGGCCCGGCTGGGCGCGCGCACGGCCGGATCCACGGGCAAGGCAGCGTCAGTGGCTGCGCTTCGTGGCGCGCGAGGGTCAGACGATGGTGGTCTCCGCGCGGTCGTCGGGCTCCCCGATATGCTGGTCGTCCGGCCCAACGGAGACATCGTGAATCCGGGCGCCGGCTCCCTCGCCACCGACCGGGTGCGGCGCGTGGTCTTTCGCGTCGATGCGTCCGGCGACCACTATGTGCAACTGGATCCCCAGGGGCGGACGGACGTCACCTTTGCCCTTACCCTCGCCGAGGCTCGCGTCGCGCCGATCGCCGTCGGCACACCGACGCGGGGCCAGAAGCTGGAGCCGGGCGGCCTGGACCTCTGGACCTTCGAGGGCAAGATCGGGGACCTGATCCGCGTCGAGGCCCAAACCAGCGCCACCGGCCTCGAGGCTTCCGTAAGCTACCTGCCTCATGCGGGCGCAGCCCCCGGTTCCGACAATCCGTTGGAGGTCCTCCCTTCCAAAGCCAAGTCCCCCGGTGTCGTCACCGTGCTCCTCAAGCGCACCGGCACCTTCCAGGTCACCGTCTCGCAGTCGATGGACCTACCCACGGACTATTCGCTCGCCTTGGGCCGAACCGCGAAGCCGCTGCCCGACCGGGCCGACCAGCCCGCGACGCTGGCGCTGGGCGACTCGGAGTACTGGACGTTCGAGGGCGCCCGGGGCCAGATCTTGAGGCTGGAGGGGGCGGCGGAGCAGTTCGACCTCGAGCTCGAGCTCTACAACCCGCGGGGCGAGCTCCTCTCGGGCAACGACGACGGCGGCGCCGCGCGGAACCCCCTCATGACCGCGCTCCTGCCCGAGTCCGGCCGCTACATCCTGCGGGCTTCCTCCTTCGGCGACGGCGGGGGCGGCGCGTACCGGATCAAGCGCGCCCCAAGCCCTATCCGCGCGTTGGGCGTGGGCGCGCCGAGCGCCGGATCGGTAGGTTCGGGCGGCACGGAGATATGGTCCTTTGGGGGCCGCGCCGGACAGACCGTCCTGGTCAGCGTACGCTCGCAGGAGTTCGACACCTCGATGCAGATCGTCGGCCCCGACGGGCTGGAGGTGGCGAGCGACGACAACGGCGGCGACGGCACCGACAGCCTCGTCTCCTTCCGCCTCCCCCTCGCCGGCACGTACACGATCTGGGTCCTCGGCAACGAGGGCAGCGGCCGCTACACCGTGCGGTGGATCGACTTGGATAAGTAGAACGCCCTCACTCCCCGTGGCACCGGCACTCCTGCCGGTGATCTGGAAAGCGGGGTCACCGGCCGGAGTGCCGGTGCCACGGGGAGTGAGGGGTTTCTGAATGGATGCTCGGCACGCAGGCCCCCACCCGACCTGGGCGCCGGAGCCGGCGGACACCGACACGCTCGTGCGGAAGGACGGGAAGAAGCTGGCGCGCATAGGCACGCCAGGCCTAGGGCAATAGCTCGCCCACCGCGATAGCTTCATCCGGTGCATCGAGGGGAGCCAGATGGCCCCCTTCGGGGAGACGGCGGATATCCCGGTAACCGTCCGGGGCGGGATCTCGGTAAACCGCAACCTCGCGGGCTTGTAGGTTCACCACCCAATACTCAGGCACCCCCGCGCCCGCATAAAGCCGCGCCTTAAGGCCCTGATCGAGCTCCAGCGACGTGAGACTCACCTCGATCAACAAGCGAATGTCTGATGCACCCGGTAATTCCTCCAACTCATGCAGGGGACGGGCGAGTACCGTCACGTCCGGTTCTGGCATATCCTCAGACGTAAGTCGCACTGTGGATTGAGTAATGACGAGTCCCCGATCTCCCACCCAGGCCCGCAGGCGGCGAGCCACGCACTCGATGCCCTTGACGTGCAACATACTCTGGGCCGTCATGACGAGGATTCTGCCACTCAGGAGTTCGGTCCGGGCCTTCCCAAGTAGGCCAAGCTCCGCAAGTCGCACGTATTCCTCAGCCGTCCAGCACTTAGGCTGGGCCACAACCTCTAGATCTGGCTCTGGCGAAGGCGGCATGGGCAGGGCGCTCATGCTCCTATTCTACGCCCGACCCCGGACCCGATAGAAGATTGATGCACCGGTGATCGCATGCGGACGGAACCGTTCTTCACGCAGGTTCGGATTCGGCGGGAGGAGCTCGACCCGGACGCCTACCCGCTCCGCATCCCCGCCGTCGCGCAGATGGAGTCCATCCGTTTCCATCCGGCGGTGACCTACTTCGTGGGCGAGAACGCCTCCGGGAAATCGACGCTCGTCGAGGCGATCGCCGAGGCGGCGGGCTTCGGCGTCGAAGGGGGAAGGAAGTCGTTCCGGATGGAGGGACCCGAGACACGTGGCCCACGCCTCGCCGACGCGATCAGCCTTGGCCGGATGGCGGGAAAGGAGGAGGACGGCTTCTTTCTTCGGGCCGAGTCGATGTACGACTTGGCGTCCTACGTCCGCGAGATCGGTGTCGCGGGCAGCTACGGCGGAGACCTCCATGAGGTCTCGCACGGAGAGTCGTTCCTCAACGTATTCCGGGGAAAGTTCGGGGGCGCGCGCCGGTGCCTGTTCATCCTCGACGAGGTCGAGGCGGCGCTCTCCCCTCAGCGGCAGCTCGAGTTCTTGATGCTGATGCACGAGTTCGTGCAGCGTGACTCCATGTTCATCGTCTCGACGCACTCCCCCATCCTCATGAGCTACCCCCACTCGCGGCTGTACTGGCTGAGCGACGAAGGGATCGAGGAGCGCGAGTGGACCGAGACCGAGCACTACCGGGTCACCCACGGCTACCTCAACCGACCGGACATCATGCGTCGCTACTTCGAGTAGGCCTCGTCTCCCTTACATCGTCATCCCGATGAGATTGAGTTTCCTAGGTCCGCAGGCCGTAGGTGGTGACGAGCCGCTCGATGCCGCTCATGTCGAACTCCAGGCCGTAGCGGGCGGCGATGGCCATCATAGCGGCCCCGTCGGAGTCGTCCTTCGGCGGCAGGTGGGGGGCGATCTCTTCGAAGTACCGCTCGAAGCCGCCCGGCGCGATGATCTCCACGAACCGAACCGGCACCGCGCCCGAGTTCCAAACGGCGTGGAAGATCCCGCGCGGCTTCACCAGGTACTCACCCGGTCGCGCGACCGTGACCACGCCGTTCTGCTCCACGGAAAGCTCGCCCTCCAGGACCCGCGA
>JAUJNV010000050.1 GCA_030447945.1 Fimbriimonas sp. | reverse complement strand
TGAGGAATCGGGAGCATAATGCGGTGTGAAAAGAGCCTCGCTGCTCCTCGCCCTCGGCTTTTCCAGCGTCGGCGTGGCACAGGTGAGGCTGGTCGCAACCTTTCAGCCCTCCGCCATGAGAGGAGGAAATCCGACCCCGGTGTCCGTCGTAGGCGACGCAAGATACCACCGCAAGCTGTTGCCAAATGGAGATCTGCGGACGCACCTCGTCTTCTCGGCGAGAGTCCGCGTCGGCGGCTCTACGAATCGGGACGAGAAGTGGGTGAAGGGGAAGTTCGTGAACCTCTTTGGCGCGGACGGTTCTCCGAAGAGGCTGGAGACCACCGTAACCGGAACCATCCTCCCGGCGCTGAAGTCCGTCGCGACCTACACTCGGGCCGGGGTTCGGGTCGTCCAGACGCCCGGAAACGTGAAGCGCTGGTTTCCGCTCCTGCCGACCTCCGAGATAAGCAGCTCTGCCCGCTTTTGGTTCATCAAGCGCAAACCGAACCGCGGAGAGACCATACGCTACATCGCCCTCCCGCCCCAAAGCCTCCGGTGGACCCGTAGCGTAAAGACCTATGTCGGAGCGGAAAGCCTCACGCTCGGCGGTAGGCGTTACCGGGCCCACCGGATCAGGCAAGCATCGGAAGGCCAGACCACAGATGATTTCGTCGACGATCAAGGGTATCCCCTCGTGATCGACATGGGCCCCATCCGCTTGGAGCGGGCCCCGTAACGACCTCGTGGGCGTAGCCAGACCGTCGTAGCTCTGGATCGAGCCAGCCCCCGTCCCCCCGGCCCACGTTCCCGGTGACGAGGTTGGGCCTCGTTGTCGGGGCGCGGTGGAATGGACGCTATGTGGGCGGGGCCAGGACACAATGAAGAGGTGGACCTCAGCTTGCTCGCCGGGAAGTGGCTCAAGGGGCACCATTCGATGGAGCTTCGGGCGGACGGCGCGTTCGAGGAGATCACGTGGGCGACTCCCGCCTGGAACGTCACCTGATCCGGGCGGTATTGGCTGGAGGGGGATGAGTTGGTGATCCAATCGGAAGCCATCGAGAAGAGGCGGTGGAATGGTTCGGGCACCTTGGTGGAGCCCGAGCATCGTCGCGTCGAGAACCCTCAGGGCAGCACCCGGTCGCCGATCGTCTTGCTGGACGAGGAGCGGCTCGTTTTCCGGAGCGTAACCCGCGTTATGCCCACGAGGACCTACACCGACGACGAAGTGGTCGAGTACAGGCGGGCCGGACAGGGCGAAGAAGCCCACCGCCCAGGAGGCACCGCTTCACGTCCCCCTTCCCCGCGTTCTGGACGATGACCGGTTCAACCTTATAATGGTTTCCATGGGCATGACGCGGGCGCTCCGCTCCATCGACTTCGTCTCCGCGGTTCGGTGCTGGCCTTCCGCCCACGCGGAGTACACCTCCCGGGGGCTGGCCGTGGGGGAATCCGTAGATCCAGAAGCTCATCCTGGAATGCGCGAAGACGACCGCCGCGTCCGAGAAGCAGCCGACGAACTCCGCGCCTCTATCGAAGGCGGGAACGACGACCAAGCCCTCACCCTCCTGAGCCTGCTCTGGGAGGAGCACTCAGGCGCTACGCTACAGGACGCTCTCGCTGCCGTGTCCTGGCGCAAGCTCGCACTTCGGTCCTTGGAGCACGCCCTGCCCGCCCTCGTCGGCGACATCGACAGGATCATGAACTTCGCCAAGTGGCTGGAGCACGCTCCCCCCTTGGATCTCATACGGCCCCTTTACGGCGAAGCGGCCGAAATGACCGCGCCCCCACCCAAGCGAAACTGGTTCAGCAGGGCCTACCAGAGCCGAGCCATGGAAGCCTGGACGCGCCTCTACGATGCCACTGCGGGGTTTAAGGCGACGCCGAAGATCGTCGCCGACGAAATGCTTCGCTTGGCCGACGAACCAGGCTACAGCCGCATGATGTTGTCGATACTCCTGCCCGTCTTTGCTCAATCGATGGAACACTTCTCATCGCTGGAGGATCGTCGCTCGGCGATGCACGCTCTCCTCCACTCCATGGCGTCCCACGCCAAGACGGGCACATGGCCCAGCGGTGTAGACGTGGCCATTCGAGTAGTTCGAGGGGACGAAACCGTAACGTTGCCGTTGACCTCGTGATCAGGCAGTTTCCCGTCCCCTGCCCCGTGTTCGGGATGACGAGGTTGGGCGTCCAGGTCAACTCGTTCGCATCCCGTTACGGCAGACGAACCGTTTCTCACAGAATCTGACCGGTCAGACCCGACGCCGTACCCGTGCCATCAGAAACACCAGTGCGGCCAGGATAACGATTCCACCCCCGAGAGTTTCGTCCGGGTGGGGTGAGGCCCAGATGCCGAAGGGAGAGTAACGCCGCGTGGCGAGTTGCCGTGCCAGTTCCGCTAACACCACTAAGAACGCCGCAAGGATCCCCACTTGGACTAGGCGGTTCACAAGGCGATTATGATCCTGTGCTGAATGCAGTCCGTTGCCCTTGCCCGGCGACACGCAGCTATTGGTCCGGCACGAAGTTTCAAGTGTCGTCGTAAACCAAATCCGCGAATGCGGCACCTCCCCCTGCCCTGGGTTCCAGATGACGAGGTGGGGTGTGCGAGGCATGAGGCCTTCGAGAGTCGTCACGGACCGTCTGGGCCCTAAGGTTGCGGAAGGACCACCTTAAAACTGCAGACGAAACGCCGGCGGTCTTCCCGTCCTCCCGACAGTTTTGTGACCCGCTTCAGGTCCCGCGTCGTCCTCCCGAAGTCGCCCACGATAAATGCCCCCGCTCCTCCCCTCTCCGCAGAATGAGGCGTAGAGTCGACCTCGCTTCTGGAGAGGGTCTCCTTGAAAAAGTGGCCGAACCCCTCAAACACGCCTTCGTCCAGCGCTGTCACGAGCGCGGCGCGGTAGTCCATCGCCGTCTTGGTCGTCTTCACACCGTCGAAGATATAAGTCCGCTCCAGGACCCCCTTCTCGTACCGCATCACCAAGGAGTCGAAGGGAGAAGCGTAAGCCACCGAAAAGCTCTGCTCGTTCAGGACGATGTAGCCCGACCTGTGGTAAGGAATGATGCTAACCTCGTGCCGCGCGCCGAGGATCGCCTCCGCGAGTATCAGGTCGGCGGGTTCGGTTAGCTTGATGTTGGTCTTCTCGCCGGGGACCACGACGACGCGCCCGCCCGAGGCCTCGACGAGCGAGGCATCGTCCGTGGCCACGCGCAACGACTCTTCGGAGCCACCGTACACCTCGCGCAGTACCCTCAAAGGGAAGGCCTGTGGGGTTTGTACGGCGTGGAGCTTGGATCGGTCCAGGGTCTCCTTAATCACGCGTGGGCGTGATCTCCAGCGACGTGGATTCGTCGTCCCCGAGCGACGGGAACACGAGCACCTCTCGCACCACACCGCTATCTGGGAAAGTCGCCGTGATCCGGTGGGTGCCGTAGAACTCCTGCATGATGAAGCTCCCCTTCCCGTCAGCCCGGGCGGGCTCGTTAACAGCAACCTCCCACTCGTCGGCTTCACGAACACGAGGGTACGTGGAACTCGCTTTCAGAAACGTGAATACCGCCCAGCCCAGGATCAGATCGTCGCAGCGGTGATGCAGACTGCCTCAAAGGACTTCATCCCATGGCAGTATCCATCATGCTGCCCCGCGTTCTGGATGACGAGGTTGGGCGGGTGAGGGCTTGGCGGTGCTCTCCTCCACGAGTCGGGCGGCTACCGCAAGGACAGCTCGGGGCGGGTCCAGGGAAACGGCTCGAAGGGCGAGCTGAAGCCCGTTGATCGGGAAGAGCTGCGAATCGTGGACGCCCTCGTAACCGCCCATATAGCTGTATTCGCCGGAGAAGCGCTCGCGCACGAAGAAGTGGGTCGCGCCGGAGGGATGTCGCGCCCCCGGCTGCCATTGTGGATCGTGAAGTCGTGCCGGTACTTCATGGTCCCGCCCAGAGGCAGAGTCTGGGGCACCGCCTGCCATAGGTCCACCGTACAGTCGGTCTGTCGACTATCAAGCCACGGAACCGGCCTCGTCGTCCTCCCATGTCGATCCACCGAGACGAGGGTCGTCTTTGGTACGGGGGCACGAGTTTCAAAGGCTTGGGCCTGAGGTTGCCGCGAACGACCACCGCGACCTCTAGGCGGAGGAGTGCGTCCTCGGACCACGACGTGTAGGGCACCGCAAAGGAGACTGCCTCCACCCGAAGCGGGTCAGGAAAGGCAGCGCCGCGGCCAGAGCCAGCGAAAGAGTCACCCGCGATTTCCTCCGTCCTGTGCTCCCGCCATGCCTTGCAGTATAGGGCACGTTGAACCTCACTCTCCCGCACGTCCCCCTGCCCCGCGTTCTGGATGAAGAGGTTGAAGAGGTAATTGAGGGAGGTCCCAAGCTAGGATGTGTCACCCAGTACCAGCGTGTTCAATCGGCGGACGGTCGAGGACGCCGCCCCCGTTGACGTTGCCGAACGCGCGCCGGTCGATCTCAGACTCGGGAGAGAGCCGGTCTTCGGGATCGTGATCACACCTGTTGCGTTGTCGATTCCGCGGCGCACCCAGCGCCAGTACGTGAGGGGGCGTCCGCTCATCTTCCCGTGCTGGCTTCCGAACGTCTGACCTGTGCGCACCGCACGGTGGTAATCGGCGCGCTCGGCCCGGTAGCGTACGCCGGGTCCCGGTGGGGCTGGCGCACGAGGCAGGGCGTCAGCGTGAGGCAGACGAGCGAGACCGGCGTGCACGAGCTTGCGCCTTCTATGAATCCGACGAGCGCGCTGACAAAAGCCAGTCCCGCGATCATCAGGATCACCGACGAGATCGGAAGCATGCCCTGATCCCGTAGCCACTGATCGGGAATGTAGTGTCGCAACATGAGCCCGTAGGCGCACCAGCTCAACACCGGAGACGCCGCCACCAGGAGCCAACCCCGTCGCGCCGGTGGCCCTGAGATTTGCTCTGTCGCTCACAGCGTCTTTGACGCCCGCTCCGGTCTTGTCGGCACTTTGCAGCGGACTGCCGCCCTCCCCTGCCCCGCGTTCTGGAGGACGAGGTCGGGAGGGCGATCGGCTATTGCCACCACCTTGTCCAGGATAAGGAGGACACTGCTGGACGCGCTGCCCCCATCGGACCAGACCACGTCGTACTCGCCGACCCAACCGTCGTCAGTCCAGCCGCCATTCCGGTGAACGAGAGGCACCAGAATGCCGACGAAACCGCTGCTAAGGGCCTGGGGCCTCTGCACCACGACGTAAACCGTCGCGCGACTCCCGGAGAAGCTCATAACCTTAAGATCCTCTCTACCGGCCCCTCCCTCCTGATCCCACGTAGACAGGCCTGTGCCGCCGGCCTCAACTCGCTGAGTACCGCGCCGTCAGGAACCAGACCTGCGCGTAGGGGGCGACGGGCAGCAGCATGAGCGACGAGATTAGGACGACCGCCCCGACGGTGATCGCCTTTGGAAGCCCATGCCGGAGCGCCGTCGCAGCGCCAGGACTCTGGCTCCAGACGGCCCATCCCACTGCGGCGGCCACGAGGTAACTGATCGCGAGATACAGGAAGACTAAAACCACTGCCTCCCAATGTTATCAAGTTCCGCTCTCCCTCGCGGCTCTTTATCCCCCTCCCCGCGTTCTGGATGACGAGGTTGGAGCTGGGTTGCTTCCAGCCGCTGAGCTCGATTCTTCGGACGGTAACGCCACGTCTAAGTGGGGCCTGAAGAGTCTGTATCAGCTTCTCCACCACCACGTCGCCTTCGCCTGCTCGGCCCATACCCGGCTTCCTGAACTCGACGGACAAGGTCGCGCGAGGGTGGTCCACGATCGTGACGATGGCGCTTTTCAGGGTCTCGCCTTGCCTAGCGAGCCCATATCTTCGGAAGGTCGCGTCCTCCTTCGACCACCCCTCGTCAGGTGCGGCGCTCTCTCTTCGTCACTCGTACATGTCGGCGATGCTCGACGCCTCCCCATCTCCTCTTTTGCCAGGCGTCGATCTTCATCGTTTCACCGGCTCGTCCCGTGAACTTCCACCAGCACCGCTCCGCGCTTTCCAGTTGCCGGTCGACCAGCTTCCACTTCGCAGGGGCAGGAGCCCGGGCGAGGGGAATCACCCTAGGAACCTTAGGCTCCGGGCCAGAGCGCGAGCAACCCGGGCAAAGGAGAACGGCTAAGAGGCCCAGCGAACGGGATCGAGCGCGACGGTCGTCGTCATATCGATTTGCCACCACTCGGTACGGGAGTCTCTGGCGTCTGCTTCTTACCCGTTTGGGGCAGAAGCCGACGCCTCCCTCTGACCCCCCGTCCCCCTGCCCCGCGTTCTGGATGACGAGGTTGGGCGGGTCTAAGCTGAGACGCGCTACAAGGGCCAGATTCTCGCCCAGGTGCTCCAGATGGTCGTGGCCGGCATCTCAACCCGGGAGAAAGCCCCAGTCCTTCTTCCTGAGCTTCCCGTCGATGTAGACAAACCAGTTCGCGTCGTCGCTAGTCGAGCCGTAGTGATAGAATCGATCTCGCCTGTGAACCGGTCGCGCTCGGGGGAGGCTTCACGCATCGGTAGGAGCCTGCTTCTTGGGGATGAACGTCCCGAACTCTCTATAAAGCTCCTTGTAGTGGTTGCTGTTATGAGAAGTGACGGTCGTCCTTGAGGGAATCCATTGACTACCACTCCTTCGCTTCCGTGGCCCCTTTGGAGGTAGCGACTGCTCCGAGAGCCTGCTACCGAGTGGTACCGGGGTCACGATGTCGTGCGGTGCGGATCGACGACTCATGAACGCTCCTGTCTGAGCACGATTATCGCCGCCCCAACGGCGATCCCATCCGCAGGGCACGAGGTCTGGAAGACTCTCTGCACGGTAATTCTGTGCCGGACGCCCGAAGCTCCTTTCCCACGGGTGTCCCGTTCAGCTCCGTTCAGGAAGCCGTCCTTTCATCATACGGCAGGAGAGGGAGGCTCATGAATGAACTGGCTCGACCAATAGAATCTAGTCGAATGCGCCGTCACTGAAGCAGCGAGACCGCAATGACGACGCAGGGAAATGGACTGCGTCTCACCCAGGCATTATCCGTCGACCAGATACTTGGGTGAGGTTGAAGGTTGCAGGTTAAAGGCTGAAGGTTGAGAGGTGAGGGTTGGAGGAAAGGTTCCGCTCTGGATGCCCACGTCTCAACTCCTCATCCTCATCCTCATCCTCATCCCTCAACCCTCACCTCTCAACCTTCAACCTTCAGCAACCTGAAACCTTCAACCCGGTCAAAGCCTCCGGCCGGTCATCTTCCTGAACCGCGCCTTCACCCGCCGGGTCGGCGCCGTGGGCGATCGCCGACCTCGCTTCCCGCCGCAAACGCGCCTCCTCGGAGCCGGAGATCGGCGGCATTGCGGGCGCCCTCCGCTCGGAGCCCGGCACCGCGCGGATCTCGACCCCGGGGCCGCCGCCGATGGCGCCTCGGAAGGGCGAATATCCTTCGCCGTCCGAGGGCGACGGCGCGGGGCGCCTTCCGCGGAGGCGGAGCGGCCACGCCCGCCTGGCGGGCTTCCGCCCTCGTCTGAACGTAGGTCGGCTTCAAACTCCTCGTCAGCGCGGCCTCCTCCTTCGCGTCGTTGGAGAAGTACACCCCGAGCGAGCGACGGGCCTTGATCGCCAGCCGCGCGGCGATGGTCGTTCCGGGCGTGGAGAGCGTCCTCTCCGCCGCCGCGAGGATCCTTTCCTCGCCTTGGCGCCGAACGCCTTCCGCGTCTGCGCCACGATCTCCGGCGGCACCTCGATCCTCGGTTCCAGAGCGCGGCGAGCGTGAGGTCCAGGTCGGCTTCACCCGTGACCGATGTGAGCGTCTTCACGAGATCGTCCCGGTGGACTTCGCCCTCCGCGCCTCGGCCCTCTGCGCGGCCCCGGCCCCTCGCGCTCGCGCCGATCGGCCCGCTCCTCCCGGTCCCTCGCCGCCGCGCCCGCTGCGCGCGGCCTGGGCGTCCCCGCGCCGCCGGTCGTCGCGCAGGGTCCCCACGAGCTCCGCCCGGTCTCGGGCGGCGGTCCCCGCCTCGTCGAGCCGCCGCCCGACTCTCCCCAGGTAGGCACGCCGGCTCGCCTCGAATTGTCCGCGCTCGTCGTCCGTGTCGGCTTGCGCCTTCGTCCCCTTGCCTTGGAGATACCCCCCGAGCATCCCCTGGGCCGCCCCCGCTCCCCCGAGGAGCCCCGCGAGGAGCGTGAGCCCGCCGCCCACCAACGCGTCCTCCGTGCGGAACGCGGGCGTCCGCAGGCGCGGGGCGGCCATGCCCGCCGCCGCTTCCCTCTCGGCCCACGCCTGCCGTCTCGCCTCGTCCTCGCGTTGCCGGAGCATCTCCGCCGCTCCCCCGTTCGCCGGAATTCCGCCGAGCATCAGCCCGCCCAGAAGCCCTTCGCCCAGAAGCGCGGAGGTTTCGTCTGTCAAGTCAGGATATCGCCGCATCGTCTACCTCCACAGTCCCAAGAGTCGATCCAGGTCGCTCTGTTCGCGCCGCAGCCGGTCCAGGGGCGACTCGCCGGCCAGGCGCCCGAAGTCGGGCGCGGCGCCGCGAGCCTTCAGGGGCGGAACGCTCCCAGCGTGTTCCGTCCGCCCGACACGAGGCCGCCGCGAGCCCGCCGAGCAGCGGCCCCAGCCTGTCGAGAAGGCCCGCCCCCACGGGCACGGGCTGCTCGCTCATCCCGATGCCGAGAAGGCTCGAATAGGGCGCGAGGTACGGGTTGGCGCCTTGCGCCTGGGTAAGCAGGTTCGTCCGCTCACCCTGGACGCCGAGGCGCTGCTGCATGCTTGCGCCATGTTCGTCGGGTCGTAGGCCCGGGTCAGGCTGCGGTTCCGGGCGCCCGCCCCCGCGTTCGCATACCCGAGCCTCAGCCAAGCCGAGCAGCTCCGGAAGCCGCGCCGAGGCCGCCGCCCGGCTCACCGCACCGCGCCCCGCCCGGCCATGTAGCGCCGGCGGAAGCTTCGCCTTGGCGAGCGTAGGCGTTCTGAAGATTCCCCAGGCTCAGCGCTCCGAGCAGGAGTCGTACCCGCCGAGCTGCGACCGGACGGAGCACCACGCCGCAACGGCTCCAGGCTCTGCCCGTAGTCGAGCGCCCCCGAACCCCCCGCCGGTACTCCCCCGAAGCTCCGCGCTCTCGCCCACCAGACCACGCTGCCGCTTCCGCTGCGCCCGAGCCGCACTCTCCCCCGGCCGCGCAAAGATACTCGATATCAAACTCATAACATTCCTCCTGGACGCTCCGCGCGTTAAGGGTTGAAGGTTTCAGGTTTCAGGTTGAGGGCGACCCCCATCCCATCTCTCCACCCTCAACCCTCAGCCCCCTTCCCCCCTCTCAACCTTCAACCTGAAACCTTCAACCTAAAACCCAGAAAAGGGCCGCCACGAGCTCGCCCCGCTCGGCCTCGGTGAGAGCGCCCTCGTCTCCCTCGGGGATCTCCAGGGCGGCCCGGCCGTCCGTTGGATGAACCCGCCACGACCACCAGTACTTCGACACGTCGCCCGGGGCGATCCCCACGCCTCGGCGCAAGGCTTCCTGCGCGGATCTCTCGCGCGCCGCCGTCTCGCTGGTTCGAATGGAATAGTTCGCCACTTAGTGCATCCCCCAGGCCGCGTTGATGTCCGCCATGATCGCCGCCTCGCTCGCGTCCTGGCTCGACGGGAAGAGGATCTGCTCGCCGACGTTGTACGGTGAGAACAGGCCCGTTGCCACGCCGCCCGCGCTGAGACGTTCCAGAGCGCCGGCGTCCACCGCCACCGCTTCGTCGGCGTACGCGGCGAGCGCGTTGTACTTGACCCGCATCGACGCGCGGCCGGATGCCATCCGGTAGTGCGTGACGTTGCGGGCCGCCGTGAGCCACGTGGTCTGGTCGACGGCGGTCGGGAACAGGCGGTAGTAGGTGTCCTGGTTGCCGAGCTTGAAGCTCGTGCCCGTCGCCATGAGCGACCACGGGGTGCCGAAGTTGCCCGCCCCGCCGTGCCTTCGCGCGGCCGTGAACACGGAGAACTCGTTGCCGAGGGCGGGGATCGTCGCCACCAACACGTCGTCGGCGCCGTCGAACCGGGGACAGGGACGCAGGAGCGATCCCTCGATCAAGACGACGCCTGCTTCCACGATCTTGGGCTGAGCCGCCGCCGCCGCCTGCATTTGGTGGTAGCCGTTGCCCGACTGGTCGTAGCGGGCCGCGACATAGGCGTCCGGGGCCACTTCCTGCACGGCGATGGAGTCGAGGTAGACGACGGCGTTGGCGGTCGAGGAGAAGACGCGGAAGACGGTACTCGCCGCCGTGATGGTCCCCGTGTAGGTCGCCCATTCCGTCGTCAGGGTGTGTCCGGCGCCCACGCTGAGGTATGCGCCCGCGACCGCCGACTTGGCGCGAATGCTGTAGCGGTATTGGCGTCCGCCGACGAGGACGTTGTTGTCGAGGATAGCGAAGTTGCCCGCGCTGTCGATGTTCAACCGGGCCGAGGCGACGCCCGTATCGAAGACGCCCGTGTCGCGCGTGATCGTGGACGTGCCGCCCAGAACCTCCGTCCAGCTCCCCACCGCGTCCGTGCCTCCCGCGCCGGCCGTCTCGAACCCGCCGTTGCGGATCGTCGGACTTATCTGATGGACCACCTCGCCCGAAAACGCGAGCAGGGCGGCTCCATCGAGCCATCCGTCCGCGCCGTACCCGATGTCGCTCTCGGCATTATCGCTGGACCGCCGGACGCGGATCAGAGGGCCCGTGTAGGCCGTCCTGAGCCTCCGCTGGGAATAGGCGGCGAGCGCGCCCACGTAGGTGTTGAGGGGGAGAGGAACCGCCGATCCGACGGGTAGCACGCCCCCCAGCGTCCCGCTCCGCCCCAGCGAGTTCGACGGGAACATGTCCGCCCGCACTAGCCCACCTCGAGCGCCCGCCAGTTGCCCGCCGACGTGACGACCGGCTGGACGGATCTTGACGCCGGGACCGTGAGGGTCGAGCCGGTGGGAATCTTGTAATGCCAGTCCATGCTGCCCGTGGCCACCGTGGACGTTCCGGGAGACGCAAGCTTCACGTAGGCGTCGGCATCGATCGCCGCCACCAGAACCCCCCGCCGGTTCCGGGGACTCGCGAACAGACGCCGGTTCGCGGCGCTCGTCCCCGATTCCTCCTGTCCGATGTTCCTAATGCTGTCGTCCATTCTCTTTCCTCCTGCGATGCGCGAAAGGGCCCGCCGCCTCCGGAGGGAGGCAGGCCCCGCCGACGTGAGTCGTTAATTACAATGCGGCGTCTCCTCCGCGTGGGGGCGACGTTCCGTCGCCCATCGGGCAAAGCCCGATCCTCGGTGGCCTGCCGAAGAGCCAAGCGTCCCGCTAGGCGTAATAGCCGACCAAAAGGATCGTCACCCCGGCGGGGTCCGCCGGGTCGGCGACGCTCCTGAAGTCGTCTTGGGAGTGCTGGAAGCTCAGCTTCCCCTCGTCCCGGTAAAGGCCCACCACGGCGGGTGTCAGGCACCCCACGTTGTCGCCGGCACCGCCTCTGAGCATCGCGATGGTCTTCGTCTCGGCCGCGTCCGACGTGCGGGCGTACACCCGCCGGCGCATGAGGGTATCGCTGTCGAGAGCCGCCTCGACGACCAGCTCCGCCTCCACCGCGCCCGACGGAAGGTGAGGCGAGCAGTCGAACTCCGTCCAGGCTATGGCGCCCGAGGTGAGAGGCTGGACTGTGACCGCTTCCTCCAAGGGGTACCGCCGATAGGCGCCTTGAACGGAGACGGCGGCAACGGCTGCCCGCTTCGCCCTTCGCCGCGGCACGTTCGCGCCGTTCTCCAGCGCCGAGAGGCGATAGAGGATCTGCTCGTCAGGGGAAACATCGAATCCTGGTCCACTCCGTGCCTCCACCTTCAAAGCCAGCGCTCTCAGCCTCTTCCCCGCCGGAAGGTCGCCCGTCATCGAGAGCTGGATCCCGAGGTCCGTGGCCCCCCACCGGAGCGTCGTCCGCCGATGCTCCGTCCCGTCGCCAAACGGAGGTTCGCGGTCTCCGTGAGGTCCGCCACCCCCACCGTGGTCGCCCCCGTCGCGGAGGCCGTTCGGGTGAAGGTGAGGGTCGACCCATCGGCCCGATCCGCCACGAGCACCACATCCCCGACGAACAGAGGCTCCCCAAGCCGTCCGCCCACAGTTCGGGACCTGTGAGCCCCACCGCTACGGTAGTCCGCGCCGTCCCCCAAGCTGCCCAGCGGTCTCCAAGGCATAGACATGCCCTGTCGCGCAAATGCCAAGAGCCGCGCGTCGGGAAGCCGGGAGGAGCCCCGCCATGTCCCTTCTCCGAGCACATCGCGGCTCCAAGCATCCGCCTGCAAGTCGTAGAGCATCGCGGACCTATAGAGACCGCCATCCGCAGATCCCGCGAAAGCCCATGTAGTACCGCTCTGCCCAGAAACCCGCCGTGCGAGCTCGTCAGCGTCCCCGCCTTGTGGTCGTCTACCCTTCCGAGCGACACCGCCCGCCCGCTTCCGCCCAAAGCCCGCACCTCTATCCTCGTCCAAGTACCACGCCGACCCGTTTCGTGATGCGATCGTGCCGGGATAAGGGCACCCGTGGTCGAAGCCTTGGCGTTCGAGGAAAGCGTGGAGGCGTCTCTGCCCTGAAGGTGGTACACCGCGCTCTCCGTGAACACGAGCATCGTCCCCGGCCCCGCCTGAATAGAAGGGTGCTGGATGATGGCCGTCACCGTCTCGCCTTCGAACGTGACCCGCGTCGCCGAGGACAGGTCCAGCTCCGCACCCCTTGTTCGTACACGCTGAACCGCGCCGCCGAGAGGAACCGGAAAGCCTCGTTCTGCTCCGACGCGTACACGTCCGACAGAGCCCCCGCGATGCCTCCCGCGTAAAGTCTGCCGTTCTGAGCGTGAAGAGTCCTCGCCTTCGGCAGCGTCAGGTGCAGAGCCGAGGGGGCCAAATGGTCCGGGTCCCTGTCCTCGTCCCCCACGTTCTCCAGATAGAAGCTCAGCCCGGCGATGATGGTGGGGGAAGGAATCGCGTACGCCGACGAGTAGCCGACGAAGGCGTACTCCCCTTCCGTGAGCCCTCTGCGGTACAGCTTCACGTACCCCGCTTGCCCGGTCGAGGAGGGCAGCTTCAGCCCCAACCGCACCGAGTAGTAAAGAGCGGGCGAAATCGGCAGCCGGCCCGCCACGTTCGAGCCTGCCCCAATCGTCGAAAGGGCCGGACCCTGTGCGTTGGGAATCACCACCCCCGCGCTCTCCGCCCTCGTCGGCGCGTCGTAGAGCGACGCCGTGTAGTCGGACCCGCCCGGCACCAGCCCCGAGACCATCAGAGCCCGAATGTCCACCGTGGTGTCCACGGCGGGAGCCGCTCCGGTGTAAGTGAAGCGGAGCCGCGTTACTTGCGCGAGGTTCGCCGCCTGAGACGCCAGGTGCCCGAGGTCGAACGCCACGAGGTACGTGCCGACCTCCGAGCGGACCACCGCGCCGAAGATGCCGAGCCGCGTCCGGGTTATCTCCGGCTCGCTTTCAATGTACACCGGATGAAGCGAGGTACCGGATTGGTCCCAGAGAGTGATGTAGGCCGAAGAGACGGCAGACCAGGCTTCTATCTTCACCCGCTCCCACACCGGCGAGGCGATGTTGTCCTTCACGGACAGAATAAGCTGCCGCGCGGTGGACAGGTCGAGGAACGCGCGCGCCGCGTACCCCGCGCCGTCGAGGGAGAAGGCGTCGGACGCGCTCCATTCGAAGATCGCCGTCGGCGAGCCCGTTACCGTGGAGTCCACCGTCATCTGCAGGGCGCTGTTCGGCGTCGCGCCGGAGTTGGCGAGGGCGAAGGTCAGAGCCGAGGAGTTCGTGTAGACCTTGCCCAAAGTGGCGGCGAGGTTGAGCCACTGGTCCGGACCGAAGTAGGCCGCCGACGCGCTCCCCTCGATGGGAGAGAGGGCCTTGTGCGGCAACACGGTCCCCGCCAGGGCGGGCGGCGCGTGGATGCCCGAGGCTTCGAGGTTCAAAACCGCCGGGTCGTCGGTCCCGTTGCTCATGGCGAGCAGATCGTAAAACCCCGTAGTCGTCCGCATCCGGACGGGGGCGAAGGAGAGCCAGGCGTCCGCCGCGAACCGCGTCCCGTTGTAGGGAGCCGCCCCGGCGAGGCTCGTCCTTTCCGTCCGCGCCCAAGTCGAGGGGTCGTAGGTGTAGACCCGAGTGGTAGCCCCCTCCCGGTAGGCCGCTACGACGGTAAGCGAACCGTTCAGATACCCCGCCCACGCACCGCGAAAGCTCGAGCCCGAGATGAGCGTAGAGGTCAGCTTGGCCGCACCGCTGCGGACGGTGAGAACGCCGTCTCTGAACCGGAAGTTCTTGAGGTCGGCAAAGAAACCCTTGCCCAGCATCGAGGGGTCCGGGACCGACGACATCCCCCGCACGGGAACGGAAGGCCCTAGGAGGGTAAGGAGGGGCATAGCGGTAACGGAAGGCTAGAGGAGCCGACAACGGACGGATAAGAGCAATCCCCGCCGCTGGGCTCCTCTAGCGGCCTCGGGTCTGGTTCAAGCCGGTATTCAATAGGTCGGTCGTGCCCTCCGACGAGCCTTCCTTGATGAACTGAACTCCCTCGCCGAGGGCCTTTTCCGCCAAGGGGAGCCAGATGCCTATCTCGTCCCGCTTCCGGTCCTTCGCGTAGTAGTAGCTCATCACGTCGAGGAGAACGTCGTTGTAGAGGAGGTTGGTCGGCACGGTATCCGCCGCGTCCAGCTCCACGCTTCCCGCCCCGTACACCCGCAACCTCGGATACGTAGGGCTACTTGCCGTGGAGGGCGTGGGATAGAGCCCGATGACGGTCTTTGCGGAGTCGCCCGTCGCCGCCGTCGAGCGATACCACTGGGTAGGCGTCCCGGATGCCTGCATCCTCCACGAAGGAGAGAGCAGGTTCAGCTCCTCGATGCTTGTCTCGCTGAGCTTCGTCCACCCCGAGGTATTCGTAGCGGACGTTTCCCATATGACTTGCTCGATCCGGTCCACCGTCGCCGCGAGGTCGTACTCCGCTTGGTTCGCCACGGCGGGAATCGCCACGTCCACCCGGCGAAGGGGAGTCCGAAACGCCAGCGAACGGAGCCCCTTGTTGAGATACTTGAGCCCGACGGCCAGCGATACCTCGGGGAACCGCAAGTTGAACTCACCGATAAATGCTTCTACCGTCATTCTTTATTCCCCCGTAGGTGCGTATTCCTTGATGTACTTGCGGCCCTTGTAAGTGGTCATCGCGTGACCGCCCGCCCAGAACCCGGTCGCCGTGCATTGGCCCCTGGCCCTTGCGTCCACCTCGTTCAGCGGCTTGTAGGCGACGAACTTCTCATCGTGCACCGCCCCGTCCCGTTCGATGGCTTCCGCTACCGTGTCCGCATTGGGTGCGCCTACTCTGAGGTCTCCACCCGTCGCGCCGAAGACGAGGAAGCACCGCCGGGTGCGAAAGTCGGTGTCCATCGTCCCCCCGTACTTCCCAAAGCCCGGCCTACACACGATCACTGCATCTTCCCCTTGATGGTCTCGGTGTCGGTGTTCGTCACCGCGCCCAAGGTCATCACCGTCGAGTCGTCGGAGAGCAGCACCCGCTGCACGTCCCCCGCGTAGGTGTTCCGGTTGAACAGGTAGGCCCAGGTCTGCCAGATCATCCCGCGCAATGTCGTCGCGCGCCCGGTGAACTCTGCAACCGACCCGCCCCATTCGTCAGATCGAACCACGAACTCCCGAACGACCTTCGCGCCGGCCACGCCGTCCACCGTCGCCTGCGCGTAGACCGTGTAATACTTGCCCACATCGAACCCGTTGGCGAGCGAAATGGTAATGACCCCGATGTAGAGCCCCGTGGTGTTCGCGTCGTCCAGCTTGGCGGTGGAGCCGGTCAGAATCGGGGTGGTGGTCCCGCCCTCGTACACCCGGTAGGTGGGAGGAGAGGCCGCGTCGAACGCCGCGCCCGTGCTGAACTGCGTCGTCTGGACCGGGAAGGCCATTGAGTCGTCAATGTAAGCCGTAACGCACATCAGTTAATCACCATCCCGCCTAAAATCCGGTCGTTCACGAGCCCCTGCCCGCCGATCACCGGTCCGCCGCCTACGAGGTAGGTCACCGTCATCTCCACGAAGTCCACATAGCCCGAAGGCGGCGCGTCTTGGCCGTCCGGCACGGGCAACGCGTACGGCCCACCCGAGCCCGCCACCGCGAGCGCGAATCCGAAGGTGGAGGCATTCACTTCGGTCTCCGTGAGAGCCGAAGTGCCCCAGTCGCTTTGGGGGGCCCCCGCGTAGACCGCAAAGGCCGAGGCGTCGGGCCACGCGCCCACGGCGGCTTTGTAGGTGCCCACCGCCACGCCCTGCCAAAGCTTCCCGACGCTATCCGCGACGTTCGACACCGCCCCACGGGGGAAGGACTGCCGCCTTCGCACCGACACCGAAACGCCCGTGACGACCGAACCCACCGGCAAGCTGAAACCGAAGCCGGTAAGCACCAACGCCTGCGTAACGGAGGCGTTGTCCCGCTGCGGGAGGCGCGGGGGCGCGGGGTTGCCCGACGAGTCGGTTTTGTACTCAGGATACCCGATCGCGTCCGCCGCGTCTTGCGCCGCCACGTCTCCCGCCACGTTCATAATCACCGCCTGTTCGCCGCCTCGAGGATGTTCGATAATGGTTTTGGCGTTCCTGACTTTCAGCAGGCGATAAAGTGTTGGGCCTGCTCGCGCCCCAGAAAGTCGCTTAACTGCTGCGTCATGCCGAGCTGTGATCAGCCCCGTGACATCTTTCATGTCCTGCTCCACGACGTCGCCGAGAAACTCGTTTAATGTCCTGTCTCGTTTTCTCCGCCCCGAGAGGAAACCAAGTCCGGCCCCCTGCTGGACGAGAACTTTCATGACTGGTGTCTTTCTTCGTTGCTCACGATAGCCCATGCCAGAGGGTTTTAAATAGGAATCACACTACCTGCAAAGATGAGCTCCCGTGGCTGCTCCGAAGGCTGCTATGGACCGCGTGCACTGTTCGGGTACCTGTCAACAACATGCCTGAGCAGAGAGGGCCCCACCTCCGTGGACGAATGAACAGGTAGGAACCACCGTCATCAAAGCGGGGCCTGGTGGGTAGTCCACCTGCTGGAGCAGAAGTCCTCTGAGGCTGTCTCTAAGTCCAGCACGTTCAAAGTTGGTTGACAAGTCATTATTGTCGGAGAAGAGTCCCACAAGAGATGAGGCGCTCACCAGCTACGTGGCCACTGTCCAGCTGCAAAGATGTGAGCTCAAGCTGCAGTGTCTATGAACCTGTGGGCGATATCTGCCTCCGTCTTTTTGATGGAAGAGCCATGCTGGCCCTCCTGGTCGCCTGCGGCCGCCGCCGTGAGTGCTTAGAATGCCCCGGCGTCCAGCCTGTCTCCCACGAACAGGAGAAGCTGATACCGCGCGCTTTCTCACCTCGGGCTCCAAGAACCGTTGAACGGCGGGCGAAGTCCTCGTAGGGGATGCCCGTGTTGATTCCCCTGGGAGGCTGAAGCCCAACCCGGGAGTAGCGGCGCAGGTCTGTCATTTCCGGCAAGACGGACCTGTGGGCCTGCCTTCCCAAACCATGAGGGGTCTTTCCATTGTCCGACCCCTGATGATCTTCTCATGTTCAGCTCCAGCCTTGAAGAACTGGGGAGACATTTCATGTGTGCGTGGCACTGCGAGGTTCATTCCCTCCCTAGCTGCTGACCTGCTTGGCCGCGTCCAGACAGGGCCCAGCCACTCACGCCGCCGACAGGGCTGCTGCGCCGCCGCACTTCCAAAAGGTCATGGTTTTCACTTCGATTGCTCAGAGTCCCCGGCGGGAGCCAGCACGTACCACCGGGGCGGCAGGCCTGCGCCCGTCCGTCCCGGATCTACACGTCGTGCCTACTGGGCACCGCGCGTGCCCCGACGGGGCACCGCCGCCATCCGAAAACGGAACAGGGCGGAGCCACCTGGAGGTTGTCGCCGAAGATAGCTGGTCGTCGAGGCGCGATGGCGTGATGGTCCGAAGACGCGTCGTTACACTCGCGTCGGCGGTGAGTCTCGCCATGGCGATGCTCGAGGATCGGCACCACCGCGGGCATCCTCCGCGAGGTCGCCATCGTTCAGGTTGGGAGCGTTGCATGGCCTGAGCGCACCGCCGAGGGCGACGGATATCGGCGTGCAGATGGTCGTGGTTTACGTAGCCACCGGGAAAGCTTCTGGCGGAACGATCCGCTCCGCCTATTCCCGGCCTCTGGCTTCACTACCCTTGGGGTGAGTGTTGCAGGCGGAAAGCGCATTTATTTTCTCCCTGGAAACCGGGAAGCGGGGTAGGCTCACACGGCGAAAACAGGGCTACCCCTTTGCCCTCGGGATAGGCCCTGCTCGTTCGTATGGAATGAGGACGATTGGCGCTTAGGCGCGCGTGGGTTTAAGGCTTGGAGAAAGTCCTCCGGCTCGCGGAGGTCCGAGCACCGATGGAGGAGTAGAGCCACCGCCCACATCTGCTGATTGGCGGCCTTGCCAGAGTAGGTTTCCGCTTCCAGCGGTTTCACCACACCTTCTGACCGGCAATCGCCATGTCCGGAGTAGCTGGTCTTGCTCTTTTCGTCCACGTCGTACCCCGCTCTCTTGTAGCGGCTGATACCAGCTACACTGCCGGGATTGCCCGTCAAGACGTACTGCATCGCATCCCGTCCTTTTCCGGCGGGTCGTTGTTCGGCACATCGAGCCCATGCTTTCGGGCGTGGTGGGCGACGATGGCCGCCCCAGTCTCGGCCGCCGTTCGTCACGGTCTCCTTCGATGACCAGGCCGCACCGACGAATCCCTGCCGTGCATGAGGGCACCGCGACGGCCCATGGCGGCGCCAACCTGACTCCCGGCACGAGGCGTTCCGGGACGGGTGTGCGCTGTCCACGCGCTATCCATCTCTTCGCCACTTCACCAGGGCGGTACCGACCCTTCGTCGGGCGTCTGGGTCCTGCCGAGTCGGGGCGATAAATGCGGATCTTTAATCTCACGCGGTTCAATCTGCACGGATCAACTGATCGATGCCCGCCGTGGCTGTTCCAGCACCACCTGATTTACCCAGGGAATGCCTGCGGTAGACGCCACCGCCGAACGCCTGCTCCTGTTCGGCCTGCATCTGCTCGCGCAATAGCTCCAGCCGCACTTGCCCACGCCGAAGGTTATCGTACATCTCCACCCCTGCCAGCAGCACCGGAAATGGTAATCCGGGCGGTTATTAATCTTCATCTTCGCTTCCACCCGTCCTTCAAGCTCCGCCAGGCCGCCTGAAAACCTTCCGCGTCAGGGTCTGTCAGCTACCGTTGAACGACTGCAGTCTGGGGTGCTTTCCACGACTTCCGGCGCTTCCGCGTCCTCATCATCGTACACCGCTCCTTCGGGCTCTAAAGTTCCGGTGGTCGCCGCCTGCTCTTTGCCCCTTCCGCAGGGCTTCATCTGTCCGCGCCTACGCAGCCTACAGCCTCCGCCGTCAGTTCCCACCTTCGATCCGCCCTGGAAGGCGGGCGACGTAGCGGGGCGTAGTCGTTACCCGGCGAGGGCCGAGGCCCGAGCAGGTTGTCTCCGCCATTCGTCCCGGGTACCTCCAGACCTGCGAGAAGCTCGCCAAAACCGGCGCCAGCGTCCCGATCTTCCTCCGATACTCTGCTCATCGTCTCACACTCCTGCAAGGCGTCAGCGACCCGACGAGGCCAGCAGCGCCGCGTCCTCGTCCCCGCCGCTCGCCATCAACATGCCTGCGCCACCGGGTAGAAGTTCCAGCCCGTCGCAAGGATCGCGTCGAACGAGAACTCCGAGGTCTAACTGGCGGCGGAAGATGCGCCTACATCCTTCCCTGGTCACCCTGCCGCCGATCGCGTACTGGAGGGTTTGATCAGTCCGCGCTCGTACCGCTCGTCGAGCTCGCCGTCTTGCCGCTCGCTTCGATTCGCGGCAGGTACCCGCTGGTGCCCCGCCTGGTATGGGATGAACTGAAGCCTACCGAGGTCGATGCTGCGCCCCAGTAGTGGTGGTGAAGATTGCGGGCGCACTGAACGGCGCGGCGAACTCGGAGTGCGCGCCTTTGCTCTCCGCTTGGGCCTGCACCAAGGCCTCGATCTCCGTAGCCGTCGTGGGCCGCGGCATCCCCTCCGAAGTCCCGACGGGCGAGATGCCCGTCAGAGCGTCCACGGCGGACTTGATCTCCTGCATCATGTCGCCCATCGCGCCCGGATTGAACGGGATAGGGATGGGCGTTATCTTCATCCCCTCCGGCCCCTGCTTCAGCTGTCCCGGCTTGTAACCCTCCAGCTTCGAGGAAAACCCCGGCCCCGTCTGCACGAGGATGGGAAAGGCTTGTAGGTACGAGCCCTGAATGATGGTGTTCGCCATGTCGGAGTAGGCGAACCCCAGCCCCTGCACTCTCTGAGCATGGGAGTTCTCGCTCCATGCTCCCCCGTCGTGGTCGAGGGTGCGAAGGTCGGCGTACCCGTTCTCCGGATACGGCCACTCCTGAACCTCGAGCAACTTCTGCGTCCGGTACGCCAGCGTGAGAAGGACGCGCCGCCCCGATACTGCGGTGACGACGTGCCAAAGCTCCACCGCCCCGTCCTCGGGCTCCACGGTCGTCTCCTTCTCCAGCTGGTCGCCCACCTGACGCGCGGAGTCCGTCTCGCCCTCTAAACTCGGGTCCCCGTCCGCCTCCAAAGGCACGACGAACCACTCGCCCCTGTCCTGCTTCGCCTTCGCCTTGCCCACCGTCGTCCAGTCCCGATGGCCGGCGGTCGAAGCCTCCGCGATGGGCACCGAAGAGGGGTAAAACGCGCAATCCCTCGGGTGAAGGGGCACGAACTCCACCCCCGAGACGACGGGCGTTCCCCCGATGCGCTCGGGCTGCCCCTGAGCGTCGAGCCGCGAGGTCGACCGCACCCAACAGATGGCGTTGTTCGTGTTGAACGCGACTCTCGCGCACTTCCTGAACGCCGCCTTGAACCCTCCGCGAGAAGCCATCGCGCCGAGCCCCGCCTCGATGTCCTCCGCCCTCGCTCCACCCTGCGCGTCGTCCAGCACCTGCACCATCGGGCTCGGGCTCGTCATGGTGGAGACCAGAGAGGTCACCATGCGGTCGCACTTCTGAGCCCACAGCGGCACGGTGTACGAAGCCATGCCCTCCACGACGTTAAGGGTGGTCACCCCCTCCTTAACCGCGTCGAGTTCCTCGTTCTTCTTCCACCTGTCGGCCAGCCCCGCCCGCGCCTCGATGCTCGCCTCGATCTCCCGGTACAGCCTCTGCGCGACGCGGTCTCGCTCCTCCTGAGAAGCCCGGAGAGCTTCGATAGGGTCCGCGGTCAACGGTCCACGATTCACGGGCCACGGTGGGGCGGCCTCCTCCACGGGCGCGGCGTCGTAGATATCGACTCTCATCCCACCACCCAACCCACGACCTGATTCCGCCAGTCCGCCATCGCCCCGTAAAACCGAACCTCACGCCCCTCCGGCACCATCTCGAGGTCCGCGTGCGTCATGTGCAACCCCTCGGCGGGCATCGCCCACACGTGCGCCCCGATAGGCAAGTCGGGGACGCCCGACGCCACGACCCGCCCCTTCACCAGATGAAAGGGCGGAATCTCGAAGTGCCGTACCCTTTCCCGCAACTCCCTGGGCAGCAACAGAAGCGGAACGTCCCGGTCCTCGTCTATGAGAAGCGCGAGCTTCCCACACGGGGACTCGATGCGAGCGGACAACGCCCGCACCACGTCCATGTCGGCCGCCGCGCCTACTTGCCCTTCCCCTTCTCGTGGGCCGGCTCGGGGCGAGGACGGTCGCCGTGGGGGAGAACTTCCGCTACGGCGCGAAGGCCCAGGGCGACGCGGATCACCTCCGCGCCCAGGCCGCCTTCGACACCCGCGTCGTGCCGCTCGTCGAGCACGAAGGGGAGATCGTCTCCTCGACGCACATCCGCGGGCTGGTGGTGGCCGGCGACCTCGGGCGGGCCAACGCCTTCCTGGGCGCCCCGTACGAGCTGCGCGGCCCGGTGGTCCACGGCGACGCCCG
>JAUJNV010000049.1 GCA_030447945.1 Fimbriimonas sp. | reverse complement strand
TGAGCTGTCGGAGACCTACTCCAGCGCCGCTGCCGGTTCCCTCGTCGCCGTTCGCGGCGCTCCTCTCGAGCCGCGGATCGTTCCGCCCGCCACCACGGTCGCGCCCCGATAGGCCACCGCGATCTGGCCGGGGGTGACCGCCCTCAGGGGCTCGTCGAACACCAGCCGCGGCTCGTCGCCGCCGATCAGCGTCGCCGGGAGGGGGTCCATGTTGTAGCGGATCTTCGCCTGGACCCGGCGCGAGGCCACGTCCGGGCCCGCCGTGCTCCACTGCACGTCCTCCAGCCGCACTTCGCGCTCCAGCAGCGCCTCCTCCTCGCCCACGACGACGCGATTCTCCGCCGGCTCCAGCCGCAAAACATACAGCGGCCGCCCGTGCGCCGCCGTCAGCCCTATCCCCCGGCGCTGACCAACGGTGTAGCCGGCGACGCCCGCGTGCACCCCCAGCGACTTCCCCTCGGCGTCCACTATCTCACCCGAGCGGAACATCCCCGGACGTGTCTTCCGCAGGAAATCGGCGTACCCGCCCGCCTCGCTCACGAAGCAGATCTCTTGCGAGTCGGGTTTGCCCGCCACGGGGAGGCCGAGGTCGAAAGCCAGCTCCCGCGTGGCGGCTTTGTCCGGCATCTCCCCCAGGGGGAACCAGGCCTGCCGAAGCTGATCCTGCCCTAGGGAATACAGCACGTAGCTCTGGTCCTTCTCCCGCCCCCGCGCGCGCAGCAAGCGGTAGTGTCCCGAGCCGCGGTCATAGCGGATGCGTGCGTAGTGGCCGGTGGCGAGACGCTCGCACCCGAACTCGCGCATCTTCTGGAGGAGCACCTCGAACTTGACGTGGCGGTTGCACTGGACGCACGGGTTCGGCGTCCGGCCCGCCGCGTACTCGTCGGCGAAGTTCTCGATCACGGAAGCGCGAAACTCCTCCTTGAGGTTCAAGACATAGTGCGGAATTCCTAGTTTCCGCGCCACTCGGCGCGCGTCTTCCACCGCGCCCAGCGAACAGCACCCGGCATGGCGAGGATCCGTTTGGCTCTCCTGCCAGATCTGCATCGTGAGCCCGATGACCTCGTGGCCCCGTTTCGCGAGGAGGGCGGCGGCGACGCTGCTGTCGACGCCGCCCGACATTGCGACTAGCACCGGGCCGCGCGAGTTACCCAGACGCCTTCCCCTCAAGGATTTGCCTGTACGGGCCGTCGTTCAGGACGCCGAAGATCGTGTCCGATGTGGCGATGCGCGCCCCTTGGCCCGGCGCGAGCACCAAGAAGGTGGGCGTGACGATGACACCAAGCCTGTCGCACGCCTCGATGTCCTGGGCAATTCGCGTGAAGATGGGGTCTTTCGGATCCTTCAGCCTGGTCTGTAGCTGGACCGGGTCTAACCCGACCGACTGAGCCGCGGCCAGCACGTCCTCCATGGTCATCTCTTCAGGACTCTTCGGCGGCTCCGGCGTCGCCATAATCGCGGCGAGGTACTCCCAGAAGCGCCCCTTCTCCGCCGCGTACTCACACGCGAATGCGCCAGGCAGCGCCATCCGGTGCCGATCGAGCGGGAAGTGGCGATAGATCAGCCGAGCCTTGCCTTTGCTGCTCTCGACAAACTCCTTCATCTTCGACGACATCGCGCGGCAAGCGCCGCAGCAGACGTCGGCGAACTCGACTATCGTCAAGGGTGCGGTCGCCGCACCGTAGACGTTCGGCCGCTCCGGCACGATCGTCAGACCCTTCGGGACTTCCACGACAGCACTGGGCGCCGGCCTTCCGATGAATCCAAGCACCGCGAGGCTCAGCACCAGCGCCATCGTGAGGCCTCCGGCGAGAACGAAATCGCTCCCCGTCCGGCCGGGCGCCTCGCCTTCCTGCAGCGACTGCGCCAGGAGCGCGTAGACGATCAGCGTCGCCACCATCGTGATCGCGGACGCGATACACCAGGGGCACTGCGCCTTGATCTCAACGAACGCGATGTACTGCAGGTAGAGGCTCGTCACGGTGCCGACGGCGGTGAGCAGATACCCCACGACGACGAGGGGGCGTGTGCTGGCCAGCCCCTTGAGTGAGCGGGTCACCGCGAGGGCGGTCAGCACGAGATACCCGAGGAAGCCGAAGTACGCTACGGGAATCCCCTTTTGACTCACCACACCGCTCAGCCAGTAGGCGGACGCGTGCGTCGTCACCTTCTCGCAATCCATGGTTGGGCCGCACGGCGGTACGATCCCGCGAAGGTGGCTCTGGCTGAGCACACCGGCGACGAGCAGGCCGACAAAGCCGAGCACGATCAAGATTCTATTGAGGAGAAGAGGCCTCACAGTTGGATTATACGGGGGCACGGGTATGGCAACGCCGCGGCCCCTGCCGGCGGTTCCGCAGGCGGGGATCGAAAAGATCCGCCACGGTATCCTTAGGTGAGTCCCCTCCCATGGCCCAAGCCTTTCTCCAGCCCCAAAACGTCGCCCTCACCCAGCGCCCGCGCGCGCGGCGGGGCACCTACTTCGTACAGACCTGGGGCTGTCAGATGAACGAGGAAGACAGCGAGCAGATCGGGCTGCACCTCCAGGAGATCGGTTTCGAGCCCGCGGCCTCGATGATGGAGGCTCATGTGATCCTCCTGAACACCTGCTCCGTGCGGCGGAAGCCCGAAGATAAGGCGTTCTCGATGCTGGGCGAGCTCATCCCGCTGAAGAAGGCCAAGCCGGACCTCATCCTCGGGGTCTGCGGCTGCATGGCGCAGGCCCGGGCTGACGAGATCCACCGACGCGCGCCGCACGTCGACTTCGTCGTCGGGACCGGCCAGCTCGCGCAGATCCCCGGTTTGGTCGAGGAAGCCGCGCAGAAGCGGCGCTTCGAGATGCGCACGGCGCTACCCGAACGAAAGGGCGCGGTCGTTGAGGACGTACCCCGCCGCGCCGTCGGCCGTGTGCCTAAGCTCAAGGCCTTCGTTCCGATCCAATACGGGTGCGATAAGTTCTGCACCTTTTGCATCGTCCCCACGACCCGAGGACGCGAACGGTCGCGCCCATCGGTGGAAATCGTCGAAGAGGTGGAGGCGCTCGTCGCCGGCGGCACACGGGAGATCACACTCCTCGGCCAGACCGTGAACTCGTACGGCAAGAACCTCGCGGAGGGGCGCGTCCCGTTCTCCCGCCTGCTGTGGCAGCTCGCCGAAGTCCGCGGCTTAGAGCGCATCCGGTACATATCGCCTTACCCCCGCGACTTTCGGGCCGACCTCATCGAGACGATCCGCGACTGCCCCAAGGTGATGGAGTATTGCCACCTCCCCTTGCAAGCCGGTGACGACGAGTCCCTTCGCCAGATGCACCGGGTTTACACCGTGGAGAGCTTTACGAGGATCGTGGAGTCCCTGCGCGAAATGGTTCCGGGCATTGCGATCAGCACCGACATCATCGTCGGTTTTCCCGGGGAAACCGACGAGCAGTTCGAGAACACCCTGCGCACGATGGAGCGCCTGCGGTTCGACGGCGCCTACATGTTCGCCTACTCCATCCGGCCGGGCACCCCCGCCGGCGACCGGACGGACCAGGTGCCCGAGAAGGTGAAAAAGGAGCGGCTCGCGCGCCTCATCGAGCTCCAGAACCGAATCACCTGCGAGATCAACCAGACTTATCTGGGACGGGAGCTAGAAGTCCTGGTCGAGGGCCCCTCTCCGAAAGACCCGTCGATGCTCCAGGGCTACTCCAGGGAGTTCAAGATGGTCCACTTTGGTGGCTCCGGCGAGCGGGCGGGGCGCTTGGCCCGCGTGCGGGTGACGGGCTCGCGCCTCTGGGGACTGATGGGTGAGCTGGTCTAGCTAGTAGAGCCCCCCGGTCCTGGGATAGTCTCCTTCTGTTCCTTGCGCGACGATCTCGTAACGGTTCGGCAGCAGGGCGAGGATGAGGAGCCCTAGGATGGACAGGAGGCCCAAGAACCCCCAGGCGGCGTGGTACCCCTTGCTCATCGCGTAGTGCCGCAGCCCCCAGATCCAAAGAACCAGCCCGACGACGAGAAGCACGATCAAGATCCCCATGGCGAGCTCAGGGGGCAGACCCGCATCTACGGCAAAAGGCCCCAGAAACCTTGAGCCGACCAGCATGACGAATCCGATGCCCGCCTTGATGTTCGAGCTCTTGACGAGTGCCGCCTTCTCCGCCGCCGTTCCCTGCATTCTGCTCTGCCCCCGAAGGCCCACGTCGGGGTAAGGCCCTTGTCTAAGACGGTAACCTGTTCCCTAATGTCCCTTCTTGACGTGCCCCTCGGGCCGAATTCCCCCGCCACGTTCAACGCGATCATCGAAATACCGCGCGGCTCCACAAACAAATACGAAGTGGATGCGAAGACCGGCACCATCAAGCTCGACCGGGTGCTCTACTCGCCCCTCTTCTACCCCTTCGACTACGGCTACATCCCCCAGACCCTGTACCTCGACGGCGACCCGCTCGACGTGCTGGTGATGATCTCTCACCCCACCTTTCCCGGCTGCGTCGTCGAGGCATCGGCCATCGGCGTCCTGGAGATGTCGGACGACAAGGGCCCCGACGAAAAAATCCTCGCCGTGGCGACCAAGGACCCCGATTCGGCTACCGCCGCGATATCACGCAGCTCAACGACCACACGACGAAGGAGATCATCCACTTCTTCCAGATCTACAAGGAGCTTGAGGAAAAGTCCGTCGAAGTCCTGGGATGGAAGGGGCGGAACTCGCGCTGGAACTCATCGAGCGCTACCGGACCGACCGTGGCAACCCGCTGATTCAGGTTTAGTCGCCGACGGGCGGCTAGGGCTGGCTGATCGTTTTGCGCATGCGCCGATGGGACAGCCCGACCTCCTCGAACGGCTCTCCTTCGACCTCGTACCCTAAGCGGAGGTAGAAGCCGACCGCCGTCTCCCGCGCATGGAGGACCATTTCCCGGGAGCTCCGCGCGGCGGCCAGAACCTCCGAGTGCCTCACGAGGACGCGGCCGACCCCCTGTCCCTGACCGGCCGGCGAGACGGCCACTTGACGCATCTTGGCGACGTCCAGCGGCGCCCAGACGATCACGAGGCACCCTAGGAGCTCTTTCTCGCGGAAGGCCGCGAGGTGCGTTTGCCCGGCCTCGGTTTGGAGTTCCTCGGAAGTGAAGTCCAGCCCCAAGGGCTCCCGAGACCCGCCGACGAAGCGCGACCGTCGCCCAATACTCCGCCGAGCCATGGGCGACCTCCCGCACCTCGGGAGCGCTCACGGCTTCTTCTTTTTCGTTGCTGTCGCCTTGAGCGTCTTCGTCGACTTGACGGCTGCCTTGCGCCGCACCGGCTTCTTCTTGGACGGCCCCGCCGCGCGCGTCGCCTGGAGCAACTCCAAGGCTCTCTCCGGCGTCACGGTTGCGGGGTCGGACCCCTTGGGCAGCGTCGCGTTCGTCTCGCCGTCCGTCACGTACGGCCCGAAGCGACCGCTCAGAACGCGGACCGGACCGGCCGCACCCTCCAGTTCCCCGAGCTCTAGAATGGCCGCCGGGGCGCGGCCCTCCGAGAACCGGGGCCGAACTTCGGCTGGCGGAGGATCTCGGCGGCCTGGTCGAGGTCCATCGTCTCGCCCGCGCGCCAGTCCTCGACCGTCCGCCGCTCCGTGCCGCTCTCCAGGTAGGCCCCAAACTTGCCCACCTTGAAAAGCACGGGCGCGCGCCGTCTCCGGGTGCGTGCCGATCTCGCGAGGGAGGGGAGCAGAGGAATCCGAGCTCCTCCTGCGACAGGGTGCGAGGATCGACGCCCGGCGGGACGGATACCCAGGTCGGCTTCACCTTCGCCTCGACTTCTTCCGGTGTTCGCTGGACCTCCAGATAGAAGCCTTGCCTGTTCTTAAGAAGGAGCTGGCGCCCGGTAACCGGATCGAACCCGACCACCTCGGGTGCGCTGCCCCGACTGGCGAGAAGCTCCAGCGCCTTCTCCAGAGTGAGATCGGCGGGAGCCAGGTCCTCGGGAACGTCCCCGAACCGCTTGTTCTCGCGCGGCCCCAACTGGAGGAAGGCGCCGCCGCTGGGACTTTGGCGCACGAGGATCTCCTCGTCCGTCTCCGGGTGCCGCCCGACTACGAAGGCGGGGTAAGGGATCTCGCGCTTGCGCTCTTCGACCATCGGCCGCAAACCGGTCTTGCCGTCGCCGAGGAAGAAGTCGTGGAGGTAGGTCTTGGAATCCGCACGTCCCCCAGATATCTCGTCCAGTGCCTCATCCATCCGCGCGGTAAAGCCGAGGTCCATCAGCTCGCCGAAGTTGTTCTCCAGAACCTCCATCGCGAGGAACGCCTTCCATGTCGGCACGAGCTGCTTGCCGACTTTGCGCACGTAGCCCCGGTCGACGATCACGGAGATGATCGCTGCGTACGTGCTGGGCCGTCCGATCCCCTGCTCTTCCAGCCGCTTGATGAGCGTCGCGTCAGTGTAGCGGGCGGGCGGCTTGGTGGCGTGGCCCTGGGCATCGACGCCCAGCGCCTCGACCTCCGTGCCCTTCTCCAGGCGCGGAAGCTTGCGCTCCTTGGCGTCCTTCTCCGCTTCTTCGTCCTTCCCTTCGCTGTAGACCCGCTGGTATCCGTCGAAGAGCATCTGCTTGCCCGTCGCCAGGAAGATGAGTGTCTCCTCGCCCGCCTTCACCGTGATGTCGGCTTCCGTCTTCAGCACGCGGGCCGGCTTCATCTGCGAGGCGACCGTTCGCTGCCAGATCAGCGTGTAGATCTTGAGTTGGTCCTCGTTAAGATGTCGGGTGATGACGCTCGGGCGGCGAGAGACGTCGGTAGGTCGAATCGCCTCGTGCGCCTCCTGCGAGTTCTACACCTTGTTCGCGTAGTTCTGAGGCTTGTCCGGCAGGCAGTCCGGGTACTCCCGGCCAATGAGCTCGCGCACACTGCGCAAGGCGTCCTGGGAGAGGGTGAGGCTGTCCGTCCTCATATACGTGATGAGGCCCACCGTCTCTCCCCCGAGGTCCACCCCCTCGTAGAGGCTCTGCGCGATCCGCATCGTGCGATCGGCGCTGAAGCCGAACTTGCGGTTCGCGTCCTGCTGAAGGGTCGTGGTCATGAACGGCGCCGCCGGACGCTCCTGCCCTTCGTTGGTCTCCAGCCGAGTAACGGTCCAGGGACGGGCGACGCGGCACGCCTCTGCCAGCGCATCGGTGCGTGGCTGATCGAGCAGAACGACCTTTTGCCCCTTCTCCGGCTTCAGCGCGCCCGTCGTGTCGTCGAAGTCGCTTCCCGTCGCGACCCGAGTGCCATCGACGCTCTTTAGATCCGCCTGAAAGGAGACCGCGTCCGAACGGAGCTCCGCGCGCAGGTCCCAGTAGCTCGCGCTGCGAAAGTTTCGGCGCGCGATCTCGCGCTCGACGACCAGCTTGACCGCGGGACTCTGGACGCGGCCCGCGCTAAGGTTCTTGGTGACACGAGACCAGAGAACGGGCGAGAGAGTGTAGCCGTACAGTCGGTCGAGAATGCGCCGGGTCTCTTGCGCGATGACCAGGTCGAGATCCACGTCGCGGGGGTTCTCCATGGCCTTGAGGATCGCGTCCTTCGTGATCTCGTGGAAGGCGATGCGCTTGACGGCGACGTTCTTGCCGGGTTTAAGCACCTCCAGCAGATGCCAGGAGATAGCCTCCCCTTCGCGGTCTTCGTCCGTCGCCAGTACGAGGGTGTCCTTCCCCTTCATCGCCTCGCGCAGCTTCCTCACCTGCGCGGTCTTTTCGGCGGGTACCTCGTAGAACGGCTCGAAGTTGTTGTCCACGTCGACGGCGTAGTCGGACCACCATTTCTTGCGGAACTCTTCCGGAAGGCCCTTGGCATTGGGCATAAGGTCACGGATGTGCCCGACGCTGGCCTGCACCTCGTAGTCGCTCCCAAGGTAGCTGCCGATGGTCTTCGCTTTGGCGGGCGATTCAACGATGACGAGTTTTTTGGCCATAAAAGGTCTTGTGTCCTGGGCGCCGCCCGGTGGCACCGGGCCCGAAAACCCGATTGCGCACACTCGGCACCCTCGCGCTGGGGACGGGCAAGCTGCCGCGCATGTTCCGTGCTAGTCGGCCCCCGTTTAGAAAACGAGCCCTAAAGGGTGAACGTCGCCGCCTCCCGGTTAGTATTAGAGGAGAGGCATGCGAACCTTACTGGCGTTCAGCGCACTTTTGGCCTCGTCCCTTGCCGGGGCGGAGACTACTTACCTCGGTCTCTACCTGCAGGGTAGCAAGATCGGCTACGCCTCCTACTCTTCATCGGCCATCACCCTCAAGGGTCGTCCCGCGACCCGGAGCGACTCGCGGACGATGATCAGCGCGGGGATGCTCGGCACGCCGATGACGTTTCAGACGGACTCCACCACTTGGAGCGACCCGAGCGGTCGTCCCACGCGGATGCTCTTCCGGATGGAAAGCGCCGGGCGCACCCAGTCCGTAGACGCCACGTTCGGGGCCGCCAAGGCTACCATGCGCGTGAACAACTCGGGAGCGAAGCGAACGATCACGCTGCCCGTGCCCAAAGACGGCCGGATTGTGGAAGATCCGCTCTCCCAGATCTTGACGAGCGGCACCCGCGTGGGCACGACTCGCTCGTTTTACGTGCTGGATCCCACAACGGTCTCGTTCGTGAAGAATGATGTCCGGCTCGTGGGCAAGGCCAAGACCACCGTCCGGGGCAAGTCGTTCGACGCCACGCTCGTGACGATTACGGAGCCGCGGGCGAGCATGAAGATCTACGTCTCCGGCAAAACGGCGACCTGATCCGGATCGAAGGGCCCATGGGGATCGAGATGCTTCCCGGAAGCCGCGACGAGGCGATCCGCCCCGCGCCGAAGTACACGGCCGCCGTCGATCTCGCGGCGGCGACCAAGTTGCGGACGGACAAGCCGATCCCGGATCCGCAGCGGCTTACCCGGTTGCGCCTGCGAATCAAGGGCCGGACCTGTCCCGCCTTCCCTCGGACGGACATCAGACCGTTACCCGCCAAGGAAGCGCCTGGATCGTCCGACGTGCATCCGCGCAGGCTCAAGCAGTCTCCCGGCAAATCCATCGTCGAGGCTGCGCGCGGGATGGGGGCGTGGACCAAGCCCAGCTTGCACATCCCGTCTTCAAGCCCGCGATTCCGCCGGCTGGCCAAAGACATTGTGGGCGATCGCAAAGACGTCCGATCGGCCTCCCTGGCGATTCGGGCCTACGTCCAGCGGACGATGAATCCCAACGCCGGGATCGGCGTCCTGCGAGATGCGAGCGAAGTACTGGACACCAAAGAAGGGGTCTGCCGCGATTACGCCATTTTGACCGCTACCCTCGCCCGGGCGGCCGGAATCCCGGCGCGGCTGGCGAGCGGGCTCGTGAGTCCAGATGGAACCTTTTACTACCACGCATGGGTCGAGGCTTGGGACGGCGCGCGTTGGATCGGGCTCGACTCGACCCTTCGCCAGGATCAGATCTCCGCATCGCACGTGAAGCTCGCGCACGGTAACGTCGAGGGAGCGTTTAACTTCACCTTCCTTGAACACGCTATCCTTGAGGTTCTGGACGCGCGCAAGGACTGAGACTATGGGAGGGCTGGGGAATAGGCTGACGGGGCTTCGCGAGACGACGCACACGTGGGGAGCTCTTCGCGTGGTCGTCGTTCTGGGCTTCGCGGCGTTAGGCGCTTGGCTCGTCTACTCGCTCGCACCGGGGGTCTTGGGGCTCATCTTCGAATCCGTGACCACCGCCCTTACTCCGTCGCCCGCTCCAGACACGCCTGTCGGGAAGACGCCCGTGGCCGTTTCGACCGCAGCCGACTACCGGGCCACCGGGATAGCGACGACCGGGCCCCTCGCACTGCTGGGTGCTCTGCTCGGGGCGCTCGCAGGGTGCGCCTGTACTCATCGTTCGAGCGTCTCTTCGGCCGCTGGGACAAGATGGACGTCGGCGACAAGGTCACGCTCTTCGTAGGGACGTTCGCGGGTCTGATCGCCTCTGTCCCGTTCCTCCTTCTCTTTCAAGCGCTCAACATCCCGAGCCTCTACGCGGGGCTGGCGATCGCCGGCGTCACTCTCGGAATCTCCGCGCTCTCCGTTTATGCCCTGCAGTCCATGGGCGAGATCCTGCCGTGGAGCCGGGGCAAGGGGAGGACCAAGCGGAGCGGAATCAAGATCCTCGACACCAACGTCATCATCGACGGCCGCATCTACGACGTCGCCAAAGCAGGATTCCTGGAGGGGCAAATGTACGTCCCTGGGTTCGTGCTCGGCGAGCTCCAGTACATCGCCGACAGCCACGAGCCGCTTCGACGCCAGCGGGGCGGCGGGGGCTTGACCTCCTCCGCCTCCTTCAAGCGGATTTTCCTGGAGGTCAGGATTCACGACCGGCTGGCGCGAGATGAAGGACGAGGTGGACGCCCGGCTCGTGCGGCTGGCGAAGGCCCTCGGCGGCGACCTGCTCACCAACGACTCCAACCTCAACCGTGTGGCGGCACTTCAGGACGTGAACGTGCTCAACGTCAACGACCTCGCCCTGGCTCTCCGTCCGAACGTTCTCCCCCGGGAGACGCTGCTGCTGACCCTGATCCGCGAGGGGAACCAGATCAATCAGGGCGTGGGCTACCTCGGCGATAGCACCATGGTCGTCGTCGAGAACGGCAAGCCGCACATCGGCGAGACCATGGTCGTCATGGTCACCCAAGTCATCCAGACGGAGCGCGGAAAGATGATTTTCGCGCACGTGCCCGAAGAGGGCGAGTTAGACCAGGCCCAGGACGCGCGCAGAAACGCCGGCCCTCAGGCCCCGCCGGGCGTAAGGTTCCCTACTAGTGAAGGTCATCGCCGCCGTCCTCGCGGCGGGGCGAGGAGACCGCTTCGGCGGGGACAAGACCTCGCCCTTCTCGGTCGCAAGCCGGTTTGGCGCTGGTCCTACGACGCCTACGCCTCACACCCGGAGGTCGATGGCGTCGTTCTGGTCGCTCGACTTCCAATCTGAGCGGGCTCCGTGAGGCCGGAGCGCTCGTCGTGGCGGCCGGTGGCGCCACTCGTCAAGAGAGCTCGCGGATCGCCGTCGAATCGGCGCCCTCCGATGCGGAAATCGTGCTAATTCACGACGGGGCCCGGCCCTTCGTCTCCGGCCGCGTTATTTCCGACGTGATCCAAGCGGTCCGACGCTCCGGCGCGGCGGCCGCCGGCATTCCCGTGGCGGATACCATAAAGAAGTCTCTCCCGAAGGGATTAAGACGCTCGACCGGAGCCGCCTCGTCGCCATGCAGACTCCCCAGGGCGCTCGCCTCGACCTCATTCGGCGCGCTCACGCTGCGGCGGAGCCCGGAGTACACCGACGAGATGGCCCTCTTAGAAACGGCCGGAGTCCGGCCGGAGGTCGTAGCCGGCGATCCTCAGAATTTCAAGATCACCACGCTCGGCGACCTGGCGCGCGCCCGCGCCCTCGCTCGGAGGCGCCGAGGTGCGCACGGGCCTGGGATACGACATCCATCCCTTCTCGGAAGATCCGGTGCGGGAGTTGGTCCTCGGGGGGTCGCGTTTCCCGGCCATCGCGGCCTGGAGGGGCACTCCGATGCGGACGTGCTGCTCCACGCGGCCACGGACGCTCTTCTCGGCGCAGCGGCGCTGGGAGACATCGGCGTCCACTTCCCCAACACGGAAGAGCGCTGGCGGGGCGAACCGTCCCTCACCTTCCTCCGCCACGCGGCCACCCTCCTGACGGAGGCGGGCTGGCGCATCGTCAACCTTGACCTGGCGCTGGTGGCCGAGTCGCCGAAGGTGATGCCGTACGCGGCCCTTATCCGGCAGACGATCGCCGACGCCCTGGCGGTCGAGTCCTCCCGCGTGAGCCTGAAGGCCACGACGAACGAGCGGCTGGGCGCGGTTGGAAGAGGCGAGGGGATCGCGGCGTTTGCGACGGCCACGGTCGCGGAGCGAAGTCTAGGCTACTCGCCGGTCAGGGCCAGAGCCCCCACCTCGGCCGCGCCGGCCTCTCGCAGCGCGCGGGCGCAGGCACGGGCGGTGCTTCCGGTGGTGAGCACGTCGTCGATGAGTAGCACGGACTTCCCCGCGACGGTCCGCTCTGCTCGGAAAGCATTGTGGAGATTCGACTGCCGCTCCGTGTGGCTGAGGCCTACCTGGGGGCGCGTCGCCCGCACGCGTCGCAGACAGCGCCTGTCGAGCTGGAAGGTCCCGGCACAGCAGCTCCGACTGGTTGAATCCGCGCAGGCAGCGGCGGCTCCAGTGGATCGGCACCGGAAGGATTACATCGGGCTCAAACCCTAGCCGAACCAGACCCTCGTGCATGAGCCGCGAGAGCTCCTGCGCCATGATCGTAGACCTCGCGTACTTCAGCCGCCGCACGGTCTGTGCGGCACGCCCCTCGTAGGCGTAGAGGCTCGCGCGGTAAGAGAGGAAGCCCGAGGCCTCAGTTCGGTACTCGTTGAGGAGAGGCTGAACTCACCTAGGCACGTTGGGCAGGGCGCCTCCTCCGCGAAGAGCCCGCAGAGGGGCAACGCGGCGGGTACAGGAGGTCCAGCACCGCGATGGCTACGTTCGGTAGGGACATGGCAGGTTACGGGCCGCTAGAGTAGCTGGTCGAGCAGGCGCTGGCTCTTCGCATCGAGGGTACCGATGTCGGGGATCTCGAAGCGCCCGCCGTCGACGCTGTGGATCAGCCACCTCCCGGGTGAGACCTCGTGGGCGCTGTCGCGCCAGTTGCGCACATAGAACTCTGCGTCGCCGCGTCCCGTCGAGACGGAGAAGCGCCACATGCCGCCTCTTGGCGCAGGACGTTGATTCTCTCCACCGCCGGCGTGAAGTAGCGACGGTCCAGCTCATCAGCCATGAGATCCCTCGACTGCGAATCAAGGCCTTCGGGCGATCGAAGAATGCCCACCTCTTTGCCGACCCGTCTTGGATCGAGGTAGGCGTCGGCTCCACTCTGAGGGAACATCCGCTTGACGCGCGCCGAGAGGACCGTGCGATCCTCCAGGATCTCGGCGCGAAGGTGCGCCGACCCTTCAGGGCGCGTCAGGGCGAACTTCGGTCGGCTCCAGGTAGCGCAGCTCGCGAGAATCCACCACGGGATTATGCCCGCCCCGCAAGGGCAACCTGAAATATGCGAAAAGGTCCCGCCCCAGTGGATGGGCAGGACCTTCTCGAAATCTCCTCTCCAGTCTTAGGCTTCGGCGACCCGCGGGCCGAAGCTCGGCTCGAACGGGATCAGGCCGAGGCGAGTCGCGGCGCGGAACGCCTGGACTCGGTTGCTCACCTGGAGCTTGTCGTAAATGTTGGCCAGGTGGAAGTCCACCGTGCGCTTGGAGACGTAGAGGCTGTCTGCGGCCTCCTTGCTGCTGTGGCCCTGAGCGATCAAGCTAAGGACCTCGATCTCCCTCTTCGTCAGCCGCACGCCCCGCGGCGCACCCTCTGGCCGAGCTGTCATCGTCATAATCATCTTTCCCACCCCTCTTTTCGGTTTTCACCGCCCACAATCTCTTTCCATATATTTGGGCGGGAGCGGAGACGATCTCCCGGAGCATCCCCGGGCGGGAGAAGCGCGCCCGGCTCTTCGCAATGGCCTTGCCGGCGGGCAAAGCGCGCGGCCGTAGGTTCAATGACACCTAAAGGGCCGGCCCGCGGAGCGCGGCGTGGATTATGTCGTTCTTGAGGCCGACCCCCACAGGTATTCTTGCTTGTATTTTTGAGCGGTCGAATTATTGCGCCCAAAGTCGCAATAATTTGAGGATCTTCAGCTTGATTAGGTGGAAAAAAGCCGGGCGCCGTCCACGGCCTGGCAGGGGAGGACGCTTCCCTCCATACCGGGTCGGCGCCGGTAATCCGCCATCGTCGCTGTGCTAAAGCCCGGAATTTCGCTGCTTCGCACAAGGGCCACGCATGCGCCGCCGAAGCCGGCGCCGGTCATGCGAGCTCCCACGCACCCCGGAGCCGCCCACGCCGCTTCGGCCATCGCGTCCCGCTCCGGGCTGCTCACCTCGTAATCGTCCCTAAGGCTCACATGGCTCGCGTGCATCAGCTCTGCAAGCAGATCGAGGCGCTGCTGCCGGAGCGCCTCCGCAAAGCGCAGACACCGGGCGTTTTCCGTGACGACGTGGCGTGCGCGACGGAAGACGAGCGGGTTCATCCGGCCTTCCGCCGCCTGCAGCACCGCGTCGTCCGCATCCCGGAGCGCCTTGACACCGAGAAGCCGGGCGGCCTCCTCGCATTGAGACCGGCGCTCGTTGTAGGCCGAATCGGTCAGCGCGCGCGGCTTGCCGGTGTCGCAGAGCGCGAGCGACAGGCCGTCAGGAATCGGCTCGTGGCGAATATCCAGGGTGCGTGTATCGAGGAACAGCGCGTGCCCCGCGCGGCCCATGGCGCTGGCCATCTGGTCCATGATTCCGCTGTTCACGCCGACGAAGCCATTCTCCGCCCTCTGACCGACCTTCGCCAGCTCCACGTTGGACAAGCCCAGGCCCGCGAGGGCGTTCCACGCCACGCCGAAAACGAGCTCGATAGCCGCGCTGCTGCTGACCCCGCTCCCGATCGGCACCTCGCCGTCAACCACGGCGACGATGTTCGGCAGCTCGGCCCCTTTCTCGCGTAGCGCCCAGGCCACCCCGGCCGCGTAACCGGACCAACCGTCGGCCCCGCCCGGCACGACCGTCCTCGCATCGAACTCGTCGCCCGCGCCGACCTGAGCCGAGTAGAGCCGGGTGGGCCCATCCGTGATGGCCGCGGCGAGCTCTATGGTCCTGTCGATCGCCGCAGGAAAGACGAAGCCGTCGTTGTAATCCGTGTGCTCGCCTATGAGATTCACGCGTCCGGGTGCGACGGCGGCCAAGCCGGGTTCTGCGCCGAACCTTTCCCGGAAGAGCGCGCGGATGTCTGACATGCGAGCGTGTTACCCTGAAAAGACCCGCAGGTTTGCCGGTGGCAGACGCCGCCGTCGGGGGTAGGTTACGGATGAGCCGTGCGGGGCCCAAAGCCGCCCGGGCCTCCGCCGGCCTCCCTCACGTCCCCCGCGACAACGCCGTCTCGGGGGTACGATCCCGCGCATGTCCGATGCGACGGCGACGATCCAGAAGATCCAAGACTGGCTCCGTGCTCACGAGCAGGAGCTCCTGGAAGATACGATCCGCATGCTTCGGATTCCGTCTCTGGAGGACGAAGCCCAGCCGAATGCTCCGTACGGGCGGGCCAACCGGGAGGCGCTCGACCTCGCTCTCTCCATGGCCCAGAGCTGGGGCATGGAAACCAAGGATATTGAGGGACACATCGGCTTCGCCGAGGTGGGCTCGGGCAAGCGGCTGATTATGTCGCTCGGGCACCTCGACGTGGTCCCGACAGGCCCCGGATGGAAGCACGAGCCCTTCGGCGCCGAGGTCGAAGGCGACTATGTCTATGCTAGAGGAGCCGTCGACGACAAGGGCCCGACGATGGCGTCCTTTTACGCGGTCCGGGCGATCCGCGAGTGCGTGCCCGATCTGGACGTCAGGATCCGGCAGGTCTTCGGCTGCAACGAAGAATCCGGCTTCGGTTGCGTCCACCGCTACGTCCAGACGGAGGAGCCGCCGACCTTTGGGGTCGCTCCCGACTCCGGCTGGCCGCTCTACCACGCGGAGAAAGGGATCGCGAACCTCGACGTGACGGCGCCTCTGCCGACGGGTGAATTCGAGGTGATCTCCCTAGAGGGCGGCCAGCGGCACAACATCGTGATCGACTCGTGTCGGGCCTCCGTCCGGGTCGGTGATTCGCAGCGCGCTTATGTCGAGGAGAAGCTGGCGGACGCGTGGGACAAAAACGTGAGCTTTCGGTGGAATGGCGGCGTGCTCGAGATCGATGCGAAGGGCAAAGCCGCGCACGGCAGCACCCCATTCCGGGGCGACTCCGCCGCGACGCGGCTCTTCCGATTCCTGTTCGACCTCGCGCCGCTCGCTCTGCAGCCGTACTTCGAGGAGATGCTCCAGTCGACGCATCCTTCGGGAGTGGGCCTGGGCATCCACGGGGGCGACGAGCCCAGTAAGGACCTCACGTGTAACCTCGGCGTCGTCCACTCCGACGGGGGCCAGCTGCACCTCAAGTTCAACGTCCGATACCCCGTCACCTGGACCGGAGAGCAGCTCCAGAGCCTCTGCTCCACGCATCTCTCGAAATCCACCAGCGGGCTGAAGCTGGTGGAGACTAGCGACAGCCCGCCGCTCTACTTCCCGCTCGACCACCCGATGGTAAGTGCGATCGTCGACGTCTACGAGGCCGAGACTGGCGAGCGGCGGCAGCCGGGCACGATGGGCGGCGGGACCTATGCGCGGGCGCTGCCGAACACGGTAAGCATCGGCACCGGCTGGGAGGGGGACGGCAACGCTCACGAAACCGACGAGCGCCTGAAGGTGGAGCACCTCTTCAAGATGAGCCGCATTTACGCCCACATCCTCTACCGGCTAGCGACGCTGTAAGGGCCTTGCCCGCGCGTGGTTACCTGCGCGGGCTACAATCCTCCTAATGATCCCTTTCCTCGTCGCCATGGCTGTCGCGTCCGAGCCGCCCAATCCTCCTCTTTCAGAGTCCATTTACGACTTCAAAGTCAAGGACATCAAGGGCCGGAACGTCAATTTGAGCCGATACCGGGGCAAGGTTCTGCTCATCGTCAACGTGGCGAGCAAGTGCGGCCTCACGCCCCAGTACGAGGGACTGGAGAAGCTGTTCCGCGAGCGCAAGAAGGCAGGGCTCACGGTGCTCGGATTCCCGTCGAACGACTTTCGCGGACAGGAGCCGGGGACCGAAGCGGAGATCGCCGAATTCTGCAAGCTGACTTTGACGTGAGCTTCCCGATGTTCTCGAAGATCGCCGTGACGGGCCCGCAGACGCACCCGCTCTACCGTTGGCTCCTCGCCAATGCGGACCGGCATGAGGACGTTGAGTGGAACTTCGCCAAGTTCCTCATCGGCCGCGACGGAAAGGTCTTCAAGCGCTTCAGCCCCAAGACTGCCGGACAGCCCGGAAGTCGTCGAAGCGATCAAGCCGCGCTGGCGGCCAAGCCGGGCAAGTAGCCGCCGACCGGCTCCGGAGTCTTCCCAGAGAGAACTTCGGACCCCCTCGCCTTTACTCCGGCAAAGGGAGAGAGGGCGAGCTTCCGGGCAGTGACGATTGACCATTGACCATTGACGGGCGGTGGGGCCTGGTTGAGTGTTCAGGGGAGAAGCCGCCGGTCAATGGTCAATCGTCAATCCGTCAATCGTCACTACGGAACCCTCACCCCCTGCCCCCTCTCGCGTGACGAACCACACGCGAGAGGGGGTCCAGATGGGCGCTGCTATTTCTATGAGATGCTCACTACCGCCATCTCGCCTCGGCGCGGGACTCGGGCGAGGGCGGCGGCGTACTCCGGGGCCTCTAGCCTCGGATCCTCTTCCACGATCTCGATCGCCGCTTGGCGCGCGACCTCCAGCATCCGGCCGTCCTGAATGAGATCCGCGAACTTGAAATCAAGGTTCCCGGATTGCCGCGTACCGGCTATCTCGCCCGGGCCTCGGAGCTTGAGGTCCTCTTCGGCGATCTTGAAGCCGTCGCTGGTGGTGACCATCGTCTCCATCCGCGTCCTCGCCTCCTCGCCCTTGACGTCCGCGACGAGGACGCAGTAGCTCTGGTGCGCGCCGCGCCGACGCGGCCCCGGAGCTGGTGCAACGCGCTCAGGCCGAAGCGGTTCGCGTCTTCGATCACCATCACGCTCGCGTTCGGCACGTCCACGCCCACCTCGATGACCGTCGTGCTGACGAGGATGTCCAGCTCGTGGCGGCGGGAACGCGTCCATCGTCTCCTCCTTCTCCTTCGGCTTCATCTGTCCGTGCAGAAGCCCGACCCGCAGGTCCGCGTAGACGCCGGTTTGGAGCCGATAGTGGAGGTCCTCCGCTGCCTGGGCGAGCATCTTCTCGCTCTCGCTTACCATGGACAGACGAAGTACGCCTGCCGGCCCTCCTCCAGGAACTTCCGCACGCCTTCGTAAACGCTCTGGCGCTGGAACGGCATCTTCCAATGTGTCTTGACCGGACGCCGTCCGGGGGGCAGCTCGTCTATCACGGACAGCTCCAAGTCGCCGTACAGCGTCATCGTGAGTCCGAGGGATCGGCGTAGCGGTCATCACGAGCACGTCTGGGTTCCCCAGCCCCTTCTCGCGCAGCGCCTGCGCTGCATCACGCCGAAACGGTGCTGCTCGTCGGCGATGACGAGACCCAGCTTCGCGAACCCCACGCCCTCCTGGATCAGCGCGTGAGTTCCGACCGCGACGTGGGCGACGCCGCTCGCCGTCTTCTCGATCGCCTTCTTCTTTTGCGTCGCGCTCTGCTTTCCGACGAGAAGTGCTACCTCGATCCCGAGCGGCTCGAAGAGGCGGCGCAGGTTCGTGCCGTGCTGCTCCGCGAGGATCTCCGTGGGCGCCATCAGCGCCGCCTGGTAGCCGCTGCGGACCGCCGCCAGCATGGCGCAAGCCGCGACGGCGGTCTTTCCTGAGCCGACGTCGCCCTGGACCAGCCGGTTCATCGGATGAGGACGCTCCATGTCGGCCCAAACCTCCGCGATGACGCGCCGCTGCGCATTCGTGAGCTCGAAAGGGAGCATCTGCTGGATCTGATTCCACAGCGTCTCCCCGACCGCTTCTCCCGCATGAGCTCGTCGAAGAGATGGGTGGGCCGGTCGTCAACTTTGACCACGCCGGGCTGAACAGTGCGGCCGTTGTGGGAAAGGCGTTGAGGCGTGAGGAGGACTCCTCCGGGAACGCCTGAACGCCCCAACGCCTCAACGCCAAGCAATTCCCTTATCGGAAACACGATCCCCAGCTCCTGCTGCGTTTCCGCGCGGCGCATGGCGAGGGCGAGCTGCAGGTAGAGGAACTCTTCGAAGACCAACCGGCGACGGGCCTCCAGCCGATCCTCTTCGGAATCGGGCCCATGAATCTGCCGCAGGCACCAATGCAGGTCGCGTAGGTTGTGCTCCATGAGGAGCGAAGGGGGCAGCAGGTCTTCGACCAGATCGAGGTATCCGTCGATGGCGGCGCGCGCGCGCGCGCTGCATGCTCTTTTGGGCGATCCCCTCCGTCAGCGGGTAGATGGGGACGATGCGGGCGAACTCGCTCTCGTCGGCGTCCTCGTCGATCCGCTCCCACTCGGGCGAGGGCATCTCCAGCGCGAAGCCGGACTCCTTGACCTGGCCGTAGGCCAAAACGTCGCCTTGGTGCTGCTCCAGCGCGCGGCGGATCCACGGTTGGTTGAACCAGGTCAGCGTGACGCATCCCGTCGCGTCCTCGAGGCTCGCTTTGAGGATGACCATCCCGCCGCGCGTGGGATGGGCGTGGACGCCGGTAAGCCCGCCGCGTCGCCCACTCACCGGGTCGCAGCCGGAGCACGTCGGCGGGAGGTTGCGGCGGTCTTCATAGCGAGCGCGGGAGGTGGTAGAGCAGGTCGCCCACCGTGCGAGGCCGGCCTTCGCCATGATCGGGGCGATCGAAGACGGAAACGCCTTGGTGCCTGCACCTCCGTGGTGAGGCGGGGGGGCCATCGCGTCGTTTAGGTATACGTTTGTCGCGGGGTTTAAGGAGCGCGGTTTTTTCCCGGAGGAAGAAGGTGTATCGCGGGTTGCCGAACACCGTGCCCTCCTCGCGCCGGACGAACCCAACGATCGTTATCCGGGCCGCCATCGGACGAAGATCGAGGCGCGCCTGCGCCGGATCGTCGATGATCTGGACTCGCCCGAGGTGCCGGACCTACCGAACGACGAGGAGATCAAACAGCTTGCGCGGATGCGCTTCATGAAGTCCAGCGCGGCCGGCTCGTCGCGGATGCCCGATCCGCCGGAGTGGGACTACGAGCGAAAGGCGACGGCGGAAGCAAGGGACAAGGGTGGTTCCTGCAGAGTCGCCCATGGCCACCCAGCAGTCAGGTATGGATTGATCGGGCCGCCGCTCGTTGGAGTTCGGCATCGGCTATCTCTTTGATCGCGCGTCGGGCGTACGACGGGGCAGATGATCGGCACCCTGGTCGGCGTGGTCGCGGGGCTCGTTGCCTGTGTGGTGATGATCGGCCGGTTGGAGAAGAAGACCAAGAAGGGGGCCTTGAGGCTGCGCCGGAGCTGGATGAATTCGAGATAGCGGCGACTGGCCTTTCACGCGGCCGTTGCTTACTTCTGGATGGGGGCCGCGGGAGTGTACGGAATGGCCGCGGGTATCGCCGTGCCCGCCTTCACTATGGTTGCAACGTGGGAGTGATTACTCTCCTTGGACGACAAGCCATGGAACAGTCGCGTGGGACGGCCCGTTGGGAGGTGATACCGTGCCTCGCGACGCTCCTCCCGGAGGTCGTGCTGGGTGATCCTCGCCTTCCTGCTGGGGTCCCCATGGTCGTGTTGGGCGTGGCGGTTGCCAGCGGGTACGGCATGGAGGGGATCGGTTGCTTTCTCGCAGGCGTGGGGCTGGTATACTTGGATTTCTAGCCTGGCGCAGCGGCCGGGCACGTCTGGCCACGGTCTACCCCACGACAGACGAACTGCTCACAGGCCTGCCCAACCTTCTCGCAGCGACCGAGGGTATGCCAGCGGCGGTCATGAGACCTCAGGTTTCGAATCCTTCTTTACAGTGGGATCGTCTTTCTATGCTTCTTTGCGGCCGCGGCGCGCGGCGGCCTTCGCCAGTCTTCAAGAACCCTTTGCCAGTGCCGCCAGCAGCTGTTCCTCTTTATAGAGAACCTTTGCGTCGGCGTAATCAGGAATCATGGGCGGCGGTACATCCCGTTCATCTTCGCGATCTGGACTTACATCTTTTTCTCCAATGTGGTGGGACTGATTTTCCCGCACACCCCGACGGCGAGCCTGAGCCTGAACCTTGGCCTCTCGATCCTAACCATCGGCTTCGTCCAGTGGGAAGGGATCAAGGCGAACGGCTTCTTCGGACACTTGAAGCACTTCGCCGGCCCGAAGCTTCCCGGTATTTTGGCTGCCGTGTCCGTCATCATCTTCGGGATCGAGATCGTCTCGGAGACGATGAAGATGCTCTCCCTCTCCCTGCGCCTCTTCGCCAACATTTCCGGCGGGCACACGGTGAAGTCGGGACTCGACAGTATCGCCCCCGGAGTCCCCGTCAGCGCGCTCATCCTGCCCATCGAGTTCCTCGCGGCGGTTATCCAAGCCCTTGTATGGAGCCTGCTCACCTGCGTCTATCTCAGCCTCGTCACCAGCCACGAACATGGAGAGGAGGCGCACGAGGAGCATCCGGGCGTCGGGCCGCACGGCGGTGAGGAGATCTCGCGCAAGGACACCGGACTCACCCCCGCGGACACGGGGCTTACCCACGCTTAGCTTTAATTATCCGCTCACGTAGTATCAGGAGGATCGAAACACAAGCACCATGGACGCATCTAACATCGCAATCGGCATCGGTATCGGAATGGGCGTCGCCGCTCTCGGCGTCGGCATTGGCCAAGGCATCGCGGCCAACGCCGGCCTGAGTGCAATGGGCCGACAGCCAGAGGCGGCGGGCCGCATCCAGACGGGCATGCTGATCGCCCTCGCGTTCATCGAGCTCGTGTTCCTGCTCACGTTCGTCGTCATGTTCCTGCTCGCCGGCAAGGTGCCGACCCTGACCCCCGAACAGGCGGCCGGCGCAGGCTCGGGCAATCAGACTTCGATCGTCCGCCCGAACGACGCGCCCGTCGCACGGCTCCGCTAATTCGCGCATGAAGTACCCCGCCCATTCGGCCTCCCGCTCCGGTTCCGGTCTGCCGTGGTTTGTTCCGGTCATTGTCGGCATCGTGCTGATCGTGATCGGTGCCACGGTCCTGGCTAACGCCGTGGCGCCGTTCCTCGACCTGAACTTCGGGCAGGTCGTGGTCAACCTGGGCGCGTTCCTGGTGATGTGGCCCGTGCTCAACCAGTTCTTCGTGACCCCCCTGATGGAGGCGATCGGGAGCCGGAACAGCGAGCTGGAGCAAACCTTCTCGGAGGCGGAGAGCCTGCGCACCCGCATGGAGACCATGCGCTCTGAGTACGAGGCGCGGCTCCAGGCTACGGAAGCCCAAGCGCGCGAGCAGATCCAGGCGCAGGTGCGCGAGGCGCAGGCCCTGGGGCAGCAGCTCAAGTCGGAGGCGGCGGAGCGGTACGACCAGATGATTCTGCAGGCCGAGCAGCAGATCGCCATCGAGCGGAACCGCGTGCTGACGGACCTTCGCCTCACGGTCGCGGAGCTCACGCTTCAGGCGACGGAGAAGGTCCTCGGCGAGAACATGGACACGGAGAGGGACCGCCGCCTCGTCGACGAGTTCCTCGACAAGGCCGAGGTGCCGCGATAAGGGCCGAGGACGCCCGCCTCGGCCGGCGCTACGCCCAAGCCCTCTTCACCACGGCGCTGAAGTACGACATCGTGCAGAGCGTGGAGGAGGACTTCGGCGCCATCGCCGGGCTGCTCCAGAACGACCCGCGCTTTCGCACCTTCATGCACAGCCCGCAGGCGAGCCGGGACGAGAAGGTCCGGATCGTCGAACGGCTGTTCGCCGACCGCACGACCGCGCTGACGATGTCGATCCTTCGCCTTCTGCTCGAAAAGGGGCGGGAGACCGAGCTGCCGATCGTCCATCTGGAGTATGTCCGGCTCCGGCGCGAACACCAGAAAGTGGTCGCCGCGACGGTGACGAGCGCCGAGGCCCTCGATCAGGACCAGCGGGAAGCTATCGTCCGCAAGATGGAGTCGGAGTTGGGCAAGACGGTCGAGGCGACCTTCGAGATCGACCCTCACCTGATCGGCGGCGTGAAGGTCGCTTACGAGAACTTTGTGCTCGACGGGTCGCTCCGAGGCTCCCTCGGCAAGCTGCGCGACAGACTCCCGCGCGACCTCCTCAAGCA
>JAUJNV010000048.1 GCA_030447945.1 Fimbriimonas sp. | reverse complement strand
ATATAGCGGTACTCCGGCTCCTTCTTCGGGTTGCCCCACTCCAAGAACTCACCCACCGTCAGCGGCAGGCTCTCGTCGAGCATCGTGTTGATCACGTCGACGAACGGAACGAGGAGGACGGCCGTGCGGCAGAGGTCGGGCCTCATATTGATCACCGCCCCGATCAGGAGGCCCCCGGCGCTGCCGCCGATGATCGCCATCTGTTCCCGGCTCGTGTAGCCCTCGCTAACGAGGTTGTCGGCGCAGGCGATGAAGTCCGTGAAGGAGTTTTTCTTCTTCATCATCTTGCCCGCGTCGTGCCACTCCTCGCCGAGGTCTCCGCCGCCGCGTATTTGGGCCGTCACCATCACCACCCCGCGGTCCAAGAGGCTCTTGGCGGTCGAGTTGAACCCGAAGGATGCCGGCGCCCCGTAGGACCCGTATCCCTGGAGCAGCAGTGGGCTTTTTCCGTCCCTCTCCATGCCTTCGCGGAAGACGACCGACATCGGCACCTTGGCACCGTCCTCGGCGGTGGCCCAAAGACGGATGGCCACGTATCGTTCAGGATCGTGACCCCCGACGACGTCTTGCCGCTTGAGCAGCCGGCGGCGTCCGGTGTTCATGTCGAGCTCGTAGACGGTGGGAGGGGTCGCCGGCGAGGTGTAGGCGAAGCGCAGCTTCGTCGTCTCGAACTCCCGGTTCGTGTCCGTCGAGATGCTGTAAACCCCCTCGGAAACCGTCACCACGCGCACGCGTCCGGTGCGCAGGTCGAGGATTCGCAGCTGCGGCAGCCCCTGCTTCCGCTCCGACAGAACGGCGTGGTCCTTGAACAACGTCACGCCCTCGAACCGCACCTTCGGGTCGTGGGCGATGACCTCCTTCCAATTCTCCTCGCGGGGGTCGCCCTCCGGAGCCCGCACCAAGCGGAAGTTCTTGGCGCCTCGGTTGGTGCGGATAAAGAACTCCTTCCCGCGGTGCTCTAGCGAGTATTCGTGCTTATCCTCGCGCGGGAGGATTACCCTTGGTTCCGAGCGCGGGCGGTCCGCCGGGATCACGCGCGATTCCGTAGTCTCCGAAGACCGCGAGTGCGCCACGATGTACTTCCCGTCTAGTGTCCGCCCGAGGTACACGCCGAACAACGGGTCCTTCTCCTCGTACACCACCTCGGGACTCCCCTTCAGGGGGTGGCGGATCACGCGGTAGGAGCGCTTGGCCTCGTCCTCCACCGTGTAGAAAAGCGTCCTACTCTCCGCCGCCCACTGGACCGTGACCACCTTCTCCGCCCGGAAGGGCAGATCCCGGCCGGTGCGCAAGTCCTTGACGTGCAGCACGTACTGGCGGAAGCCGTTGTCGTCGGTGGAGTAAGCCAAGAGGTCTGTGTCGTCGCTGACCGTGAACGCTCCTACAGACATGAACGGCTCGCCCTCGGCGAGCACGTTCACATCAAGGATGACCTTGTCCTTGCCCCGGCTGCCCTTCCGACGAAGGTAGGCGGCGTAAGCCTTTCCCTTCTCCGTTCGGGTCGAGTAGTAGTAGCCGTCCTTCGGATACGGCGCGCTGTGGTCGTCTTCCCTGATGCGCCCCAGCATCTCGGCGTACAGCCGCTCCTGGAGCGCCTCCGTCGGCTTCATGACGGCGGCCGTGTACTCGTTCTCCGCGTTTAGGTACGCGATCACCTCGGAGTTCGTTTTCTCCCGGAGCCAGTGGTAGGGGTCCACCAGCTTCTCGCCGTGAAGCTCCATCACATGCGGCACCGCCTTCGCCACGGGAGGCTTGGCGGCGCGGGGGTCGAGAAGGTCGGCGCGGGTCACGATCATGGAGAAAAGGATAAGGGGGATCATGCCGGGTTGTCGACGTGGCCGTTCGACGCGACATCGGGTGCGGTCTCTTCGACGGCGGTGGACACCGCCTTCTGAACGTCGATGCCCGTTGTCTTCGCGACGGCGTCAAAGATCGACTGGAGCATCGCGGGGTACGAGGCCACGTAGCTGGAGAGCACCTTGCCATCGCCGCCATCGATCATCTGGAGCGAACCGATCTTGACCTTGTCGACGCCTTTTGCGGCGCTCGCCATGATCTTCTCGATGTCTTCGATCAGGTAGATGCTGAGCGCGTTGTCGCCCGCGTCTCGCCAGGCCTCGTTCATGGCCCCCAGCGCCTGGCCCGCCGCGGCGCCGCGCTCGCGCAGGATCGCAGCGTCGCCCCGCGCGCGGGATTCCTCCGCGCGCCGATGGGCCTCGGCCGGCAGAACCTGGTCCGTCTGAAGACGGATCGTCTCCAGCTCCGTGCGAACGCTCTGAAGCTCCTGCTCCGCCTTGGCCCGCGCCTCGCGGGCGGCCGCCAGGGTCCGCTCTTCTTCCGAGCGGACCTCCGCCTCGAGGTCCGCCTGAATCTTTCGGAGCTCGTTCCTCATCCGGGCGATGTTCGCCTCGACATTGGACTTGGTAACGTTCGCGCGGCCCCGGTTCTCCGCCTCGGCCTGCTCCGCCTGCCGGTGGGCGTCCGATTCGGCTATCTCGGCGCTACGGTGGATGTTGGCGATCGCCTCGCGGCCGATGGACTCCAGGTAGTGGCTGTCGTCGCTAACGTGGAGGATCTTGAACGTGTCGAGGTGGATGCCGAGCTTCTTCAGGTCGTGCTCCGACTCCGTCGCCAGCTCCTCGCTGAACTTCAGGCGGTCCTCGTTGAATTCCTCCGGCGTTAGCCGGGCGAGCACGCCGCGCAGATGCCCCTCCAGCGTTTCCTTCGCCACCCGGCGCATGGCGGCCGGATCCTGGCCGAGGAAGCGCTCGATGGCGTTGCCGATCACGAGCGGGTCGCTGGAGATCTTCACGTTGGCGATGGCATCCACGTTCAGAGCGATACCGTCCTTGGAAAAGGCACCGCGGATGGCGATCGGCACCTCGATCGTGTTCAGGGTCATCCGGTCGACCTTCTCCACGATGGGGACCCTCCACCCGCCTCCGTGCTCGACGCGGAAGCCTCGGATGCTCCCGTCGCTCAGCCGGTGCTTCCGGCCGGAGAAGATCAGCACTTCGTTCGGCCCGCAGATGTGTCGCAGGCTCTTGACGAGCCCGATGAGAACCAGGACGGCGACCGTCACCAGTCCGGCGACCGCGAAAATTCCGTATTGTCCGATCAGTTCAAGCATCCTTTATTCCTATCCAGAACCTACCGTCACCGTGCTCTCGAAAAGCGCCTCGCTCGGGATCACCCGCGCTTGGTGGCCTTCGATCGCGACGACGATGGCGCTCTGGCCGGTCTCGATGGTTACGCCGTCGTCGGAGATTGCGATGAGGTCTAGAAGGTCTCCCTTTATGCGGCATCGAATCTTGCCAAGTTGCCCTGGCCGGACGGCGACTAGGATCTGCCCTTCGATCCCCAACATGTCCTTAACCCCCGCGTTCGTGTTGCTCTCGGCCCTCCGCATCAGTCTCACGAGCATCGTGATGCCGAAGCCGCACACGACCCCCGTCGCGACGGCAAAGCCGGGTATCGAAGCCGTCGGAACGGCGGACAAGCGCTCCAACAGGAGCCCGGTCAGGCCGAACGCTCCGAGCAGATAGGTCCAAAACCTGAGACTAAAGAAGGGGACCCAGACCTGCCAGTCATGGCCGTTGTGGTCATCGTGGCCGTCGCCTCCGGCGTCCACTTCCCCTTCGTGATCGCCGCCAAAGGCGGCGAGCAGGGCAAGGATGACACCCACGGCAGCACAGATGATGTAGAGGGCGGTCATTTTCCGTCGGCCACTTCCTTAGACAAAACGCACAACGCACGCCGGAGGTTGCGGAGACGGCGAACTTCGCCAAGAGAACGTCGTAAGTAAGCCTACCGTGGCGCCCCTCCTGTCGTTATTGCTCCTCGGCCCGCAAGGGTCCGGCGCCCAGGCGATCCGGCTCAAAGACACGGCGGGCGTCGCCCGCGCCCCGCTCGCAGCGAAGGGGGCCAAGGCGAGCGCGGTGTTCTTCCTCCTCGCGGACTGCCCCATCGCCCGCAAATACTCGCCGGAGATCCGGCGGATCATCGAGGATTACGGCAAAAAGGCCGTCGCCTTCAGCATCGTGCATACGGACGCCACCATGACCGCCGCCGCCGCCCGCTCTCACGCCGCCGAGTTCGGCTACGCCGGCTTCCCCATACTGCTCGATCCTAAGCGCAAGCTCGTCGAGTACGCGGGAGTCACGCGGACCCCGACGGCGGCCGTCTTCTCGCCGAAGGGCAAGCTGCTCTATCTGGGCCGAATCGACGACCGCTTCCCCGCCCTCGGCGCGCAGCGCGCTCAGCCCACCCGGCACGACTTGCGCCTCGCGCTCGACGAGACCTTGGCCGGACGCCCCGTCTCTCGCTCCCGCACCTCGGTGGTCGGTTGCCTGCTGCCTCGGCCGGGTTAGAGGTCGAAATCGGCGACGACGAACGTGTGGTCGGATGGCCTCTCGCGCTGCCTCGCGGCCCGGTCGACGACGCAGCTCGTACACCGGGCCGCGAGGCCCTCCGTGGCGTAGATGTGGTCGATGCGCCAGCCGAGGTTCCGCTCGAACGCCTTCGGGATCGTGAACTCCCAAAAGGTGTAGTGCCCCAAGCCCTCCGTCTTCGCCCGGAACGTGTCCACGAGACCAAAATCCACGATCTTCGCCAGCCGCTCGAACTCCTCGGGGTGATGCCCGACTCCGCCGTACACCCGCTTGGAGTCGTACACGTCCTCCGGCTTCGGCGCCACGTTGATGTCGCCCAGCCATACTAGGGGCTCGTCGGCCCGGTGGTTCTCGCGCAGATACCGGTCGAACCGCTCGAGCCAGCGGAGCTTGTACGCGAACTTGTCGCTCCCGATGGAGCTCCCGTTCGGGACGTAGGAGTTCACGATCCGCACGCCCCCGGTCTCGCAGGAGATGAGACGGGCGTCGTTCGGCATCAGCTCGTCGCCGAAACCCCTCTGCACGCTTTGGATCGGATTTCGGCTCAGCATGGCGACCCCGTTCCACGCTTTCTCCCCATGGATCGCGAGGTGGTACCCCTGCTCCTCGAACGGTTCCGCCGGAAACTTGTCGTCCTCGACCTTCGTCTCCTGCACCGCCAGAACGTCCGGCTCGTTCTCCGCGAGCCAGTCGAGCAGGAGCGGTAGGCGCGCCCGGACGGAGGCGGCGTTGAACGTAGCGACCTTCACAGGGCGATTGTAGCGTCCGTCGCCGTCCGACGCTACAATCGGGTGTGCGATTCGACCTTCTCGTCCGCGGCGGAACCCTCGCGACGTCGGCCTACACGGCGGAAGGAGACGTCGGCGTCATCGGTGAGCGGATCGCGGCCGTCGGCGACCTCGCGGGGTTTGAAGCGCTCGCGGAGGAGGTGCTCGACGCGCGCGGGCTCATCGTGATGCCAGGGCGTGGTGGACACCCAGGTCCACTTCCGCGAGCCGGGTCTCACGCACAAGGAGGATTTGGAGACAGGCACCCGCGCCGCCATCCTCGGCGGCGTGACGACGATCTTCGAGATGCCGAACACCCAGCCCCCACGACGTCGGCGGAAGCGCTGGAGGACAAGCTGGAGCCGCGCGGAGGGGGCGGGCGTGGTGCGACTACGCCTTCTTCGTCGAGGCGACGGCGGAGAACGCCGGCGAACTGGCCGAGTTGGAACGGCTTCCGGGGCGGCGGGAGTCAAGCTGTTCATGGGCTCCTCCACCGGTAGCCTCTTGGTCGCGGGCGATGACGACGTCCGCCGCGTTTTGCGCGGCGGCCGGAGGGCGAGTGCCGATCCACGCTGAGGACGAGGCGCGGAACCGTGCACGAAAGGCCGCGCCGGGGGTTCACTCGCGAGCACCCGACGCGCGCGACGCCGAGAGCGCCCGCCTCGCGGTGGAGCGTCTCCTGCGGCTGTCGGAGGGACCGGGCGCCCGGTCCATGGTTCTCCACGTCTCAAGCGCCGACGAGCTCGCCCTCATCGCCGACGCGAAGGTCCGGGGGCTTGGAACGACCGCCGAGGTGACGCCGCAGCACCTCTACTTCCACGGGCCGGACTGCTACGACCGCCGGGGGACGCTCGTCCAGCAGAACCCGCCCATCCGGGCGAAGGAGCACAACGAGGCGCTGTGGAAAGCGCTCGGCGAAGGGCTATTCGACGCCTTTGGCAGCGACCACGCGCCGCATACGCTGGAGGAGAAGGCACGCCCCTATCCCGAGAGCCCGAGCGGAATGCCGGGCGTCCAAACGATGCTTCCCGTGCTGCTCACCTTCGTCGCGGCGGGGCGGCTGTCCCTGGCCGATGTGGTGCGGATGGCCTGCGAGGGCCCCGCGCGGATATACGGGGCTCTCGATAAGGGCCGGATCGAGGCAGGCTGCCACGCCGACCTGGCATTGGTCGACCCCGGGCCGACCTATACTTTCGAGCGAAGCATGGTGGCGAGCAAATGCGGCTGGAGCCCCTTCGAAGGAGAGCGGCTGACGGGTCGCGTGGAGCACGTTGTGCTTCGGGGCCGGGTAGCGGTGCGAGGAGGAGAAGCGCTAGGACCGCCGGCAGGAAGGGCGGTGGAGTTCTCATGAGAAAGCTTTTGATCGAGGGCTTCGCCTACGACGAGTGGGCCACCTTGAAGTGGGTGGAGACTCTACCGGTCTGGCCGAATCCGCTGGCGCCGACCTCGGTCATCGAGCACATCCTCAGCTCGCAAGAGCGGTGGCTGGCGAGGTGTGATTGGAACGAGCCTTGTCCACGGGGCGACCTCGTCGAGTGCGCGCGGCTGCTCAGCGCTATGTGGAGGCGTCTATTAAGCGATACGCACCCAGCGACGATCATGCGTTACCGCGACGCGCGCGGCGAGCCGTTCGCTCGCAGCGTGGGCGAAATCGCGCGCCACGTCGTCAATCACGGCACGTTTCACCGCGGCCAGATCCGGGCGTTGGCGGAGGCGCAGGGCCTTCGGGAATGGCCGGACACGGACCTCATCTATTACTGCGACGCCATGCGGCGGGCGAAGAGGTGAGCCTCGTGTCATCCTAGAAGACGATGCCCAAGCTCATCCTTATGCGTCACGGCCAGTCCGTGTGGAACCTTGAAGACCGCTTCACCGGCTGGGTGGACGTACCGCTCACGGCCAAGGGTCGGGAGGAGGCGCGCGAAGCGGCCGAGAGACTAAGGGATACGCCGATTGACGTCGCCTATACGAGCAACCTCATCCGTGCGCAGGAGACGCTGGACATCGTCCTTCAGGGTCTGGCGCTCGACGTGCCGGTCATCCGGGATCAGGCGCTGAACGAACGGCATTACGGCGACCTGCAGGGCCTGAATAAGAAGCGCACCGCCGAAAAGTTCGGCGACGAGCAGGTTCTCATCTGGCGGCGCAGCTTCGACGTTCCACCCCCGGCCGGCGAGAGCCTAAAGGACACGGCCGCGCGAACCCTGCCCTTTTTCGAGCGCTGCATCCTGGGCGACATCGCCCAGGACAAGAACGTCCTTGTCGTGGCGCACGGCAACTCGAACCGCTCGATCGTCATGCAGCTCGACGGACTGTCCAAGGAAGAAGTCCTCAAGCTCAACCTGGGGACCGGAGAGCCGCATCTGTACGAGCTGACGACGGAAGGAGAAGTTCTCTCCCGGCAAATCCTCTAAATCACTACAAGATCCTCCAAACCCGTGGACGGCGCATTTCTCTTCACCCGCTGACTTCGACCGGCTTCTCGTCTTCGACTATGGGTCCGCGCCGGCGAAGAGCGCGTTGGACGACCGTCGCGAGGACCAGAAGGGCGCAGAGCACGAGGAACCAGTCCCCGAGGAAACGGTAGACCGTCGCCCCGCCGCCGAGGACGACGGGGGAGACCAAGACTCCCTCGACCCCTGGCCCAAGCTCCGACACGATGCGTCCGTCCGGCCCAACGATGTGGGAGTAGGCGGAAGCGTCGGCCCTTACGACCGCTACCCCCAGCTCCGCGGCCCGAAACGGTGTGTAGGCTGAATGGATCGCGGCGACGAAGCCGTAGGGGGACGCCGGGTCGATGGTGGGGAGAGCGATGATGCCGCTGCCCGCCGCTGTGGCGGTGTCGCGCATGACGTGCGGGAAGCAGGAGTCGTAGCAAACGTTGAGCCCAACCGGCACGTTCCCTAGCCGCGCCGCAACCGCCGCGGTCCCCGCCGCGTGCATCTTCGACTCGCCTCCGAACGGCTTGCGCTTAAAGTAGCGCTGGGACTCGCGTCCGCCGGAGAACAACACGGCCGTGTTGTGCGGCAGGGGCCGCACGTCGTCTCGGAAGGTGGTCACGAACGCCGTCTGTTCCGGTTGCCGCGAAAGCTTCGTAAGGGCTTCGGTATTTCCTTCGGGAGCCACCAACTGAGCGCTGAACTCGGGCCATACCGCCATCTCAGCCCCTTGTGCCGCTGCCCGCGCGTTGTGACGCGCCAGGTCGTCGAGCTCCACCGCCTCCGTCTGAATGGCGGCGACACGCAAAGTCGGACCGGAGGCCCCCGGAAGCGGGATCAGAGCGGCGAGAGCCAATCCCACAGGAACGACGACGGCTCTCCATCTCCTTTGCGGCGCGGAGAGCGAGAAGGCGAGCCACAGGTTCACCGCCCAAAGCACGAAGGACACGCCCCAGATGCCGGTGATAGAAGCCAGCCAGAGCATCGCCGGAACCCGGTACTGCGTCAGCGCCAGATGGGCAGGGAGGACAAGGAGGAGCAGCGCCTCCAGCAGCACCGCCACCGCCGCGAGAACGAGCGCGCTTCGCGCCGAAGCTTCTTTCGATTCGCCCGCTAGCCCCGCCACCACCGCGAGGACGCAGCCGAAGAGAAAGCATCCTACCGTCGTCCACCCGGGCAGACCGTCCGGCGTCCCCGTGCGATAGAGGATGCCCGTCGTCGCCAGCCACGAGCAAACGAGGCACGATCCGACGCCGCCGAGAAACCCGGCCAGGAAGCCCTTCTTCCGCACGACGGCGAGGAGCGGCACATAGGCGACCCATCCGAGCTGGTGGAAGCCTGCCGGCGGCTGCGACAGCGCGAACAAAGCCCCGGAGGCGACGATGCCCGCAAGCCTCAGAAGGACGAACCTCACATACCTACAGACGCTCCTCGTCCGGACCCGCGTTCTACACCGCCTCGGCCGCGAACTTCCCGCTGAGGATCACCATCGGCAATCCCGCCCCGGGCTGAACCGGAGCCCCCACAGTAAAAGAGGTTCGCGTAGTCTTCGTCCACCAGCCACCGGTGGAAACAGCCCGCCGAAGAGGCGATGTTTCTCGTCGGGGCCGTAGAGCGAGCCCTTGTAATTGCCGTGCTCGCGCTCGAAGTATCGGGGCGTCTGGATGCGCTCCAGCTCGACCTCTTCCGGCTCGAAACCCAGGCCGAATCTCCGCATGATCCCCAGAACGCGGCCTTTGAATTCTTCCTGTCGCCCTTCCCAATCGAGGTGAGGCTCGCACGCCGGCGACGTCACCACGGCGAAGAGGTTGGTGCCTCCGATCGGTGCCGCGCCGGGGTCGGTACCCGCCGTTTCGTTGAGATAGACGATAGGCTCTGTCGGGAACATCCTGTCTCGATACAGCTCTTCAAAACCGGCTTCGAACGCTTTGGTAATGAGCAAGGTGTGGTGGCCGAAACCCTCCAATCGCCGACGGAGGCCCCAGTGGACCGTGAAGTAGCCCAGGCTAGGAGCGAAGTTGCGCAGGTCGCTATCCAGCGACGGGTGGTGAGGCGATCCACGTTGCTGATAAAGGCTTCGGCTTCGTGGACGTGGCCGCCCTCGGCCAGCGCCGCCACCACGCGGCGGCCCCGCGTCTTCGCAGGCCCTCCACACGGACGCCATGCCGAAACTCGACGCCCAGTTCCCGAGCCAGCCGCTCCAACGCCACGGGAATGGCCGCCACTCCGCCGCGGGGATACCACACGCCCTCCTGGATCATGAGGTACGGGATCATGAGCGCCCCTGGGGCCTTCGAGTCGTACGTCTGGCCGCCGTACGACGGAAAGCCGTAGAAGAACGCCCCGCAGGGAGCGGCAGGCGAAACGAGCGGTCGCGACGAGCTCCTTGTAGGTCAGGCGCACGTCGAACCCAAGCGCCGTCGCGATGAGGTGGGGATCAACGAGTTGCCAGGCGTGGTGGTACGGGTGAGCGAATACGCTCCGGTCGATGTGCGGCGCGACCTTGTCCAGCTTGTCCATCATGCGGGTGAAGCCGTCGGCGTCCTCCGGCGCCACCTCGCGCAGGAGCTGCAGCATTCTTCGCGTCCGGCGGGAAGGTCCAGTGGCTTCCGCCCTTCGAAGAGCACGCGAGAAAAAGGGTCCAGACGGTCGAACGCGACGTAATCCTCCATCTTTCGGCCGGCTGCTTCGAAGAGCGCGCGGTAGATGCGCGTGAGGATGACGATGGAGGGCGGGATCGAGACGAAATCCGGAGGACACGATGCCCGCCGCCTTTCCTCCGCTCCGGGCGGAAGACTCCAGCACGAGGACGTCGTTTCCCTGTGAGCCGCGCGTAGATGGCGGCGCTCAGGCCGCCGACGCCCGCCCCCATGACGACGAGGCTCTTCCCCAATTAGGCGGGGGCGGCTTGGGCCTGGGCGCCGGAAACCCTCGTGCCCTTCTGGTTTCCAACTCGTGGAGTTGGCGTCCCAGACGATCCACGATGGCCTCGGGGTCTCGCCTTCGCTACCGCGCGCAGCCGAAGGTAGAGAGGACGCTTAGCGTCCCTATCGCAAGCCCTACAAGGAGAGGTGTCGTCTTCGCCACTGTAATGGTTTTACCTCACGAGGGCACGAGGCGGCGAAGCCTTGAAGCACAGAAGCCCTCAGAGAACGTTCTCCGAGGGCTTCTGCCCAGGCTTACCGAACGACGATCCTTACCGTTACGGTAGGATCGTCGTCACCTCCAATCTCCGCGTACGCTGCCGTCACCCGGGTGGACAGATTCCGCGAAACCCGGTTGGTGCGCACCGTGAAGGACAGTTGGGGCTGCCTGGCCGGGATGACCACCGACGACGGGAAGTTGGCGAGCAGTTGAGGATTGCTCGACATGCCGGTCACCGCCCACCACCCGCCGGGGCCGGAGCGAGCGTGATGGTGCAGACCGTCGTGCCGGTACCGCGAACCGGGTTCGGGCGGAACCGGATGGACGAAAGGCTGATCGCCCGTACCTCGAGGGTGGCCGAAGCAGTCGCCCCGGACGTCGTCGCGGTGACCGTCGCCGTTCGCGCCAGGGAAACGCTGCCCGTGCTGATCGGGAAGCTCACACTCGTCCGACCCGCCGGAACCGTCACCGACCCTGGTACGACCACCGCGGGATCGTTCGAGCTCAGCGCGACCCAGAGGCCGCTCGCGGGAGCCGGACCGCTCAGCGTTACCGTACCGGTAGCCCCACTTACGCCTCCGACGACAGAGTCGGGATCGATACTCAGGCTATCGCCGACGCCTCCCCACGGTAAGCCGCGCCCGGAGCTCAACCCCGCCCCGTGAGGCGATGATCTCGACGGCGGTCGCCGCCTCGACGGCTTTCGTCTGAACCGCGAAGGAGGCGGACGTCTGACCCTGCGGAATCACGATCTGCGCGGGCACCGTCGCCACGTCGGGGTTGGTGCTCGCAGGTTGATCACGACGCCGCCCTCAGGAGCAATCGAGTTGATCGAAACGGTGCCGGTCGCTGACTGGCCACCCGCAACGGAAGCGGGGTCCACCGTCAGGTTGGTCAGGCCGAACGCTTGGATGAACAGGGTACCGACGACCGTTTGCGGCGTGTATTCGCCCTGCCGATCGCGCCCTGCCAGGACGCGGATCTGCGCATTGCCCTGTCCGACGGGCGTTTGCACCGTGAATGTCTTGGCCCTCTCGCCCTGAGCGAAGGTCAGCGTGTTCGGCGTCACCGAGAACCCGGCAGGATTATTTTCGACCACGAGCCGGACCGTGAAGCCAGGCGTGCCCGCTTCGCCGTCCAGAGCGCGACTGTGCCGGTGGAAGTGCCCCCACCAGCGACAGTGCCCGGGTTAAACGTGAGCGACGCCATGCTCGCCGGCAGCAGGGTGATCGTTTGCGACGCCCCGCCCCGAGAACCGCGGTGGCGGTCACCACGATCGTCGAGGGTGGCGACACCCTTCGTCTTGATCTGGAACGTCGCGCTGGTCTGGCCCTCGGGACCGTGAAGGTGAAACTCGCCGAACTCCGCCAGTTGGGATTGTCCGTCGTAAGATCGACGACAACGCCGCCTTCGGGAGCCGGAGTGGCCAGTGTGACCGTTCCCGTGACGATGTTCCCGCCCACGACCGTCGTCGGCAGCACCGTGAGCTGCTGCAGGAACGGCACGACCGTGAACTGAGCTGATCCGGAACGTCCCGAGGTACTCCGCACGCACCTGCACCTGAGTGTCCGCGGTGACGCCGCGCGCCGTGTAGATGGTCGCCGTACCCGTGGTCGCTCCCGCGGGAATCCCTGTGCGTAAGCTGACCCGAGTACCGTTCAGATCGAAGGATGCCGCATTGGGGTCGCTGAGGCTGAGCGTGATCGGCGCATCGCCTACCGGCGCCGGAGACGTCAGGGTGACCGTTACCGTCACCGACGTCCCGAAACCACCAGGTGCCGTCGACGGATTGACGGTGACGTTCGCGATCGCCGCCTGGCCGATCCTCTGCTTGATGACGAAGCCGTCCCGCTGGAACGTCACGTTGATAAGCGGAGGTCCAGCGAGGACGTTGTTCGGCGGCAATGCTCCGTAAAACACCCCCGAGACCGTCGTGCTACCGCCCGCGTCCGGCGTGGTCTTGAAGGCGTTGGAGGTAATGAGGGCCGCCGGAAGACCACCGAACTGCTCGCGCCGGTTAGGCCCTCTGAAGTACAGCCGACGGCTGTCCGTGGAGCCAAAGGTCCAAACATCGCCGAACCGGTCGACATAGGGGCCGTATACGAACTCGTCGAGACGGCCGCCGATGTACGTCCCGTAGACGAGCTGGGTGGCCGTCTCGTTGATGACGTTGAGGAAGCCCTCGTGCGTCGAAAACTCGGGGACGTCCGGCGTTTCGTAGTCGGGATCCAGCGCGTCCCCTGTCGTCTGGATCGTGGAGCCCGTCGCAGCTATGGGCTCGTTGAGTAGTTCACGAGGCTCTGGAGGCGTCTGGCCTCTGTCTTCGGGGAAGATGGTCTCTTCAGCCTTAACGGTTCCGGAGACATAGGCATACCCACGACCGTCCACGGCAACGCCGGCAGGAACCACGCGCCCCCGCGTCCGCAGATTTGTAGAGTACACGAGCCGAGAGCCGTTCGCATTGATCTTCGTGACGAAGACGTTGCGATTGTTGTTGAACTCCTCGCCGTACACGTCGCGGGTTCTCGGGAAGTTGAACGATTGGGCGATGCCGGTGATGTACGCGTTTAGGTTGCGGTCGACGGCAATGGCCGTGCCCACGTTCACTTCGCGAATCGTCGACCCGGCGAGGAACTCCCGCCCGGTCTGGTCGGCATCCACACCACCGATGAAATCGTCGCCGTTACCGCCCAGCAGGGCTGAGTAGTCGACGCCGCCGTTGTCGCGGTACTTGCGGACGAACACGTCCTGGAATCGAAGAAGCCGGCCGTTCTCGAACACGTTCGGCGTGGTGATGAAGAAGTTCGCGCCAGAGGTCGTGGATGTGTCCACGTTCTGTGGCCCCGCGATCACGCCGGTAACGTAGGCGCTGCCCTCGCGATCAACGGCGACGCCGCCGACTGTAACGACGGCGCCCCCGATGTACTGGGTCGCGGCGTCGTTCCTCGTGAACGCCCCGGTAGCGGGGGCGAAGGAGTAGCGGGCGATGTAACCGAACCCGTTGTAGCTGCCGGGAATGTCCGGGACGATGTCGTCGGTGGTCCCGGCGATCGCCAACTGGACCGGCTCATTCTGGACCGGACTGTCGTTGGGCTTAATGCTGAATCCCGCGAGCCTCTCGTCGCGATCGCCGCCGAAGATCAGGGAGCGCGTGGGCAGCGGATCAAGGACTTGCGAGCTGCTTCGCACGAAGCGCATCAAGAAGATGTCGGTCGACTTGAGAACGCCGTACGCCGGCACCGGAGAGAAGGAGAAGGTGCTGATCCGCATCGGGAAGCGCGGAATGGTCTGGTTATTGGCGGGATCGCGGAACCGCACGGTCACCGGGTTTTCCGGCAACGGTCCGCCTGAAACTTCGACTGAGTTGTCGTCGACGTTCGTGAGTGCCTCAAGCGCCGTCCGAATTTGCAAGTTCGTCGCATCAAACCTGAGGGGCGTCGTCGTCTGGGTGTCCTCCGCGCCCGTGGCCGGGTTGACGACGGTTACGCTGAGCGTGTAGAAGCCGGCCCTCGCGCGGCTGCCTCTCGGCACGATTTGCTGGGTATCGACCAGCCGCCGGTTTTGCTGCTCCGGCAGAATCACGTAAGTGGCCGGGAGACCCTCATTCGTTTCGATGACGGTATTGTCGTCCCCTGCGGCCGTCGTGCGGTTATTGACGACGGTGACGAGCGTCGGGAAGTTGTTGGCGAACGCGATCCGGTACTCGTCGTCCGGCAGGGTGCCGCCGTTCTCGCTGGTCACCAGCACGTTGCCGGCGCCGACGATCTGCTCGAGCGCCGCCTGCACCTCTTGGGGACTCGCGTTGTACCGTAGGGGCGTGGTTAGCGCGCCTTGGAACCGGAGGCGGAACGTGCCGCCCGTCGGATCCTCGCCGCTCACGTGGCGCAGAAACTGGATGTTCGGCCGGCTGTTCCCGGGGAAGTCGACGGACTCCGTCCGGCCACCGATCCACACGTTCCCCGACGGATCGAGCTGCAGAAACTGGCCGCTGTCTGCTAGGGAGCCGCCGATAAAGGCCGAATAGTCGATGTTGAATGCGTCGCCCTGGAGCTTCGACAGGAACGCGTCGCGGGCTCCCGTGAGGTTAAACGAGTACGGTCCGGCCGTGATCGGGAAGCGGGTCGCCTGTGTGGAGCCCGTCAGGTACACGCCGCCGTCGAGGTCGGCAACGACGGAGCGGACCTCGTCGAAACCATTCTCACCGCCGAAGTAGCTGCCGTAGACGAGCGGGTCGATGACGAGCGGCGTTGCGCGATCGTACTGCCCCAGAACGAAGGCGACGACGTTCTTCCCGACCACCTTGAACGCAGCCTTCACCGGTTTGCGCTTTCCTTGGACCGTCTGGTACGCGAACAGCTTTCCGTGGCGGAAAGGGCCGATCTGCGTGTCGAGAACGATCTCACCCTTCTCCACCTTCACGCCCTTCGCGCCGCCAAAGGCGAGTCGGATCACACTCGGATCGGCACCCGGCGCGACGATCATGTCGTAGCGCGGCTGGTTCGCCTCGGTGTAGCTTCGGACGTCGATGCCGGTGTAGACCGACTTCGCGAGGACTTCGTTAAAGCTGCCCGCCGGCACTTTTGCGGCACCCGACTTGATGAACTCCGTCCGGTTCCTCGTGCGGCTCAACCCTGTTACCTGGTAATTCGGGCGCGATCCCTGGAAGCTCATCCGGACGACGTGCCCCTTTCGAGTCGGCTTCCCGTCCTGGAGGACTCCGCGGAAGTAGTCGTAGGTGATGCCCTCGCGGGTGATCCAAGTCTCGACGTTCCCACTGCGGGTCAGGAAGAGAGCCCGGGGATCCCACTGGCCGCCGTTCTCTACGAA
>JAUJNV010000047.1 GCA_030447945.1 Fimbriimonas sp. | reverse complement strand
CACGTGGTGCCCATGCTGGGGAACGCGCGGTTGGCGAAGCTCGCGCCGTTCGACACGGTCGACGAGCTACTCCAGGTGAAAGGCTTTACCGCCAGCATCCTTTACGAGCCACAGGCGCAGACCGTGAACTCGGCGACCGTCGTCGCTGGCTCGACGGAGGATCAATCCTCTCTGGCGGAGCTCGTGACCGTGGATTCGGCATCGCCGGGAACCACCTCCACCGGCCAGCCGAAGGTCAATCTCAACTCGCCGCAGGCGAACGTCGCGCTCCTTACCCAGCGGCTGGGCGATCCGAACCTGGCGCTTCAGATCCTCCTGCAGCGCGCGGCGGCCGGAGGCGCTTTTACCTCCTTGGGTCAGGTCCTCCGCCTGAACCAGAACACCATGTCGAACGAGGCCGCGCGGGCCCTGCTGGATAACTTTCGGATCGGGAACGCGGCCGTCGATCTGGGCAAGATCAACCTCAACACCGCCACAGAGCCGGTGCTCAACTCGATCCCCGACATGCTCCCGGACATCGCCTCGGCGATCGTCTCCCGGCAGTCGGCGGGCTTCGAAGGGCTGGGCAACCTCTTCGATATCCCTGGCTATACGCTCGCCCTCGCCGCGCAGACGGCGGACCTCTTCGCCGTAGACTCGACCGTGTTTCTCGTTCGCTGCGTGGGCCAGGTTGGTACGACGCGGGTCGCCTTGGAGGCTGTGATTTCTCTGGAAGACGAAACGCCCCGCATCGTCCGCATCGAGCACCCGCCCCACGTCGAGATCGAGACACGTTGGGGATGGGTCGAAGAGACGACGGCCGAAGTCGTGCTGAAGGAGGATTCGTGAGCAAGACCCACACCACCCCCGGCGCGATCCTCGAGTGGAGCCCGGACCACGCGGCGGTTCTGAACCTCGTCACCCGCGCGACCCGGGTGGCCGGAGACGTCGGCGAGGCCGCCGCGGACCTCAACGGACAGCGGGATGTCGTGGCCGCCGTGTCGCGCCGCACGGCCTTCGTGCGGGCGGTGCGCGTCCCGAACGTGGGCCGTGCGGAGATCGGGCAGATCCTTCGGATGCAGGCGGCGCAGCTCTTTCCGGTTCCGCCGGCCGAGCTGGCGATGGACTTCCAGCTTACCGACGACGTTTCCCCGGAGGGCCGGCTGGCGATCATCGGGGCGATCCGCGAGTCGAACCTGAGCCGCCTGCACGCAGAGGCGCGCGGCGCAGGCTTGCGCGTCCGCCGTGTGCTGCCGGCGGCGTTCGGCTCCGTGATCGTAGCTCGCGAGCTAGGTTTGTCCGAGTGCGCCGTGGTGCAGAAGACGCACGAGGGCAGCGCCATCGACGTGATCGCGGGAGGCGAGCTCCGGTACAGCCGCATGATCCCCGCGACCAACCCCGAGGCGCTGGAGGCCGAGGTGCAACGGACCTTCGCCGCCGCCGGCGTCCCTCCCGCCCGGGTCGTTGCCGTCGGGGACCTCGCTCTGCCGGGGGCCATCGAGACGGTCATCAGCCCACTGGAGGCTCTAGGCTCCGCGCAGGTCGAGACGATCGGGCTCAACCTGGAGCCCTCCGCCGTCGTCACCGAGCGTGAACGGCGGAAAGAGAGCGGGCGCATGCGGCTCGCGCTCATGCTCTGGGCCGCGGCGGCCCTGCTCGCGCTCACCGTTTACCTCGACCGAAGCGACGCGCAAAAAAAGATCGACGACCAGCAGTCGAAGGCGAACGCCCGGCTGAACCGGCTTCGCAAAGATAGCGAACGCGTCCTCGACCGCGCGAGCGACGCGAAGAGGATTGAACTCGCCCTCAATCAGGCCTTCACCCCGCCCCAGCGAATCACCGACACCGTAGCCGTCGTCACCGGCGCGGTTCCGCCCGGCGTGTGGCTCACCGGCATGACGATGGAGCGCGGGCGGACCATGACCATCCGCGGTACGGCGAAGGGGAACGACGTCCTCACGCAGTATCTCGCTCGCCTCACGAGACAGCCCCGGCTGCGAGACGTACGACTGGTCTTCGCGACGAACACGAAGATCGAGGAGACGCCGGTAGTGAATTTCTCTGTCTCCGCCTTCGCGGTCGGCAACGTGCCCCTTGCCGAGGAAAAGGCCCGGACCAAGGCGAAAACGACCAGGACGGGCGGGACGACGGGAGGGGGAGCGACGAAATGATTTCGACGAACATGACGACCGAGCGCAAGTCGGCCGTGCTGATGGCCGGCGCCGTCGTCGTCCTGGCCATAACGCTGGGCTTTATGCTGATGTCGAAGCCTCGAGCGATCGGCTCTACGCTGAGTCGGAACCGAGAGGAGCGAAAGATCAAGACGGAGACGGCGCAGGCGGAAGCGGCGTGGAAGAAGTCGACTGCGGCGGCCCTCCCGCGCCTCTGGAGCGGGACGCCGGATCAGGTCGCCCCGGCGGCGATGAGTACCGTATCGGCTCTGGTCCGCCGGCACAATCTGCGCCTCGTCGCCTTCCGACCCCAGCGCGCGGCCGAGGGGTTCGAACTGGCGCAGGTGCCGTTTCTGATCTCGCTGGAAGGTCCTTTCCCCGCTGTGACGGGCTTCGTGCGGGACCTCGACTCCCAGGGAAGCCGGCTGGCCGTGAACCTCGTTCAGGTCGCGTCCGCCGATCCGACGAGCGACCGCGTGAACGCGACCGTGGGCGCGGTCGCCTTTCTGAAGCCGGTCGAGAAGAAGGAGGTAAAGAGTGGCAAAGGCTCCTAAAAAGAAGTCCAGTCCGATCCTGTGGGTCGGGCTAGCGTCGTTGGCCATTGCGGCTTACGTCCTGACCTCGCCGGAAACGCCGGCGAAGCGGTCGGGAAAGGTCCGGCCAAAGGCCGTCGCCAAGGCGACGAAGATTACGGGCGTGCTCCCAGCCGACTACGAAGCCCGCTTCGGCCCGGTGAACATGCCGGCCACGAATGCGTTCAAGCCTCTCGTAGCACGGGCGGCGAAGGCCACCAATACCGCTCCCAAGCCGATACCGGGTGGGACGATCGGCATGGGCGGGGCACCCTCCGGCTGGAAGTTCACGGGTATGGCGACGATCGATGGAGTCCCGACTGCGCTGCTGGAGGGCCCGGGGGGCGATTCGCAGTTCGTCCGCCTCGGCCAGAAGTGGCAGGGCGCGACGGTCGTGCGCATCTCCTCCGAGGGGATCGGGCTGCGGGGAGCGGCAGGGCGCGACGGTCGTGCGCATCTCCTCCGAGGGGATCGGGCTGCGGGGAGCGGCGGGGGGCGAGTCGATCATCACCCGCGCCGAAGAGGAAATCGCGCCGCAGATCGCGCCGGCGCTGCCGGGAAATATCGGAACCGTGGCAGGCCCCCAGCCTCTTGCCGTCGCACCGGTCGCCGGCTCGAACGGTGAGGCGGCGACGACCCGAGACCAAGCAAGGGCCGAAAGGCGTAGAAACAGGGCCCAGAACCGGGCCGGTGGAAACTAAATGATGAGAGCAATAAAGGTCTTTCTGGCGGCGCTGGTGTGCGTCGCCCCCGCGGGCTCATTCGCACAGTTCGACACCGGCGCGGGTGCAGTGGAGCGGCCGGCGTGGTCGTCGTTCGCGCTTAACCCGCGGACGAGGATCAGCCTGGACTTCCGGAACGCGAACATCGACGCCGTCATCTCCCTCCTCTCGCGTACCTCCGGCATCACGATCGTGAAGGATCCCGCGCTCACCGGCCCGATTACGCTCACCAGCGCGAAGCCGGTGTCGCTGAACGACGCCTTCCAGATCCTCTCGACGACGCTGGGGCTCAAGGGCTACCGCATCGAGAAGTCCGGGAAGCTGCTCGTCATCCGGCAAGGTGGCGGAGGCCGCGGCGCCGGAGGCGGGGGCCCCACCGCCGAGCAAATCATGCAGATGATGAACCAGCGGGGCTCGGGCAACAACCTGAGGATCTACACGATCAAGTTCGCGAACGCGAGCCAGGTCGCCCGTGTGATCAATGAGGTTTTCGCGACCACTCCTAACCCGCTGGCCGGCCTTCAGCAGATGATGGGCGGCGCGGGCGGAGGTGGCCAGGGCGGCCGGGGTGGCAACCGATTCGGCGGCGGTGGCCAAGGCGGACGCGGGCGCTTCGCGGGCGGAGTGCCGGGACAAGGTCCAACGGTTCGCGCTTCTTCGGACGACTTCAGCAACTCGGTAATCGTCAACGCTCCGGATCGTGAGCAGGGAGAGATTCAGGACCTTATCACGCAACTTGACCGACAGACCGAAGAGCCCCAGAAGCCGCGCGTCTTCAAGCTTCAATTCGCGTCGTCCGACGATCTCGCGCCCGTGGTTCAAAACGTCCTCGTCTCCAATGCCCCGCGCGGTCGCGGCGGCATCGGCACGCAGAACATCGACCCGATGCAGCGGATGCAGCAGGCGATGCGGTTCGGCTCCGCCCAGGCGTCCTTCGGAACGGTGGTGAGCGATCCCCGAACCAATGCGCTCGTCGTTACGGCGACCGACCAGAACCTCAAGCTCGTCGAGCAGGTCATCGCCGAGCTCGACACCGAGATCAAGCTGGAGAATGCGGCGTTCGTTTTGCAACTGGAGAACGCCCGCGCCGACCAAGTGGCGACGCTGCTCCAGCAAGCCTTCGGCACCCGCCAAGGCGCCGGGACGGGCATGGCCCAGCGCCCCAACAACGCCGGAAACCGTAACACGGGGAATCGTAATAACGCCGGAAACCGGAACAACGCAGGGGGACGGCGGAACCAGGGCGGAGGCTTGGGCGGCGGTCGTTCGGTGGAGCCGGACGAGCAGTCGATGGAGCTCATGCTCGCCGACCCCGACGCCGAGGAAGGTGAGCTAATGACCTCCATCGGCGTTCAGCAAGGCGGCGGCTTCAACCGCGTTTTCGGAGGAGGCGGCCAAGGGCAACGCCCCGGCCCGGGTGGCGCTCAGACGGCGCGGGACGCTCAGGGGCGTCTCGTCAACGTGCGCGACCTCACGGGCCAGATCACGGTCATCCCCGACGTCAGCACCAACTCGCTCATCGTCGTGACGACGCCGGACAACCAGGAGCTGATCCGGAGCATCCTCACCCAGCTGGACCGCATTCCTGAGCAGGTGATGATCGAGACGATCATCATCGAGGCCACCCTCGACGCGAGCAGCGCCTTCGGGGTCGAGTGGAAGTACGTCCAGGGCAACCCGTTTGGCACCCCCGGCACGACCGGAACGGGCGAATCGAACTTCGGCCTGAACGGGGCGAACGCGAACACCGACGGGTTCCGGTACACCCTCACGGGAACGCAGCTCTCAGCCTTTGTGAGCGCCATCAAGCGCGACGACAAGTTCCAGGTGCTCTCGACGCCAAGGATTTTCACGTCGAACAACGCGCCCGCCGAGATCAACATCAGCCAGAGCATTCCGTACGTGCTGAGCACGCGCGAAGACTCGAACGGCAACCTGACCTTCAACTATGACTTCCAGGACGTGGGCATCGTCCTGACGGTCACCCCGCGGATCACGAGCAACGGGTACGTGACGATGGACGTGAGCCAGACGGCGAACGACCTCCAGGGCTTCACCGACTTCAACGCGCCGATCGTCAACCAGCGGCAAGCGAACACGACGGTGTCGGTGCGCGACGGCGAGACGGTGATCTTGGGCGGCATCATCCGCTCGGTCGTGACTTCGAGGGTGCGGAAGATCCCGCTCCTTGGCGACATCCCGATCCTCGGGAATCTCTTCCGGTCGACGTCGAAGCAGAACACGAAGACCGAGTTGCTCGTGTTCCTCACGCCGCGCATCGTGCGCGATGCGGACGAGGCACGCCGCCTCCGCGAGTCGGAGCAACGCCGCCTGAGCGACCCCAGCCAGAAGACCCTCGGAAAGGAACTAGGCCGGGGCGGCGTGGGCACGAAGCCGCCCGTGAGCCAGCCGAAGGTTCCGCCCCCTGGCGGGAAGGGCTGAGGGTTGGGCGTTGGACGTTGGGTGTTGAGTATTGAGACCGGAGCCGTCTCCCTCAACCCTCAATCCTCAACCTCCAACGCTCAACTCTTTCGAGATACTCTTGCTCCGTGAGCCTACGCCCGTCTGCCGTTCCCGCCTCGCTGCGTGAGTTCGAAGAGAACCTTGTCCGGGCTCTCGATCCGCTCACCCTCCCTCGGTAACGTACGGCATCTCGCGGGGCAAGGAGACGCTTCTGCTGGGTGCGGCCGGGCTCGCAAACCGGGAGCGGGGCACCCCCGCGACGCCGCAGACGCCGTACTCGCTCGCCTCCGTGACCAAGCCGATGACGACGACGGGGCTCATGCTCCTCGCGCAGCGGGGGCTCGTCGATCTGGACGCGCCCCTGAACGACTACCTGGAAGGTGCCAGGATCGAGGGGAAGGCGGGTGACGCGCAGGGGGCGACGGTGCGGCGCGTGGCCGACCACAGCGCGGGGTTGCCCACGTTCTACCGGTTCTTCTATGCCGACGAGCCCTGCCGGCGGCCTCCGATGGACGAGGTCATCCAGCGCTACGCGAAGCTCTTTTCCCCGCCGGGCGAGCGGTACCACTACTCCAACCTCGGCTACGGACTGCTCGATCTGCTGATCGAGCGGCTCTCTGGGCGGCCTTACGCGGAGTTCATGGCGGACGAGGTGTTCGCTCCCCTGGGCATGCGAGACTCCTCCATCGGCGCCCCGGCCGAGGGCGGAGAAGCCGTCGCCTACGGCCCCGATGGCGTCCCCTATCCCCACTACACATTCGACCACCCGGGCGGTTCGGCCGCTTACGCGAGTATCGAGGACCTGCTCGCTTTTGGCCGGTTCCACCTTGGCCAAGGCCCCGGCCTCCTCTCCCCCGACGTGCTCGCGGAGATGCATCGCCCGTCCATCCTCATGGACGAGACGCGGGGTTACGGCCTTGGCTGGGCCAGCAATCGGGACCGTCTGGGAGCTCACATCGTGCAGCACATGGGGCAGATGGGTGGAGTGACCACGGCCCTGACGCTCGTTCCCGAGCTGGACCTCGTCGTCGCCATCGTCACCAACGGCCAGAGCGCTCTTGCCGTGCGATCGTCGGACGACGCCGTCGCCGCCGTGGTACCCGTACTGGAGGAGCGTCTTCGTGCGGAGCGAGCGGCGCTCAAGCCCGAGGATCCGGGGGATCCGGTACCCGCCAGTTTCTTCGGGCGATGGGAGGGGACGATCGAGACCTACAACGAGCGGCTGCCGTTCATGCTGGACATCCGCGAAGGTGATGGAGCGATCGCTCGGTTGGGACGAGAGGAGCATCCGGTCGAGGACCTGCAAATCACTAACGGGCGCGGGTACGGCGTCTTCGACGGCGACGTGCGGACGGACGACGCGGCGCGCTACGAGTACCGCGTTCATTTGGATCTGAAGCCCCGTGGCGATCTGATGAACGGAGCGGCCCTAACGCTGAGCAGGATCGATGGCAACGGAGGGGGCGCTCCGGGCAAGCGGTACGGCAACGCTCTACCCTACTGGACGGAACTACGGCGCGCAAAGATGGGCTCCAAGGGCCCGTAGCCGCCGGATGTTCGTGCCGGCGAGGACGTCCCGCTTGCCTACGACTCGGGCTCCTCCGGCCTCGTCGTCCATCCGGCGAGGCGCCACGCCTACGTCAACGTCTTCACCTCCGGCGCGGTCGCGATGGTGGATCCCGGGAAGCGTGAAATGGTCGCCCGCATCGAGTGCGGCACGAAACCGGACGCGGTCGACTACTCGCCTCCCCAATGGTAGCGAGGCGTCGGCCGGCGACGTTAGGCGATCGCCCTTCACACGCGTGTTCCAAAGGACCTAGGACCCGGAACTCCCCCTCTCGCCATGCCAGTAGAGCACCCCGAGCAAGCAATGGCTGTGGGAAGTGGGATGTCTAAAAAGATCAACGTTGGGCCGGTGTCGCTCGTATGTCTGATCCTGGCGGTGCTCGTCGCGTCCGCCGCGATGTGGGGTGGCCTGGAGGTCTTCTTGCCCACGGGTTCCGCCACCTACGCGAAGGCCAGCCCGGGCCTTCCCTCGACGGAAGGGACCCTTCTGGCGCTCGACAGCCAGAAGGGTACCGTGGCCCTTATCAGCCTGACGAGCGGAGCCACGAGCGGCACGATTCTCATCGGCAAGGGCCATAGATCACTCGTGGTGGCTCCGATCGGATACCGTGCGATCTCCTGCCAATCCGGACCTCCGCAAGCGGAGGGAGACTCTCTCACGTTGATTAACATCCCCCAGCGGAAAATCTCATGGCGGATGCCGCTCGGCGCGTACCGGGGACTGCACGATCCGGTTTGGCTGGACGATAGGCATGTTGCCGTTGCTAGCCACCGGCCACCCGCTATTCTGGTCGTGGACACGGTCGAGCAAAGAGTCGAGCAGACGCTCACGCGGGGCTCGCGAGAGGGGGAAACCTTCACCCTCTCGCGGAAGGGCCAAACCGTATACACCGCAAGCTCGGGGGCGAAGGGGCTGACCGTGCTCGATCTCCGCCAGAAAATGGCGACCGTGGCACCCTCGATCCCGCCGAGCGACAGCATTGCGATTGCTCCGGACGGGGAGACGCTTTGGCTGAGCGACAGCCGGAGCGGCACCGTCGCCACGGTGGATACCGCCACCCTCGGTCTCCGCAAGACGTTCCCCTCCCACGGCTCCCCGTTGAGCATCGCGGTGACCCGGGATTCCGAGCACGCGCTCGTCAGCCACCCGGGCAGCGGCGAGATCGCCTTCCTAAGCAGCTGGTCGGAAAAGGAAGTCAAGCGCCTCCGCGTGGCTCGGCCGCCCAGCCGCCCAGGCGCCAGGAGCCGGTCTTCCTCCATCGTGGTTCATCCCTACAGCGATTACGCCTATGCCAGCTTCGCCGCCTCGGGCGGGATTGCCGTTCTGAACCTCCAAAATCAGACGCTCGCGGGAAGCCTGGAGTGCGCAAAGGGCGTGGACAGCCTGGCCTACACCCCGTTTGAGGCGCTCCCGGGGATGTGAGGAGAAGGCGTTGGGGCGTTGGGGCGTTGGGGCGTTGGCGCGCGGGTGGCTTCTCCTTGGTCCTGCGCTGGTTGAAGACTCCCTCTCGTCCTCAAGGCCCCAACGCCTTAAAGCCCCAAACGCCCTCTCCTCGCGTCCAACACGCCACAATAGAGCCTGTGAGCATTCCCATCCGCCCCAACGTCCTGCGAATGGAGCCGTATTCGCCCGGGAAGCCCGTCGCGGAGGTTAAGCGCGAGCTCGGACTCGACCGGGTCGTGAAGCTTGCGAGCAACGAAAACCCCCTGGGTCCGTCGCCCAAGGCGGTCGAGGCGGTGCGGCAGGCGGCGGAGACGATGCACATTTATCCGGATGGGGCCGCGTTCGACCTCAAGGCCGCGCTCTCCCGGAAGCTGAACCTTCCGACCTCGCAGATCATGGTCGGCAACGGGAGCGATGAGCTCATCCATCTCCTGGGCCTGATCTTCCTGGGCTCGGAGGAGGACGAAGTGCTGACCGGCGATCCCTCCTTCGCGCGCTACGGCCCCACCGCGCAACTCGTCCCGTGCCGCCTGGTGGAGGTGCCCCTCGACCGCGACTATCGCCACGACCTCCCTGCGATGGCCCGGGCGGCGACGGAGCGGACGAAGCTCCTCTTCATCGCCAACCCGAACAACCCCACCGGCACGATCGTGACGAAGTCGGAAGTGGACCGGTTGCTCGCCGACCTTCCTCCGCAAACCGTGGTCGTGCTGGACGAGGCGTACTACGAGTTCGCCGCGCACGTGCCCGAGCTGCCGGACTCGCGGGATCACATCCGCGAGGGCCATAACGTCGTCGGCCTGCGCACGCTGAGCAAGGCCCACGGCCTCGCCGGCATCCGCGTGGGGTACGGCATGGCATCCGAAGAGGTCGTGGACGCGGTCAACCGCGCCCGCGAGCCGTTCAACGTGAACGCTCTGGCGCAGGCGGCGGCCGTGGCCGCGCTGGGGGACGAGGAGCACGTCGCGAAGACGGTGGCGAACAACCGGCGCGGCCTGGAGCGGATCGCGCGCGCCTTCCGCGAGGTGGGCGCGACGCCCTGCGAGGGGTACGCGAACTTCGTGTGGGCGGACCTCGGGCAGCCCGCGCGGCCCGTGTTTCAGGCGCTGATGGAGCGAGGCGTAATCGTACGCTCGGGCGACGTGCTGGGGAACCCGACGTGCCTCAGGGTGAGTGTGGGCACCGACGAGGAGATCGATCTTTTCGTAGAAGCGTTAAGGGGCGTCATGAGCCCGATGGCGGTGGCCCGATGATCGTCGTGATGCGCAGCGGGTGTCCCGCGGAACAGATTCAGGAGGTCGAGGGCCGGCTGGTCGGGCTCGGTTACGTCGTGAACCCTATCTACGGCGTCGAAAAGACGGTCATCGGAGCGGTCGGCGGCACCAACGCCGACAAGGTCGAGGCGGCCGAAGGTCTGCGGGCCCTCGCCGGGGTCGAGGACGTCATCCTCATCACCAAGCCGTACAAGTTCGTGGCGCGCGAGTCACGGCTCGAACGGTCGGTGGTGGATGTGGGCGGTGTCGCCATCGGAGGTGACGAGGTTGTCATGATGGCGGGCCCTTGTACCGTCGAGTCCGAGGAGCAGCTCATGAAGACGGCGGAGGCCGTGGCCCGCGCGGGCGCGCGCATTCTCCGTGGCGGAGCTTACAAGCCCTCCACGTCCCCCTACTCCTTCCAAGGGATGGGCGTCGAGGGCCTCCGTCTCCTCAAGGAGGCCGGACGGCGATTCGGGCTGAAGGTGGTCACCGAGGTGATGCACGTCCGCAAGGTGGAGGAGGTCGCCGAGTACGCGGACATCCTCCAGGTCGGCACCCGCAACATGCAGAACTACGACCTCCTGCACGAGGTGGGCCTGTCCCGTGTGCCCGTGATGCTGAAGCGGGGCATGAGCGCCAAATTCGAGGAGTGGCTCCTCGCCGCCGAGTACATCGCGAGCGCGGGCAACGAGCGGATCATGCTCTGCGAGCGCGGCGTCCGCACCTTCGAGACCCACACCCGCAACACCCTCGACCTCTCCGCCGTGCCTGCCCTCCACAGCCTCTCGCACCTGCCCGTGATCGTCGATCCCTCCCAGGGCACCGGCCGCCGCGAGCTCGTCCCCCCGATGAGCCGCGCCGCCGTCGCCGTGGGCGCCGACGGGCTCCTCATCGAAGTCCACCCGGACCCCGACCACGCCCTGAAGGACGGCGCGCAGAGCGTCACCATCGAGTCGTTCGAGTCCCTCATGCCGGAGCTGCGAACGATCGCGAGAGCGGTGGGCCGCCGGATGGCGGAGCCGGTCGGAGTCGAAGCGGCGGCAGCGGGTTGAGTCATGGATGCCCGGGAGGAGATCGCCGAGCTCGCTCGCCGGCTCTGGCAGCCCCGAGCGGAGATCGAGTCGGAGGACGTCATCGAGTCGATGAGCCGACTCGGTCGACTCTTCTCCCGGCGGCGCCGTGCGAAGATGGAGGCGGAGCGGGTCCGGAGGTTAGACCGGACCTACGGCGCTCCGCTCACCGACGAGATGGTGGCCCGCGCCGAGGCGGCCGTCGGGCTCCGCCTGCCGTGGAGCTACGTCGAGTTCCTGCGCCACCAGAACGGTGGCTACCTGCGGGTCGACGAAGCTTTCGCCCTCGCTGGACTGCCGCGCATCGCTCAGGAACTCGGGGAGGACGGCCTTCCCAAGATGCTTGCCTGAATCGGCACGGAGCGTGGCGTCGACGGCGAAATGGGAAGCGCCTATATGATTGAGGAGTGGGGCTATCCCGCTCCGACCATCT
>JAUJNV010000046.1 GCA_030447945.1 Fimbriimonas sp. | reverse complement strand
ATCTGGGGCGGACGATGACGAAGGAGAAGCTGGACCTTCAGCGGGACGTCGTGCGCAACGAGCGGCGCGAGAGCACCGAAAACACTCCGTACGGCGAGGCGTACGAGGCGATCAGCGGCCTCATGTACCCCGAGGGGCATCCCTATCACACGAGCGTCATCGGCTCGCACGCCGACCTGGAGGCGGCGAGCGTGGAGGATGTGAAGGGGTTCTTCGCGACCTACTACGTGCCCAACAACGCTTCGCTCGTGGTGGCGGGCGACATCGATCGGAACGCGATCAAGCCCCTTATCGCGAACCTTTTCGGCACCCTTCCCCGCGGCCCCGAACCGCCGCGCAAGCCGGCGCCGCCCGCGCGGCTCACGGCCGTGAAGCGGGTCACGATGCACGACGAGGTCGCCTACGCCAAGACGATCATGGTCTGGCACAGCCCGCCCTACTACCGCCCGGGCGACGCCGAGATGGATCTCGCCGCCGCGGCCCTTACCGACGGGATCAACAGCCGCCTTTACCAGCGTCTCGTCGTCCGCGACAAGCTCGCGACGGACGTGGCCGCTTTTCAGCAGTCCCTCATGCTCGGCTCTCTCTTCTACGTGGACGCGACCGCGGCCCAGGGCGTGAGCTTGGATCGCCTGGAGGGCGCGATCGACGACGAGCTGGCCCGCTTCCGGCGCGAGGGTCCCAAGGACGAGGAGCTGCGACGGCAGGTCGCCAAGCGGGAGCTGGGGCTGCTGTCGAGCCTCCAGTCCATCCAGGAGAAAGCGGACCGGATGAACGAGTTCGAGTTCTACTTCGGCGAGCCGAACTCGTTCCGCCGCGAGCTCGAGCGCTACCGCCGCGCCACGACCCGGGGCGTGCGCGACGTCGCCCGCCGCGTGCTGGATCCCAAAGCCAGGCTGATCCTTCGCGTCCTCCCGAAGGAGACGAAGCCGGAGAGTCCGCTCCTCGCCTCCCTTGCGCCCGTGGCCGGGGAAGATCCGCGCGACCAGCGACCCCCGCTCCTGCCCCCGCGGGACTTCACCCCGCCCCTCCCCGTGGAGATGACCCTCTCGAACGGGCTGAAGGTCCACTACTGGCGGCGACCCGACCTGCCGCTGATGTCGCTCAACCTCGCTCTGAAGGGGGGCGCGACGCTCGACCCGGCGGAGAAGGCGGGCCGCGCCGCGCTCGCCGCCGAGATGCTCGACGAGGGCACCGGCAAGCTCGACGCGCGGGCGTTCGAGGCGGCGCTGGAGGGCCTCGGAGCCCGCTTCTACGCCGGTGCGTCCCGCGAAGGCACGATCGTTTCTCTGTCCTCGCTCGCTTCGAGCTTCGACCGGGCCCTCAGTCTCGCCTCGTCGGCCGTCCTGCGTCCGCGCTTCGATCCTAAGGAATGGGCGCGCGTGCAGCGGCTGACCATCGCCGGTCTCGAGCAGGAGGCGGACGACCCGGGCGAGCGGGCGCGCAAGGGCGCCCTGCGTGAGGTTTTCGGCCTCGCCCACCCCTACGGCCGCCCGATCTCCGGTACGCCGGAGACGGTAGCGCGGCTGACGCCGGCGGACCTACGCGCCGCGCACGAGCTGGTGTTCCGGCCCGACGGGGCGGCGCTCTTCGTCGCGGGAAGCCTGCCCGAAGCGCAGGTGCGACGGGCGCTGGAGCGGGCTTTCGGAGCCTGGCGACGCACCGGCACGCCCGTCGGCCCGGCGGCCTACCCCTCCCCTGCTAACGACAAGCTCCGCGTCGTCATCGTCGATCGCCCGGACGCGGTGCAGACCGTCGTCCGGTTCGTGATGCCCGCTCCGGCCTACGGCGACCCCTTGCGCGAGCGGTTGCTCTCCCTCGGCACGGTCCTGGGCGGCAGCTTCACCAGCCGCCTGAACTCGAACCTGCGCGAGGCGAAGGGGTACACCTACGGCGCGGGTTCCAGCTACTCATTCGATCCCGCCGTGGGATTCCTCGCCGCCGTGGCCGACGTCCGAGCGGACGTCACAGGCGCGTCCGTCCGGGAGTTCCTGGCCGAGTTTCGCATGATTCGGACCGGCGACGTGACGGAGGCCGAGTCGGCCAAGGCGGCGTCCACGCGGCGCCAGAACGTCGTCGAGTCCCTCTCCAGCCTCGAGGGCCTGATCGGCGCCGCCGCCGGCCTCTACCTGAGTGGCCGCCCCTTCTCCGGCCTCGCGGAGGACCTCCGCACCCTCGCCACCTTGCGCGCCGCCGACCTGAACGCCGCTGCGAACGCGGGCATCCCCCTGGAGCGCGGCGTGCTCGTTCTCGTCGGCGACAAGAAGACGATCCTCCCCCAACTGAAGGATCTAGGTCTCCCGGAGCCGGTTGAGGTGAAGCCGTAGAGAATATCGAAGCCTCTTGGGAGTGCGGCGACCCTCTGCCCATTGGATCCAGCGCCGCTTGCCGTAAGGCGGCCGGACGCCGTCTTGCTCCTACAGCTTCTCGTCTGCAGAACGCGCGGCGGGTGGCGCTAGAGAAAGCGGCGCTAAAGCACCGCACTCCCAAACCGCGCGTCGCCTCCCTCTGGCAGAATGGCAACGCTCCCCCAACGCCCTAACGCCCAAGGCCTCAACGCCTCCCCCCATGTACGTCCCCAACTACATCCCCGAACCTCTGGAGGTCCCTGGCAACGTTTCCCAGGAGCGGTACGACCTTCGGCTCGCCTTCATTCGCCGCGTCGGTGCGATGTACGTGGTCAGCCTCGCGCTCATCGCGGCGATGGTGGAGGGGTTGTCGCTGCTTCCCAAGCCGCTCCCGTCGTCAGGCGTGGGACCGGCGCTCGGGGCGGTCGTCGGACTCTTGATCGGGCTGGAGCTGATGCGGATCGCGATGCGCGGCACCCGCCGGGAGGCCAACTACTCCGCCGCGATGCTACCGCTCGTGCTGGCGGTTGCGGCTTGGCTGGTGCGGGAGCTCCAACTGGCGGGCGCCCCGGTATGGGCGCTCATTCCCGGCCCGGTCGCCGCCGTGGCGTACGGAGCGCTCTGCGGCCGGGACTTTAGCTTCGTCGGTTGCTGGGTGCTCTCGCTGATCGCCTCCAGCATCTGGATCGCCCGCCTCCAGGGCCGCTTGGACTCTCGCCGATCGACTCCCGCGATCGCCCTCGGAGGGAACGCCGCCTTCCTCTCCTACCTCGTCTACGACCTCGCTTCCTCCTCTCCGCCGCCGCGCCGCAAGGCCTTAACGGTGGTCGCGACCTCTGCGACGTGCTCAACCTCTTCGGCTACGTCCCGCGGGTGATCGCCCACTGGAGGAAGCATCGGATTTGGCGTTAGGCGTTGGGCGTTGGGCGTCATCTGGGCTCCCTAACGCCCAACGCCCAACGCCTAACGCCCTTTGAACGTCATACTAAACGTTAGGAACGTTGCATGAGAACCCTTCTCCTTCTCGCCGCCCTTTTGGCCCGTCTCGCCCTCCGCGCCCGCTCAGGGCGAAAGACGCCAAAGACCAGAAACCGCCCGCCAAGGTCCAAAAGCCGAAGCAGCCCCTGGCGGTGCTGAAGGTCAACGCCAAGGAAGGAGACCCTCGTCGGCGAGCTGCCTCTTCCAGGTGACCGTCCAATCCTCCGCCCCGGTGAATCAGGTCGAGTTTTACGTGGGCAACGACCTGCAGGACAGCGACACCGGCACGCCCTACGAGTTTCGCGTGGATTCGCTCGCGGAGGAGGGGACGGCAAGTCCTGTTGACCTTCAAGGCCTACACGACCGAGGGCCCCGCCGGCTCCAAGAAGCTCACCGTCACCATCGACAACGGCGGGGAAGGGCGCGCCGTTCCATATCGAAGAGGGCGACCCGTCTGCTGGAGGAGAGCAAGTGGGACGATGCGCTGCTCGCCGGCCGCATCGCTCTGCGCGCGGATCCTAAGTCCAACGCCGCGCGCATCGTGCTCGCTCGGGCGATCTCGGCAAGGGCGTCTTCGATCAGGCGCAAAAGTTCGCCGAGGATGCCGTCGCCCGCGGACCCGAACAACTCCGATGCGCTCGATCTGCTGGCGGGGTAAGCCTCCACCGCGCGTTCCGCACACGTAACGTCAGCGGTACTCGCGAGGAAACCTCAACGTCATCCGCGCCTACAAGACCGCCGCCGAGGCCCGCCGCAAGGGCCTGGATCTCGGGTGGACCGCGCGGGCGAGCCGACCGGCGATAATCTCCTGCGCTACGCCGACGCGGCCGTGCGCGCCGGACGCTACTCCGCGCCATTGAGGTCCTGAAGCCCGCTTTCGACAAGGACGTGCGCCGCAACGACATGAGTCAACCGCCTCGGCTACGCCTTCAACGAGCCGGCCGGCTGGCCGACGCGGCGCTCACGATGGATCAGCACAAGCGGTTCGGCGCCCCCGACGCCTACGGTTACGCGCTCCTCGCCGTGATCGAGGTCGAGCGCGGCGCCGAGACGGCTTCGGACGAAGCGATCCGCAGGCGATTCTCAACGACGCGAACGACCTCGGCGTACAGACCGCCCAAGCCCACATTGCCCTCCGGCGCAACGCACCTCCGTGCTCGTGAGCTTTCTGCGGGCCTTGCGAAGGACGCGGGGCCCCGGCCGGAAGTGAACTGCTTCCTCCAGCGCCCTCGCCAACCGCCAGAACCATTGCGAGGACAGCCGCAAATACTTCCAGCAGGCGCTCCTCGCCGAGCCCACGAGCTACGAAACGTACATCGACTCGGCGAACCAGTCCATCGCCCTCGCTCAGACGGCGAGCCTGGAGCCCAAGGATGTGGACGCCCGACACGAGCACCGCCCCGCATGCTGTTCGAAGCCGCGCTCACGGCGCGCGAGAACTCGCACGGCGCTGACCGGCCTCGCGATCGTGGACGCTTTTCCAGAGGAAGCCCGCCGACGCCCTCCGCCGCGCCGAAGCCGCCATCGCCGCCTCGCCGACGTACGCCGCCGCCCACTACGCCCTCGCCGCCGCTCCGGCCAACAAGCGCAACCGGATTCCCGTCGCCGCGAGCAGAAAGGCGGCCACGCTCGACCGGAAGCTCGAAGGCATGGGCATTCCGTACGCCGTCGACGTCTGGAGGTACTTCACGACCGGTGGCCGTTCCCCGGTGCTGACGGCTCCGCGATAAAGGTCCCTCAGGCAGCACTCGTGCGGGGGAATTCGTAGTATATTGTTCCCCATGGCGTGTGCGTCGCCATGGGAGGCACCATTGCGATCTCGCTCTTCTCAATCCGTTGGTTTCGCCATCGAAAGCTCCTCGTCGTGATCGCGATCATCGCGATCCTCGCCGCCATCCTCTTCCCCGTGTTCGCCCAGGCGAAAATGCCGCGAAGTCGGCAGGCTCCCTCCAGCAACGTCAAGCAGCTCGGCCTGGCGTACCACATGTACGGCAACGACAACGACGACATGGCGATCAAGGACACCGACTGGTCGGCGAGCAGACCTCGTACCAGCCGTTTACCTGGTCGGGCTGGCTGATGCCTTACATCAAGAGCGAGGGCCTGTTCAAGGCGCCAGGGCACCCTCGCCACTGATGCTTGGACAAAGACCCCCCAGAATCCGGACCTGGAGTACGCCAACAAGAGCTACGGAATCTCCGTTTACGGAGCTGTCGTGTGCGTCGCCCCATTCAGCGTCGGCGCCTGGAACATTTCGGCGCTCAAGCACCCTCCGGCGGATCTTGCTCTACGAGGGTTCGGAACAATAAAGCGGTGTCGGTGGCGATGAACGCGTGGTGGGTGGCCGGGGCTGACGCCTACGAGAACTACAACAATTTCACCGGTGTCAACAACGAGATCAACCGCCTGGCCTTCCGCTACAACGACAGCATGAACGTGGTCCGGTTCGACGGCAGTGCCAAGAACCGCAGAAAGGCGATCTGCTCAGCATGATGGACATTGGCCGTACGCCTCGGACGCGCGGGCCCGGCGACTGCCAGTACCGCTTCTTCCGGGAGGTCTGCTACCCGTGGAGCTCCGACATGTCCTGCCAAGACTAAGTCTGACCGGATGCATCAAGTGGGGACGTTGGAACGCCTCCCCACTCTTTGGAGAAAGAGTATGAACTGCCTTCGTCACATGATTTGCCCTCCCTTGGCCACCCTTCTGCTAGGAGCCCTCATCGGTTGCGGAGAACCGGCCGCGAAAGCTGAAGAGATCAAGGCACCCGCGCCGCCGGGCGGGGCGCGGTCCTGTGGCTCCGCCTGCGGCTCCCGATCGTTAGCGCCGGGGTTCACGCACGGATGAGGCAGGAGGTTCCCTGGAAGATCGTCGCTCCGTTGCTCGCCCTGGTGCTGGGCGGGTTGATATTCCTCGCGGCGCGCATGTTCCGCGGGGAAACGGTGCCTGAGTCCGCCATCAAGGGCCCCACCTCCTCCGGGTGGGTTCCCCGCCCAGAGTGGCCGGACGGGCCACGCACCGCCAGCGCCTCCTTCGGGTGTCGAGTAGCGCTGAGGGTGCTTCCGAAGGGGTATGATTCCGTCTTGCTTCGGGGCGTGGCGCAGTTTGGTAGCGCGCTTCCATGGGGTGGAAGAGGTCGCACGTTCGAATCGTGTCGCCCCGACCAGATTCCTTGAACCTACCCCTATCGAGGTTCACGAGTAGAGGCGTTCACCTGCTTCTTTCCCTTTTCCCGTTTCCCTTTCGGCAAGGTTCGGCCGTGCACGAAAGGACCGAAGGCAGCCGGACAGACGGCAGAGTGATCAAGGCCGGCTGCGGAAGGACAATCGGGTTCACTCTCTTCTTGGGCCGCACCACCGTTAGACCGGAGCGAAGAGACTTGGCTCTTCAGGACGACGAACCTTGGACCGGATGGTCGTAAGCATGCCTGCCTGTCGAAATGCCGCGTTCCCGATGCCACCGACGGCGCGGGAACTAGGTGCTTTGACGATCCTCCGCGTCGTTGTGCTCCACCGGAGGCGAGAAGACCACGATGGTGTCTCCCTCTTCGAGCGGCCGATTGAGGGCGTCCCGCAACGCCAACTTCACGCCGGCGCGTGTTCGGACGGCCAACACCAGGACGCCTTCGTCGGCTCCGATTTCACTCGGGGTGCGACCGTTACGGCCGTCCTTTATCGCCACGTCGTACATATCCGCGCCCCGGCCATGTTCGAACAACTCTTCCAGCACGCCCGTGGCCCAAGGGGACGACGTTGCCGAGGCGAGCAGACGCCCGCCACTTACCGAAGGGGCGATGACGGTATCGGCTCCGCTCCGCCGAATCAGCTTAACGTTTTCCTCCTCACGCGCCGCCGCTCGGATCTTGACCTGAGGTGCTATTTCACGCACGGTGAGGCAAATGAGAACGCAAGCCTCATCGTTATTGGGCACCACGATCACGTGGGCTGCCCTTTCAACGACGGCATCGCGCAAGGTCCGCTCACTTGCCGCGTTGCCCAGCAGGAAGTTGATATCGAGCCGGTTCGCCTCCTGAAGTGCCTCTGGAGACTGGTCGATAACGATCATTTGGGTTAAGGGAGTGCCTCGCTCTAGCAGTTCTTTGACCGCCGAACGCCCCTTGACCCCGAATCCGCAGATGACGACGTGGCCGTTGAGGGATCTCTTCAAGTTGCTCATTTCGATTCACCGCTCGATCGAACGCCGGAGCACCAAGTCATACGCTGCCGTGAGGAGTAGTAACCACACGAGAACGCGTAAGGGTGATACCAAAGGTGACGATCGCCCGTGCACTCGGGGTGACAGGCACGATGTCTCCGTACCCTAGTGTCGTGACGGTCACTACCGCGAAGTAGAGGACGTCGAGGGCACCTAGCGGCTGCCCGCTGTTGTCTTTCAGCCCGTCGCGGGCAAGCCAAAGCATCAGCCACGCGACCCCCAGAAGAAGCCCTGCCAAGGCACCGCGCTGGAGCACCTTTCGCAACGGACCGTTCTCTGCGAGGTAAAGGCGGCGGCTATAGGCGTCAGGTGCCACCCCGTCAGTGTAATCCCATGGGGATCCCCAACCATGGTCCAAAGGCACGACATCGCTCAACCACCGTAGTTCGGTCGGTGATGCCCCGCTACACTACCGACTGCCCAAAGTCCTCGTCACCGGCATGTCTGGCACTGGAAAGTCCACCGTCCTCCTCGAGCTGACGAAGGGGGCGGTGACGTGCTCGACACCGACTTCCATGCCCGGTGCGAGTGGATCTTCGACCAGGTAACTGGAGAACCGGACGGGATCTGGCGTGATGACAAGAGGACTGAGCTCCTGTCCACTCATGACGGACCCATGCTCTTCGTCTCCGGCTGCAAGACGAACCAAGGCAACTTCTACTCGAACTTCGCCGCCGAGGTCCTCCTGTCCGCCCCTACCCAGACCATCCTCCACCAGCTGGCCAGCCGCACCAACAACCCCTACGGCAAATCCCCTGAGGACTAAGCCCCAATCCTCCATCACATCGCGACCGTCGAGCCCCTCCTTCGCCTGAGGGCAACCGACGAAATCGACACCGACCAGCCCCTCGCGTACGTGGCCATCAGCTCATCTAGATTGCCCAGCAGTGCCTCCCCTGTCCTTACCCCTATGGCCCCAACACAGGCCACCGAAAACGACTGAAAGCGACAGTAGCGAACATACGCTGTACCTGAGAACGCCTGCTGAACCTGCCAAACATCCACGGGGTGGAAGAGGTCGCACGTTCGAATCGTGTCGCCCCGACCAGGTTTACGTCGTGCGCTTCTGATCGGTCTGCGTACCACTCTGAAAGCGACCTCATCCACGACCGAAGCCTCATTTGTGCCCCTATTCGCACCTAAACATTGTATTTAGGCCACTTTGATGATGTTTGGCTGTGATCCCCTGTGTGTAGCCACACGCAAGTTCAAGGCGCGCTCATGCGAGACCGCAAGATCTGGCAGCTTGAGGATCTCGCGGATGGCCCCTTCGATAAAGTGCCTCTTGTAATCCCAGCCGAAATGCGAGGGATCGTCGTATCCGACCGTGCAAGCTGCCGCGATTGCCGGACGCCCGCGGCCGAGCCGCGGAGATTACAATAGAGCCAGTGAGCAGTGTTGCGACCGGGACAGTGACGTTCCTCATGACCGACATCGAGGGCAGCACGGCGCTGTGGGAGCGCTCCCCCGCCGCCATGTCGGATGCGCTCGCCCTTCACGACGGGATCGCTGAACAAGTCATCCGAGAGTGGAACGGAAGCCTGGTCAAGGAGCGCGGTGAGGGTGACAGCCTGTTTGCCGTGTTCGAGCGGGCCGGCAATGCGGTGATGGCAGCTCTGGAGCTTCAGCGGGAGCTGTCGCAGCTAGAAGTCAATGGCTCCCCTCTGCGGGTGCGGGTTGCCGTTCACAGCGGGGAGGTGGAACTCCGCGACGGCGACTACTACGGTCCGTCAGTGAACCGGTGCGCTCGTCTTCGCGGCGCAGCCCATGGTGGGCAGGTGCTGGTTTCGCAGGCGACGCGCCAGCTTGCCGCGGACAGCATTCCGCCTCACGTGGAGCTCGAAGACCTCGGGAGCCACCGCCTCCGCGATCTGCTAAGGCCGGAAAGGGTGTTCCTCGCCCGCGCTGAAGGCGACGGAGCCCAGTATCCTCCTCTCAAGAGCCTGAACCAGGCGCCTCACAATCTGCCGCTGCAGCTCACCAGCTTCGTGGGTCGGGAGGAGGAGCTCGCCTCAGTGCGGGAGCTGCTCGGGTCGCACCGTCTGGTGACGCTGTTAGGGCTGGGCGGCGGCGGCAAAACGCGGCTCAGCCTGCAGGTCGGCGCGGAAGCTGTAGAGTCATTTCCAGATGGGGTGTGGCAGGTGGAACTGGTGAACGCGACGTCGGCAGATCGCTTCCACCGGGAGGTGGCGGACGCGCTCCAGTGCGAGCAGGGCCTTCTCTGGCGCGAGTGGCTAACAGACAAGAACCTGCTGCTGATCCTCGACAACTGCGAAAAGGCGGCGCGAGAAATCGGGAAAGTGGTCCAGGGGTTGCTCTCCGAAGCTCCGGGTCTCAAGGTTCTGGCCACCAGCCGAGAGCCGCTGAAGATGCGGGGTGAGCAACTCTATCGAGTACCTCCGCTGAGCCTGCCAGGAGAGGGCGCGGAGCCTGAGGAGATCGCTAGCTCAGAGGCGGTGGCGCTGTTCATGGACCGCGCCCGTATGCACAATCCGTCCTTCGCGCTAAATGAGAAGAATGCGCCCACGATCGGCGAGATCACCCGCAGGCTCGCCGGGATTCCCCTCGCGCTGGAGCAGGCCGCTTCGAACATCACTCTGCTGACCCCGCAGCAGATGCTTGGCCGCTGGCAAGACAGGTTCCCCGCCCTATCGAACGAAGAGGTGGGCTCAGTCGAGCGGCACGAGACGCTTCGCGCGTGCTTCGAGTGGAGCTACGAGATGCTGCCCGAAGCGGAGCGCGTGCTGTTCGGTCGGCTTTCCGCGTTCTCCGGTGGATGGACTCTCGAGGCCGCCGAAGACGTGTGTGCCTATGGGAAGCTATCAGTCGACGACGTGCTTCCCGCCCTCACCGGCCTCGTCGCGAGATCGCTCGTCGTCGTGACCGACGACGAGCAGGGCACGCGCCGGTTCCACTTTCTGGAGCCGGTGCGCCAGTTCGCCGAGCTTAAGGTGGACGAGGCGGACGAGGTCGGCGAGAGGCACTTCTCGTGGGCATTGGGGCTCGCCCGGGTCCTGGGCTCCGTGGTCGAGCAGTCGTACGGGGTGCACGGTTTGGAACGTGAGCACGACAACATACGCCGTGCGCTGAGTTGGGCGATCGACAACCGATTCGGACCCGCCGCCGAGTTGGCGGTCGCAGTGCGCAAGTTCTGGGGCTATGCCGGTTACGCCGGCGACGGTCTGGCCTGGTGTAAGAAGTTGATCGACCAGGGGAGTATCGAGCCGCCAACCGTCCGGGCACACCTGCTTAACGTCTACGGGAGTTTCCTGAATCTGTCGGGTGATGTGGCAACCGCGAGAGATGTCTACATGGAGAGCCTCGGTCTATGGCTGGAGCTCCAAGAGCCCGTCCAGTGTGGGATCATCGAGAATAACTTGGGGGTTCTGTGCTCGCAGGAAGACCTCTACGACGAAGCGCTAGGGCACTTCAACCGCTCGCTCGAACACCACGGATCGGTGAACAATGAAGCTGGTAAGGCGTGGGCCAGTCTAAACCTCGCTGCCGTCCTGAAGAAAATTGGCGATCCCGACGGAATCTGTTTCGGAAAGATACAGCTATCTAAGGCCACCTTCGAGAAGCTGGGCAGCGATTTTGGCGTGGCATGGGCGTCCTGCGAACTGGCTGCGCACTACGTAGACTCCGATGTGAGGGCGAGCGCGCGGCCCAGTAGCGAATAGTTCGAGAGGTGGAATCACACTCCTCGGGTTCTTGGGGGCGAAGGGCTAGTGATCCTCACCCACTGCGCAATCCAAATGTCCAGAGATGCGGACGGGGGCAAGCTGCTGGGAGCGACCGAGGCGCTCCTGCGCCATGGCAAGAAGCTGCCTCCGTGGGAACAAGCGCTGCTTGAACGGGTTAAGGCCTGCCTTTCGGAGCGCTTAGGACTGGATGAGCTGGAGCGGCTCGCTCGCGAGGGCCGAGCGATGTCACGCGAGACCGTGATCGCGTTCGGCCTCAAGCTGTCTATGGAGATTTCGCGAGCCGATTTAAAGCTTCACGAGCGGGCGCGATTCCAATGAAGGTGTCAGCGACCCAAGCGTGCTTCCCGAACAGCCGCCCGGAAGAGCGCAGATTCCCGCGATCGGGAACTCGTTCCCCTATTTGTCACCCTATGCGCCCTATGCGCCGTAACCAGGTCGACTGACGGCGATCAACGACCACCAAACCGAACTTGAAAGCGGCCGCAACAGGGCACCGGGAACCGGCTCTTCCACCCACTGGGTGGAAGAGATCGCACGTTCGAATCGTGTCGCCCCGACCAATTCGCTTGAACCTACCCCTGTCCATGTTCAATCGGCCAAGGGTTCACTTGCCGGTGTCGTCGACAGCTTCTCCCGCATTCGGAATGACGAGGTTGGGTGCGATCCTGCCGAGATGGTGCGGGACCGGTACCGCGGCTTTCGACAGGGGACCCACGCTCCGGCAAGCGTTGCCGGCGCCTCCCACTCAGGATTTTAGCCGCCTCGGAAGCCGGCCTCTGACTTCTACGTCGACCGCATGAGCGGCTCGGCGAGTTGGATGAGGGACTTCTCGTCTAGACGAGAGATAAGGATGAACACGCGACCGCCCACTCGCCACGCGACCGCCGCCTTGTCCCGCCACTCTCGGCAGAACAGGGTCTTGCCGAACATAGGCACTTCCCGGTCTGGATCGAGGAAAGCCGAAGCGGCCGGAGCCTCGTATACGACGACTCGCTGCCCCCGGTACTCGTAGGCGAAGGCGGCCGCCTTGCCGCCCTTCAGCGAAGCGATCCAGCATCCGACGAGGCGGGCGCCAGGGCGAGGCGGCCGGGGCGTCACGGGAAAGCCCATCTCGCGGGACATCGTCGACAGCATGGACGGGGAGGGCGGCTGCTCGCGAGTAGGGGCCGTGGAGAAGTCGCCGGCCGCGGCGACGAGGGTGGAGGAGTCGCGCTTCGGGAAGAGGGCCAGGACGGCGATTAGCAACACGACCGACGCGGCCAACGCCGGCCACAGCACGCGGAACCGCCGCGCACCGACCGCTAGAGGGCGGGGCCGTTCGTGCGCCCGAACAAACGTCTCGACGGCCTGAACCACGCCCGCCGGAGCTCGAAGCTCGGCACGCATGCTCTCCTCGATCGTGTGGAGGTCCTGTCGGAGCGCCGCCACCTCTTCCCGGCAGGAGCGGCACTCCCGCAAATGCTCTTCCAGCCTCAGCTCTTCGGCCCGGTCCAGCTCCGAAAGCACGTACAACGTGAGCCGCTCCTCCCAGGCGCGACAGTCCATCATTCCACCGCCTCTCGGCTCAGCCGCTCCCGCAGCTTCTGGATCCCTTTCGAGATCCGGAAGGCGACCGTGGGAAGCTTGACGCCCGTCTGTTCGGAGATCTCCCGCAGCGTGAGGCCCGACACGAAGCGCAGCACGAGCAGAAGCCGCATTTCCGCCGGCACCGCCTGCAACGCGCGCAGGACGGACTGCTTCTCCAGCTTCTTCAGGGTGGAAGTCTCCATGCTCTCCGCTCCGTCGGCAAAATCCCTGCCGGCGAGGGGTTCCTCTAATTCGTGCGTTTTTCGTCGGCGCTTCGCCCAGTTCAGACATACGTTGGAGCACACCCGCATGAGCCACGGCTTAAACGGGCGTCGGTGGTCGTACTTGCCGATCTGGCGGTAGGCGTGGATGAAGCAGTCTTGACAGAGGTCGTCCGCGTCCTCGGCCGATCCGGAGAATCGGTACGCCACCCGGTACACGGTGTGCTGGCAGCGGTGCGCGAGCTCGACGAAGGCCTGGCCGTCGCCGCCTTTCGCCTTGCGCGCCAGCTCCTCGTCCGTCATGGCGGAGTTCGCTTCATGGAGATCCATACAACTTGTACCGGGCGCTTTATAACGGAATTTGCCCGCTTGCAGGTTTCAGGTTGCAGGTTGCAGGTTGAGGGAGAAGGCTCCGGTCTCAATACTCACCTCTCAACCTTAAACTCGCAATCTGAAACCTGAAACCTGCAAGCGGAACGGAGTTTTTCTACAGCGCCATTAGAAAGCTCGCTCCGGGGATTGTATCTACCTCATGCAGGCGTGCCCGCCAATGTGTGGGCCGCCGAAGGTGGAGAGACATGAATATCAAGATTTACACGATCGCGGCGATGGCCGTTGCCACTTCGACCCTCGCGTCCGCCCAGCAGTGCTCCTGCGAGACGGGCGGCAAGATGGCCATGACGACCGGCCGCGTGGCGGGCGACGACGTGCAGACCCTTCTGCGAAGCTGGAAGGACGAGCCCCGCAAGGCCGCGATGAAGATGATCGGCAAGTACGGCCAGCCGAACGAGGCCACTGCGACGCGGATGGTATGGTTCAACAACGGCCCGTGGAAGTACTCCATCCTCACCAACGAGGAGATCCCCCACGAGTTCCCGATGCACCACCACGACATGCTCCGGCAGGTGATCGACTACCGCGTTTCGCCGGATGCCGTGGACGAACTCTCCAAGTACGACAGCAGCGTGATCGTCGACCGCACCCCTGGTGAGCTCAGCGCGCGCTGCGACAAGGAGGAGGCGAACTTCCTCGCGATCAACCTGGCGCACGACGTCGCGACGAAGCGTCGCAGCGTGCCGGCGGCGCGGGCGTTCTACGCCAAGGCCGTGATGGCGATGATGAAGGGCAACCAGAACCGAGAGCAGAGGGCGTACCTGAACGGCTTCGTGTTCCGGCTGCCGCAGGGCGGCACGGGCTTCAAAGACAAGCCGGCCAAGATGGGCGGCTAGCTGCCTTTCCCGGGGGGGGCCCGCGGGCCCACCCACAAGTCCGATGGACGATAAGTTCGATCTCGTCATCGTCGGCGCCGGCTCGGCCGGCATCGTCGCGGCGAAGTTCGCCGGACGCGTGGGTGCGAAGGTCGCGCTCGTCGACAGCGGCCGTATCGGGGGCGACTGCACCTGGACCGGGTGCGTACCGAGCAAGGCTCTGATCCGGGCGGCGCGGGCTGCCTATGATTTCCGATCCTCGGCCGCCTTTGGCACTGGCCGGGCCGAGCCGGAGGTGGATTGGAAGGCCGTTTCGGACTACGTCTGTCGCTGCATCGAGAAGATCTACGGCCACACGACCCCCGGGGCAGTGCGCGAGTGGGGTGTCGCGCCGATCCTCGGTCGCACAGGCTTCCTCGACCCCCACACCCTAAGGGGGGGGGCGACCGCCAGATCGAGGGGAGCGGTTTCTGCTCTGCACCGGCGCGGAGCCGGCCGGCCCAACCACCGACGGCCTTGCCGCCGTCCCGCACCACACTTATCTCACGATTTTCGAAATCGGGGAGCCTTCTTCTCGGCGTTTATAGGCGGCCCCCGGTAAAGCCTCTCCCGGGGCGACGCTCCGCCCGACGAGGCCATCGCGGCGAACGTGAGATGTCAACCATTGGGCAGGCCGCGCTTCTCCTGTTCTCGCTCTTTCCGTAGCTGCGCCCGCTGCCAGTCCCAGTCGATCTCCGGGTGGAACTTCTCGGGGTGCTCAATGAGCCAGATCTGCTTCCTGATCAAGAAGTTTTCGCGGTCCAGACGCAAAGCTTCCCGCAGCCGCAGCAGCGCTTCGTCTCGCTTCCCGATCGCCAGGAGGGCCGAGCCAAGGCTGAAGCGGGCCGCGCTGGAGTCGGGAAGCGCCGCCGCCGCATTCGTGAGCGGCCCGACGGCTTCGCGAGCGCGATGGGTGCGAAGCAACAGCTTGCCCAGGTTGAGAAGAACGACCGCGTCGCTTGGGTTCGCCCTGACTTGCCCCCGAAGCTGCCGTTCCAGCGTGCCGTCGTCGGGCAGGGACACCGCGCCTCCGCCGGGGCCGGAGGCAGCGCGAGAAAATCCTCCACGGCCTTGATCGTGTCGGGGCTCTTCACCTCGAAACCGCCCACCTTTTGGTAACGGAGCACTCCCGCCTCGTCGATGAGGAACCCGTTCGGGACGACGCCGAAGCCAAAGGCTTCCGCGAGCGCGTTTTGCGGATCGACCAAGCCGATGAACTTAGCCTTGGCCTTCTCATAGATCGGCTTCGCCGCCGCGATGCCGCCCGTGTCCATGGCCACGGCCACGAAGACGTAGCCGGGGTCTTGGCGAAGCTCGGTAAAAGACTGCCACCCGGGCAGTTGCGCTCGGCACCCTCACCAGGAAGCCCAGTTGAACAGGATGAGCTTTTTGCCGCTGAACCCGGACAGCCGCACCGTCTTCCCGCTCATGTCCGTCAGTGCGACGTCCGGAGCCCTTTTCCCTACCTCGATGGGGGCGTCAGGCGGAATCATGGCGAGGGAGAGGAGCATGGGAATCATAGGCGGAGTCTCCTGGAAGCGCGGCCGGCGATGGATATACACGCCGCGCGACCCGTTTTATAGATTCCACCATACCGACTGTATCGAAGGACAAGCCCCCGAGCGGCATTCGCCCTGTTTGTCGTCTCGAGCCGTCCACATTTGGTTGAAGCCATTCCTACCGAGTTTCAAGGGTAGAAGCATGCACCTACCGCTGCCCGCCGTACATCTGTTCGGCGCTCTGGATGACCAGGCCAAGGCACGTTTCGAGCTACCGGTCAAGACGAGCGAACCATCGTTCTCGCCATCTGCCGCCCCGCAGCTCGCCTGCGACGGGACTCCCAGCGCGTCACCCTCAGCCCCCACCGATACCGCGGGCGCGGCCGCCCCTCGCCGGCCAGCTCCGCCAGGGAGTTCTCTAAGGCGTCTAGTACGCGATCGATCTGGTCACGGGCGATGACCAGGGGCGGCTGGAAGCGAACGACGTTTCCGTAGGTGCCGCCGACTCCGATGAGCACGCCTTGACGAAGGAGGTCTTCCCGGATCGCCTCCGCTAGCGCCGGGGCGGGAGCGCCGTCCTCCGTACCGACCTCGATCCCGATCATGAGCCCCAGGCCGCGCACATCCACGACCGCGGGGAACCGCTCCCGCATCGCCTGCAGCCGAGAAGCGATGTAGCGGCCGTCCTCCAGGGCTTTGCCGACGAGCCCCTCGCGCTCGATGAACTCGATGCTTGCGAGCGCGGCGGCGCAGCACACGGGGTTGCCGCCGAAGGTCGAGAGGTGGTCGCCCGGCTGGAACGCCGCGGCGATCTCGTCGCGGGCAGTGAAGGCGCCGAGCGGGAAGCCGTCGGCGATCCCCTTGGCCATGACCAGGATATCCGGCTCCACACCGTAGTGCTCGATCGCGAACATCGCCCCCGTGCGTCGAACCCGGTCTGGACCTCGTCGGCGACGAACAGGATGCCGTGCCGGTCCAGTACCCGCTTGATCTCGTGGAAGTATCCCGGCGGCGGCACGAGGATGCCGCCCTCGCCCAGCACCGGCTCCGCAACGAAGGCGGCGACGTCGCCTGAGGTGCAGAACCGGATCGTGTCCTCCAGCGCCCTGCCCTAGTCCGCTTCGCCGGTAGGCGCGGGGGCGAAGGCGACGCCGGACGCGTAAGGCCCGCCCCGGCGCTTGCGCCCCATGTTCCCCGTCACGCTGAGCGCCCCCCAGGTGCGCCCGTGGAAGCTCGCCGTGAGCGCGATGAGCTCGCTCTTGCCCGTGTAGAGCTTCGCCAGCTTCAGCGCCCCCTCCACTGCCTCGGCACCGCTGTTGGCGAAGAAGCTCTTCTTTAGCTTCCCGGGCGTGATTTGCGCCAACTTCTCCGCGAGGTCCGCGACCGGCCGGACGTGGTACACGTACGAGCAGCAGTGGACGAGCGCGTCCATCTGCGCCTTGGCCGCCGCGATCACCGCGGGGTTGCCGTGCCCGGCGTTGACGACGGAGATTCCCGCGAAGCCGTCGATGTACTCGCGGCCGCCCTGTCGGTCACCACCGCGCCCCGCGCCCGCTCGATCTCGATCGGCTGCACGGCCTTCATAAAGCCTGTCATCACGTATTCGCGGTACTTGTCGATGGTGTCGCTCAATCGGCCCTCCTAACGGCTCTCAACCAGCCGACTATACTTCCGGAGCACCTCCCGGAGCCGCTCGTGGGGGAGCGCGGCGACGGTGCGGCCCCGGGCTCCGGTCATGGTCTCCGCCGCGACCAAGGCATTCACGATGGCCTCTTCGGTCGCTTGGGCCGTCGCGTCGAACAGCGGGCTGATGGCGTCGTTGCTCAGCATCGCGACCTGCGCGACGGGGCTGAGGGCCGCCTCGCCGTTGGCGGTGGAAAATGCGGGGAAGATGTCTCCGGAGCCGTTGTGGGCCGTGCTCCCGGTTCGCGCCAGACCCATGGCGGCGCGCCGCGCGACCCGCTTGAGCTGGTGCGGCAGGAGGGGAGCGTCGGTCGCGACGACGATGATAATCGAGCCCATGGCGGTGGCCTGGCCCGCGGCGGGGAGGTCCTCCGTGATCCCTCGGCCGACCGGAACCCCCGCGATCTGGAGCTGGCTCCGGCTCCCCATGTTCGCCTGCACGAGCACCCCCACCGTGTACTCCTCGGCGATGCGGGAGGCGGTGCCGATGCCGCCCTTGAACCCGTAGCAGACCATCCCGGTCCCGCCCCCCACGCTCCCCTCACCGACGGGGCCGGAGCGGGCGCCGCCGAGAGCCGCAACGACGTGCTCCGGCTTCACATGAAAGCCGTCGATGTCGTTGAGATACCCGTCGTAGGTCTCCGCGACGACAGGCAGGGACCAGAAGCCGTCCTCGTAGCGGTTGAGCGCCGGTTTCCGGTCTCGCGCGATCTGCCAGGCGATCACCGCATCCCGCACGACCCCGACGCTGTGGGTGTTGGTGATGGCGATAGGTCCATCGAGGAAGCCCGACTCTTCGACCCACGCGGTGCCGGTCATCTCCCCATTGCCGTTCAGGGAAGACCAGCCGGCGAAGGCAGGCGCGGTCGAGCTCTGCCCCCGCGGCAGGAGAGCGGTCACCCCGGTCCGCACGCTCTCCCCCGAGAGCAGGGTCGCGTGGCCCACCTCCACGCCCACCACATCCGTGATCGCATTCAGAGTGCCGGAAGTTCCGTCGAACGGCACCCCAAGATCTCGCGCGCGGGCTCGGGGCGAAGCGTTAGTGGCCATCGGAAGAGCCAGACTATCTGGGATTTTAGATTTTAGATTTTAGATTTTCCAAATGGGCTCGTACCTCAACCCAACCCACGACGAACCAGAACGCTAAGGGCGTCCGGACGCTCCTTTAACATCTAGGGCGTAAACTAGGGGTGGAATGATCTCCATGCAGCCCGAGACTGCGTCCGTCGCCATTGCCGAGCCGAAGATCTCGGCGCGGGACCTTAACTTCTTTTACGGAAGCTTCCAGGCGCTCATGGGGATCAATCTCGATATCCCGGCGAACCAGGTGACGGCTTTCATCGGGCCGTCCGGCTGCGGCAAGTCCACCTTCCTGCGGTGCTTGAACCGGATGAACGACCTCATCGAGGGAACCCGGCTGGAGGGCACCGTGACGCTCGACGGCGAGGACATCTATGGTCCGACCGTGGACCCGGTGGAGCTGCGCAAAGAGGTCGGCATGGTATTCCAGAAGCCGAACCCGTTCCCGATGAGCATCTACGACAACGTCGCCTACGGGCCGCGCATCCACGGGGTGAAGAAGAAGGCAGACCTCGACGGCATTGTGGAGGACGCGCTGCGCAAGGCGGCGCTGTGGGACGAGGTGAAGGACAAAATCCGGCAGTCGGGCCTCTCGATTTCCGGCGGCCAGCAGCAGCGGCTCTGCATCGCGCGGACGCTGGCGGTAGACCCGAAGATCATCCTCATGGACGAACCCGCCTCGGCGCTCGACCCGATCGCCACTTCGCGGATCGAGGACCTGATGGCAGAGTTGAAGCAGCAGTTCACCATCGTGATCGTCACCCACAACATGCAGCAGGCGCAGCGGGCGAGCGACGTGACCGCGTTCTTCATGATGGGCCGCCTCGTGGAGTACGCGCCGACCGAAAACCTGTTCATGTACCCGCAGAAGAAAGAGACCGAGGACTACATCTCGGGCCGGTTCGGCTAGGTGATTCGCGTGGAACAGAGGTCGCCGCGAAAGCCGGAAGGAATGGAGAAGAGCCTGGCCCAGGGCGGAAACGAGTTGCTCGTAGTCCGGATGCTCTGTCCCGTCACGTACGCCCTAATCTCCAACTCCTTCAACCGGCGTGTCTCGCCAGAGGCACTCCCTCCGCTCCTCGCCTTCCTATTCCTCATGACCTTGACGGCGGCAACGGCTACCTGGTGCTGGAAGAGGTTCACGTTGTCGCGCGTCCCTCGGCACAGAGTGCATGAAGCCCTCGCGCTCGCGGCGCTTGCCACCGTCTTCCTTCTGCACTTCTGGGTTTTCGATCTCGTTTTTGGTAGTACTCGAGCCCCCGGGGCATTGAGCTTCGGTGCGATCCTCTTTGGCGGTGCCGCTGGCGCTGCAGTAGCAATCCGCTCGAAGAGCATGTAGTGAAACTCCCTCCTCTTGCCCGTGTGGCTCGTGCCGGAGAGGGAGAAGGTTGGGTGGGGCTTCTGGGGCGCGGCCGGGAGCTGGATTCGTTGGGAGCCATCCCCGAAGCCCCTTCTGCTGTAGCCGCAGGTCTTCAGCCTGCGCGAGAGCGCGTCGCTACGAACGAAAGGTGTAGGTAAGAGAGAAGCCCTGCGCAGGCTGAAGACCTGCGGCTACAGCAGAAGAGGCTTCGGGGATGGCTTGTAGAGACTCCATGTGTGTAACAGGGTCTAGGTTTTCTTCCAGTCGGCGAGGGGCGTCCGGTACATCTCCCGCCGGTGGGGATACCTCGCCTGCATTCGCGCGATCTTCCGCAGCGCCTCTCTCGCTTGCCGGC
>JAUJNV010000045.1 GCA_030447945.1 Fimbriimonas sp. | reverse complement strand
AAACCAGTAGTCGCTGGGGTTGGCCCGCGCCGCGCCCTCGACGAGGGGAACCTTGCGCACCTTCCGCACGCCCTTTTTATCCGTCACCACCGTCGCCCCTGCCGCGTCGAATGTGACGACGATTTGCGACCGCTCGCGCGGGGACTGGCGTTCGAGGTCCTGCACCTTCCGGACCGGCATGCCCTGGGCGTCGAACAGGGAAAGGGTGTGCACCCGGAGCTCTTTGCCGAACTGCACCCACAGTTCGACCCGCTTCTGCCCCTCGACCATCTCCTGCGTCAGGGTGGCCCAACCGATGTGACGCCCGTTCATCTCGGCCCGCATCCGCGCCGGCGCGATGCCCTGTCCTAGGGTCAACGCGAGCGCGCCTAAAAGCAGAAGGGCCCTCATCTCTCCTCCAAGAGTAGCCTAGCCGCGCGCAGGCCGGATTCATAAGCCTCTTCGACCCGCCCTGCCGCGAGGCCGTCGCCGGCGACGATCAGGCGGGAGCCCGGGGGATTCACATTGTCGAAGTCGGCCGTGGCGGTGGGCTGCGAATACTTCCAACGCTTGACGGCCGTGGCGACGGGGGTGGCGAACGAGGGGCCGTAGAGGCGCGCGATGTGGAGGAGGGTGGCCTGCACGATCTCCTCGTCGGGCCATGTGTAGTGCAGGAGGCTGTACTCCGCGCTGAGTTGCGCGCCGAGGGCAGTGCCTCCTTCGGGAGCGCGGCCGGGGGACTTTTCCGATTCCACGCTGAGCCACGTCAGGGGGTGCCTCTGGCGGGGGTCGAGAAGGGCGTGGTAGGGCAGGCGAGGGAGCGTGGCGTCGAAGCCGAGGAGCACGCTCAGGCAGGGCCGGTAGCGGGTGTGGGCGAGGGCGCGACTCTCGCCGACGCTCCAGAGGAGGGCGGACGCCTGCGGGACCGGGGGCGTCAGGACGACGGCGTCGAAATCCTCACCGCAAAAGGAGTAACCCCCCGCAGTTCGTTCGATCCCTTCCGCGCGGCACCCGTGGCGAACCTCCAACCCTTCGGCCAGGAGCCTCGGGAGAGTGTCGATGCCTCCACGGTAGGTGTACCGCTCCGCGTGCCGCTTCGGGTCGCCGCGCTCGATGTGGAGGCTGGAGTGGAGATAGATCGGTTTCTCCACGCGCACGAGGTCCGTGACGTCGAGCTCGCGGAGCATCAGGTCTTCGATCGCTTTGCCTCGCGGCGCGATGCTCGTCGCACCCGTGTCCCAGATGAAAGCTCCTTGCCGCAGTGTCGCGACGCGCCCGCCGACGGTCCCCTCCTTCTCGAACAGAAGGATCTCGTGCCCATCCCGAGCCAGGGTGCGGGCCGCCGCGAGACCAGCCACTCCGGCCCCGACGACGCCGACCCTCACGCGGCCACCGCGGCGTGCTCCCTCTCCAGAATGAGGTTCGCGCACCGCACGGCGGACTCCACCGCACCGTCGATAGAGGCGTTCGTGGTGAACTCGCCGGCGAAATACAGCCCGGGCAGGCGTGTCTCGTTCTCCGGAAGTTGCGCGTGCCCACCGACGGGCTGGGGCATCTGGGCGTAGGGGACGCGGTAGGCGCGGAGGAAGCGCCAACGCAGAGGGATCGCCTGCGGGAACCACTCCGTCATCTCCCGCCGCACCTCTTCCGCCAGCGCCTCGTCGTCCATCGGGTCCTCGCCGAGGACGGTGACCGCGACCAGGTGCTTCCCGCTCGGGCAGTAGTCCGGTGCCACGTTGGTAATCGGCGCCACGTGGCTCACGCGGCCCGAGCCGCTCGCGTTCAAGACGAGGTACGCCCCCTCTACGATCCGATGGGGGCTATCGAAGTAGAGGCACGTGGAGGACTTACGGCCCTCGACGGTCGGAAGCCCGCTCAGACGCGCGGCGGCGTCTGCCTCGGTGGCGATCACGACGGCCGAGCCTTCGAACCGCTCGTTCGTGTCCAGCCGCACGCCGACGGCGCGTCCGTTCTCCCGCAAAACTTCGGCTACCTTGGAGAACTCCCGCAATGCGTAGCGCGGTAGGTCCGCGACGATCTGCTTCGGGATCTCCTCGATCCCCTTCGCGGGGAGGTTAGCGTTCCCATCTACGAGCATCTTCCACACGAACAGGAGCTGGCGGCGGGAGACCTGGAGGGACCGGTCCAGGAAGACGCTGCCGAAGAACGGGTGCGCGAACCGCTCCATGAACGTCTCGCTGAACCCCAGCCCCTGCAGGTGCTCCTCGGCCGTCATATCCGCCATGATGCGGATGCCGCCTACCTCCGACTCCGACAGCGTTCCCATCATCTGATGGAGCTTAAGCTTGTCCTTCGGGGGCAGGAAGCGAGAGAGGAGCATCGCGAGCGGCTTCTTCTGGTCGATAAGGTTCAGCGCGCCGCCGTGGAATATCTGCGCGCCGGAACGGAAGGGCCGGAGATCCAACGCGGCGTGATCGAGCTGCGCGGACGCATTGGGGTAGGCATCGAAGTAGACCTGAAAGCCGCGGTCGAGGCGGAAGCCGTCGACGATATCCGTCTTGAGGCGACCGCCCGGACGGTCCTCCGCATCGAGCAACAGGAACGGCACCCCCGCGTTGTGGAGGGTACGCGCGCACACGAGCCCGGCGAGACCCCCGCCCACGATCAGCACCGGCTTGGCCATAGGTTTGTTTTACCTTTGGCGGGGCTTTTCGCTACGCCGGCGCCGTTGCCGGGGCCTCTGGCTCAGCGACCGGGGCGGGTGATGCCTCGGCTTGCGCTTGGCGCACCTGCTGAAGACCGTCGTTCACGTAATGGATGATGAAGAACCACGCCACGACGGTGAGGCCAATGTTCAGGCCGTAGAACGGCACCTTCCCCGACAGTGGCGAGTTCCACAGCATGTGCAGGGCCATCGCGATGAGAAAGGCCCGGAGGAAGCGCGGATCCTGGAGCATGTCGAACCGGAACGGCTGGTCCCCTTTCACCTTCCAAAGCGCAGCGCCGACCAGCGCCGTCCAGGCAATGTGCATGCCTGGAGCGAGGAGGGCGCGCAGGCGAATGACGTCGAGCATCTCGTAGATTCCCCGAGGAAGGCCGTAATCGAAGATCTGCTTGAGCGCGTATCCTGCCGACTCGAAGGCAGCGAATCCCGCGCCGATCGTCGCTCCCAGAAGAAGGCCGTTGAGAGTCCAGCGGTACTTGGTCACTTTGCCGGTAACGAGTAGGAGCGCGATAAGTTTCCCGGTCTCCTCGATAATGCCGGCCGCCGAATGGCTCAGCCAGCCCAGCGCCGGACCCAGGAACTGAAAGAAGATAAGGGAGGTGATCAACGACAGTACGCCGCCCGCCAGGAAGAGTTTGATTACCTGGTAGAGCGACACGTTGCGCCGGACGTTCATCTCCCAGAAAAAGAGGAGCAGGGCAAGGGGAATGCCGAACGAGCCGACGAAAATCAAGCCGGGCAGAAGATTTGGATTCAGCCACTGCTGGAATGAAACAGTAAAAGCCGAGGTAGACGACGAGGGCGAACGCGAACGCCCGCGCGAAGAGCCACGGCTTCGGCCAACTCGTGTCGACCGCCCCGAGCGGGGGCGTCGTCGTCCGCGTGCCGACGATAAAGTAATCCTCCACGTCCTCGTCGCTACGCTTGTGGCCGACGGCGGAGAACATCCCCTTCGCGTCGAACCCTTCGAGCCGCTCGACGCCCACCATCGTGCTGAACCGGCCGCTCATCTTCTCGAACACGGTGTCGATCTCTCCCCCGGGGTGACCGTGATCGTGGCGAGCTGCCAGAAGGAACGTCCCACGCGGAGTTGCTGACCGGGGGCAAGCGTGCCTTCGGTGTGTTCGGACGCGTCTACGAAGACCTTCGCCTCGCCCAGCGTCCGGAACCGGACCGCCCCGTCCCGCCCGGCAACGGCTACGTGCTGCTCGTTGGCGTCCGGGTCCCCGCTGAGGAGCCCGGCCTGCGGCGAACGGCCCAGGATCACGTCTTGCGCGCTCAGAGCGATACGCTTTCCCTGATCGGGGCCGCTGGCGCAGACGAGGGCGACGATATCCGGTGTCTGGGGAGGAGGAGTAGGTGTCATGGCGCTAGAGACATAGTAGCAATTCCTGGACCACAAGAGGACACAGAGATCTCCGGACCCCCTCGCCTTTTGCTCCGGCCAAGGGAGAGGGGGCAGGGGGTGAGGGTTCCGGAAAGTCCCGTGGGTAGTGGGTGCGGGGTGTAGGGAAGAAGCCTCTGGACTCAGCCATCAGCCATCAGGCATCATCACTTCCCGGAACCCTCACCCCCTGCCCCCTCTCCCTTTGCCGGAGCAAAAGGCGAGGGGGTCCGGAATCGTCTTTAGAACAGGCTCTCCTGCGTCCCTTCTTCGTCCCCGGCGTTTGGGATGGGGGTGGGCATGCCCTCGACGCTCTTCTTCGCCGCGAGGCGCTCGGCGGCATCCCAGGCTTTTCGTATGTCCTGCACGAGGAAGGGGTAACCCCCGTCGCCGCCCGCCGCCATGGCGCGCAGGATGTAGGCGGGGTGGAGGGTCGCGATGGCGGTCTTGGCGAACTCGCAGGGGAAGTACATGCCACGCTCCTGCGTGATCTTGAAGTTCTTCTTGATGATGTTCTTGGCGCTCGGCGCGCCGATGCAGAGGATCACCTTCGGCTGGATAAGGCCGAGCTGCGGCACGAGCCACTGACGACAGGCGGCCGTCTCTTCGGCGGTAGGCGGCCTGTTCACTGGGCGGCCCGTGGACCAGTCGGCGGCCCGGCACTTCACCGTGTTCGTGATGTAGAGCTGCTCCCGCGTGAGACCGGCTTCGGCGATGGCCTTATCCAGCAGCTTTCCCGCCGCGCCGACGAAGGGACGGCCAGTCTTGTCCTCATTGTCGCCAGGACCCTCGCCGATCAGTACGAGGTTCGCGTCCAGGTCGCCCTCGCCGAAGACGACGTTCGTGCGGCGGTTGGCGAGCGGGCACGCGAGGCAGCCTAGGGATGCCTGACGCAGCTCCTCAAACGTCACGAGCCACCACCGCCGCCAACCGCTCGTAGGTCTCAGGAAGGCCCTCGGGAATCACCCGTACCCCGGCGGTAGCCGTCATGAAGTTCGTGTCGCCCCCCCAGCGGGGGACCACGTGCCAGTGAAGGTGGTTCGGGATGCCCGCTCCGGCGGCGCGCCCCATGTTCACGCCGAGATTGAATCCGTCGGGCGAGTAGCACTCCCGGATCCACGCGACGCACCTTCCGAGCAATCGCCCGATCTCCAGGTGCTCCGCGTCGGTCATGAGGCCCACGTCCGCCACCTGCCGGTAGGGCGCGACCATCAGGTGTCCACTAGTGTACGGATAGGCGTTGAGCATGACGAACGCCCTCTCCCCGCGGTAGAGAATGAGGTTCGTCCGGTCGTCGCCGCGCGCGGGCAGATCGACGAAGATGTCTCCGCCCGTCTCACCTTCCTTGGGCGCGCCTTGGATGTAGGCCATACGCCACGGCGCCCAGAGCACCTCGGCCATGTGCGGGTTATACCGGCTCGGGGAAGTTAGAGGTTAGAGATGAGGGACGAGAGATGACGGAGGGCTTCTCTGGTCTTGGCGAAGCGTGCCTCCCGCCGTCCGAAGCGTGCCTCCCGCCGTCCACCGTCACCTTCGATCCAGACGTCTGAGCGCGCCCCTTCAGCCTCCCTGTTCATCGTTTTATGCGCAGGGGGATGAAAAATTTTGCGGAATGCGCTATCCTTGTGAAGTTAGCCGCGTGGGGCAGTTAGGCGTCCGGGGCGAAGGGACTCACAGGAGAAAACATGAAGTTTAAGAATTACGCACTCCCTCTCATTCTGGTTGCGATCATGGCGGCCGTGATGATCGGTTGTCAGGGCGAGAGCAACAACGACGGTAACGGCTCGAACGGCTTCAGCGCCGGATTCACGACCGGTGGCGCCACGACCGGCCTGACCGCGACGGGCGGCCACACCAATAGCGGCAGCAACTCCGGCAGCAATTCGGGCACCAACTCGGGCGGCTAAGAAACTCTCGGCGAAGTGAGAAAGGCCGTCCGGCTTCCTTGGAAGCCGGACGGCCTTCTTTTTCATGACGCCGACGGTAGCCCCTCGATTTCTCGCCGACCAGCGACGCCGTCCCGCATGAATGCGAGTCCTGCAGTTGTGCGTTGAACGGGCTCGGTCCACCTGCTCTCCGGCTGGTACGCGCGAAGCGCGTGTAGTCGTCGCCCTGCGCGACGCTTGGGCTTAACGTCGGCACGACATCACCTGCGGAGAACGCACCGGATGCTCCGCAGGCAGTTGCGTATCTGAGACGCTTCGCACCTACCATCTGGGGGGCCACGGCTTCGACCGGTGGCAGCACTCTTCCCGCGACAGGCCGCGCCTTTGGCACTAAGGGCTCCTCATTTAGCAAAAGGGACGCTTCCCTAGGCGGGAAGCGTCCCTGTCTGTGCGCTAAGGACCTCTTGTCAGATGCTCTTCGCGAGGATGATCGCCTCGGCGACCTCGCGCATGGTCTTGCGCAGGTTCATCGATTGCAGTTGGATGCGCCGGTAGGCTTCGGCCTCCGAGAGCTTGTGCTCGTCCATGAGGATGCCCTTCGCGCGGTCCACGAGCTTGCGCGCCTCGAGCTTCTCGTTGAGGCTGCCCACCTCCTTGCTCAGGTGCATGCTCTGCTCGAAGCGCGACCGGGCGACCTCGATCGACGGAGGCAGGTCGCTCGGCTTGAACGGCTTGACGAGATAGGCGAAGACCCCCGCGCTCTTGGCGCGGTCCACCAGCTCCTTGTCGGAGTAGGCGGTGAGCAGGATCGTGGGCGCGATCGCCTCTTCGGTGATCTGAGTCACCGCTTCGATGCCGTCCATCACGGGCATCTTAACGTCGAGGATGCACACGTCCGGCTGCGCCTCGCGCGCAAGATCGATCGCTTGCTGGCCGTCGCCCGCCTCCGCCACGACCTCGTACCCGAGGTTCTCCAGCATCTGCTTCAGGTCAAGGCGGATGATCGGGTCGTCGTCCGCGATTAGCACTCTCATAATCTTCACTGGGGGCCGCGTTCGCGGCACGACGATGTGAGCCCGCGGAACAAGCTTTCAGAATACCCACAGGCAGGAGGTCAGGTCCGCGAGGATACACTGCGCCCGTGCAAGAGTCTCTGACGCGGTTGCTGCGCGCTGGGGTGGATCATGAGGCGGCCCAGCTGTCGGTTCAGGAGGCCTTGGAGGAGATCCTGAGCCTGACGCAGGGATTGCGCGTGGAGGCGCTGGGGCGGCTGGTGTGTCCCGTCGAGGCGCTTCCGGAGCTCTCCCAGGCTTTGGCCGACCGTCCGGAGGCGAAGGTGCGACTGGCGGTCTCGGCGGGATCGAGGGGCGACCGGGGCTCCTGGGAGGATTCGCTGGAAAGGGCGGCGGATGCGATGAACGCCTTTGTCGAGGCGAGCGGAGAGCAGGCGGGGATCGAGGCTTTTCTGGCCCGAGCGCCGGGCAACGCGGGGTTGGAGGCGACGCTACGCGATTTGCGCGGATTCGACGAGGCGGAGGTCTATGTCCAGTTGCCCCCGGACGAAGCGGTGGAGGATTCCCTGGAGCTTTTGGCGGAATCCGAATGGGCGCGTGCGGCAATCGCGGACGCGCCGCCCGAAGCGGTCGCGAGCTTCATGCACACGTGCGTCTCCCTCGACCTCCCTTTCCGGCTCTCCCTGGACGCGCCGCTGGTGCTGCCCGCCCTCGGGGCCGCCGCGCTCGCGGTCGGCATCGATCTGTCCCGGCGGGAGATTCTCGCGTGCCTGCTCGACGAGGACCCCTCTTCCTGGTCGTATGAGGGCAGCGGCCTCGCTTGGCGCGGACGGCGGGCGTCGCTCCAGGACATCGAGGCGGCACGTGACCTGCTGGCCACCGTCGGCACGGCCCGTCCGTCGGCGGTACTCGATGCCTTGCCTTAGGCTCTAACCGTCGAGCGTGTCGCGCTGGCGCTGGAACGCGCCGTGGACGAATGTGGCCACAGCGGTGCGCTCCTCGTGGTCGCCGGGGACGAAGCGGACGCCGGTCGCGTAGAGTCCGCTGCGCTCGATGGGCGCGGAGTGGCGCACCTCGCAAGGGAGCACGACCGGGGGGCCGGCGGCGATCCCCACGCGGACGCCGACCTGCTCGCCGACCGCGATGGGTATGCGGGAATGAAGCTGAAGGCCGCCCAGGCCGATGTCCACCACGACGGCGTTCATCGACGCGTTGGGCTCATCTCCCAAGACTACGGCGTAGTCGAGCACCCGCAGGCGGGCGGCGTTTCGCTTGTCGTTATCGTAATGCGACTCCAAAGGGGCTCCCTGGGGACGGCTGCGCTCCCCCACCCCATTATCGGGGGGAAAGGGGGGAGAGGTTAGAGGTTAGAGGTTAGAGAAGAGAGGGTTGAGGTACGAGCCCCTCCCTGCCGCCTCTAACCTCTAACCTTGGATGCGCTTACCCGATCTTCTTCTTCGCCGTTGTGATGAGGACGTGGCCGGTCTCCCGGTCGTACTCCACGTTGACGCCGAGGGCGTCGCGGAGGAAGCTCAGCGGGACGATGGTGCGGCTCCGGTCGAGGTAAGGTGCCGCCTCCAGGCTGATGGCGAGGCTGTTCACCTTGGCGTTGGGGTCGCCGATCTTCAGGAAAAGCTTCTTGCCCTCGGCGTCCGCGCGAATCGTCTTTGTGGCGCTTTCCCAGTCGACCTTGCCGCCGCCCTTCTCGAGGAGGTGACGCAGGGGAGTCATCGGAACGCCGTTGTCGACCCGGGGGCTTACGTCGAAGGTGACGTAGCTGCCGTCGAGCAGCACCGCGAAGCGTCCGGTCTCCGGAAGGCGGGTGCCCTTGACGATCGGTGTGCGCCCGGCCGCCTTGGTAGTGCCCTTGGCCTTCACCGGCGGCTTGACCTTGACCTTGGCGACTCGCGTGCCGGTGGGGGTCAGGAACTTCGGACCGGTCGCGACCATTTCGGCGGACATCGCCGGCTTCAGGCCGCTGCTCGCGCCGAGCACGCCCCGCTTGGGATTCGCCATCGGCTTGCCGACGGCAGCCTGCACGGCGGTACCGATGGGCGCGATCGCGCTGATATTGGCCTTGACCGCAGGAGTCTTGATCGCAGACACCTTAGGTGCCTTGATGCCGATCGCCTTGACGGGGAGCGCCTTTACGGGGAGCGCCTTTACGGCGGGCGCCTTGATCGGGGGCCTCTTGACGGCGGCCGCGCGCGCAACCGGCAGCTTGACCTTCACCGGGGGCTTGACGATCGGCGCCCCGGGGGGGAGGCCCGGAGCGGAGGCGGCTACGCGCTTGGTCTCGCCTCGCGGGTTGTTCACGTAGACGCGGATCGTGCGGGTTTTGAAAGTGGCGCTGGACTGATCGATGGCCCAGGCCTCGATCTCGTGCCAGCCGTTCGATTCGCGGGTCGTGTCCCACACGTAGCTGAAGGGCGGGAAGTTCGACATGGACTTGAACGCCTTGTCCACAAAGAAGCTCACGAACGGCTCCTTGAGCTGCCGGCCGAAGCCGAGGGTCACCTCGACGGCGCCCTTCACCTCCTGGCCGACCTTGGGGGTGGTCAGGTAGACGGGACCCTTGGCGGTGTCGTTCATCGCGATCTTCGTCTTTTCGCTGCCTAGGAGCTTGCCAGACTTATCGAAAAGGCGGACCTCGACTTCGTTCTCGCCGTCTTTAAGCTCGGCGAGGTTCAAGGTGAAGTTCGTCTCGCCGCTGCTCCGGGCGCCGCTGACCTCGCGGGTGCCCATGCTGACGCCGTTGACGCGCAGCTCTACGAGCACGGCGGTGGCGCCGCTGTAGCGGACGGTAAGCGTTGGGCTGTCGATCGCGCGGTCGATGGCGATCCGAGTGTCGAGGGGCCTCAGTCCCGCGGCGAAGGCGCCCGCGCCGATCACCGCCAGTCCCGCTACCATCGCCGTCCGAAGCACTCTGCCACTTGCGTTTCGCATAGAATTCCTTCTCACTGCCCGCACGAAACGGGCGCGCCTATTTTCTCCGTTGCCTTATCCGCTTGTCAAGGAAAACGCCGTTGTTGCGAACCACTCCGCAATAAGCGCGAAGGGTGCGGGTGAATCGTCCCTTCGCCGGCCAGCGTACCTAGAAGGCGGAGCCCAATGATCCTGTCTGCTTTACTTGCCCTCGCCGCCCTCGGTCCGGAGCCCCCGCCGGAGCTTCGGAACTATGTGCGCCGCCGCGATCCTTCTTACGGGTTTACCGTGAAAGAGACGGGCCGAGGGCGCACGGAAATTCGCTTGACCAGCGGTTTATGGCGCGGCGAGCCGTGGAAGCACACGATCGTGCTTCAGCGCCCGAGCAAGATGGTCCGAAAGGGGACCGCCGTCCTCTATATCACCGGCGGCGACCCGAACCCCAGCGACGTGAACCAACTCGCGCTCCTCGCCGAGGCCACGGGAATGCCCATCGCCATGCTCTTCAACATCCCGAACCAGCCGCTCTACGGGATGATCGAGGACGACCTCATCGCTCACACCTTCCAGAAGTACCTGGAGACCGGCGATGCCGAGTGGCCGCTCCTCTTCCCCATGGCGCGCAGCGCCGTGCGGGCGATGGACGCGCTTCAGGGGGCTACGAAGTCTTCGGAAGATCCGCTGCGGCGCTTCGTGGTCACCGGCGCGAGCAAGCGTGGCTGGACGACGTGGATGGTGGCCGCGACAGGGGACAAGCGGGTGGCGGGGATCGCGCCGATGGTGATCGACAACCTTAACGTCCCGTGGCAGATGCGCCACCAAATGGAGACCTGGGGCGCCTACAGCGAGCAGATCCAGGACTACACGCGCCGCGGCCTCCAGCAGCAGATGCTAACCCCCCGAGGACGCGAGCTCGCGAGGAGGATCGACCCCTACTCGTACCGACGCAATCTGACGATGCCCAAGCTCATCGTAAACGGGGCGAACGACCGGTACTGGCAGGTAGACGCCCTCAGCGGCTACTGGAGCGCATTGCCGGGGGATAAGTGGGCCCTTGTCGTGCCGAACGTGGGTCACAACCTCGGAGGGGGCTTGCAGGCGATTGAGACGATCGGGGCCTTTACGCGCTCGATCGCGGGCGAGTTGAAGATGCCCCGGCCGGACTGGATGATCAACGAGCGGTCCGGAGGGCTAGTCCTTGCGCGCGTCTTTCCGAAGGGGATGGCCCCCGAAGTTACGAAGTTGTGGGTGGCGCTCTCCGACTCCCTGGACTTTCGCGAGTCGAAATGGGAGCCGGTGGCCACCGGCTCCACAACGGACCCGACTCTGACGCGTCAGTACCGGCTCCCCGAAGGCCGGAACGCCGCCGTCATGCGGGAGATGCGCTACCGCATCGACGGGAGGGCGTTCAGCCTGTCCTCGCCGGTGAAGGTGATCAGGAAGGTTAGAGGTTAGAGGTTAGAGGGTTGAGGTACAGCCTTTCCCTGACCTCTAGCCTCTAACCTTCCACGACTCATCCGGCGTTGGGCCCCGTCTCCGCCACGATCACTGAGGAGATGCCGCCGCGCACGGCGAAGCGTCCGGTGACGCGCATCCAACGGGGGGAGCAGGCGGCGGAGAGCTCGTCGAGGAGGCGGTTGACGACCCCCTCGTAGAAGATCCCCTCCTGGCGGAATGAGTAGTAGTAGAGCTTCAGCGACTTGAGCTCGATACAGGTCGCGTCGGGGATGTACTCCAGGTCGATCGTCGCGAAGTCCGGCTGGCCCGTCTTGGGGCACACACTCGTGAATTCGGGACAGGTGTGAAGGATCGTGTAGTCGCGGTGGGCAGCGGGGTTGGGGAAGGTTTCGAGAATCATGGCGTTAGGGCGCTAGGGCGTTGAGGCGTTGGGGAAGGCTCCGGAACGCCTCAACGCCTTTTACGTACCGAGCCGGTCGCTCGTGTACACGACGCCGTTTGCCGGGTCTGGGCCGAAGGCGAAGGCCATGCCGGGCTGGGGCTTCTGCGGCTCGTACTCGGGGGGCTTGGCCCCGAGGTCGATATCCTGGGGTTGCGGACGGCCATGGTTGGCCGCGTTGACGTCCTTCGTGTTTATCCAGAAGGCAAAGCCGTTCAGCGCCTCGTAGCTCCACTGACGGTCGAAGGCCATGAGCATCGCCTTGCCAAAGCTCGCCGCGGTGAAGGCGCTCGCGAGCACCGCCCGCCCGAACGCGTCGCGCTGCGCCCCGCTCATCGATTCCAGCGGCACGGGCTGGCCGGCGAGCGCGGTCCGCTTCTGCGTCGGAGTGAGAGTGGCGTAGAACCGCAAGGCGGGAAGTGCGTCGGCGAGCGGGTACGCGTTGAAACGGACGAGGATGTTGGACTCCGAGGCGAAGCTCGCCGCCTGTAATGGGCTCAGGCGGGCGGCGAGCGCCGCATACCCTTCCAGGCTCGGGCGCAGCTTCGCGCCCGCCTCCAGCGGGCGGAGCCACGACTCGGGGACCTCCGAGAGGCGGAGGCGCCAGAATCCGCCCCGGCGGTGCATCACGAACCCGTCCTGAATGCGCACGGCGCCGTTCGTCGCATGGCGGAACTTCTCCAGGTAACTCCCCAAGGTCCCGCCGACGCGATTGAGCGCGCTCCAGCGGTGGGGCGTGCGGAACGCCATCGCCACGATGGGCGCGGCCGTGCAGTCATGCAGCCATTCCAGGTGGTCCGCGTCCGAGTAAAAGCCGAAGGCATATTCCGACGGGCGGCCGGCGACGGATGCGTCCACCTCC
>JAUJNV010000044.1 GCA_030447945.1 Fimbriimonas sp. | reverse complement strand
CCCTAAACACTTAACACTCGAGGCTCAACACTTCTCCGTCACCCCCAACCCCCTCTCCCTGTGCCCGGAGACCGGGAGGGATAATCCGGCGATGAGCGGCAAGGCCATAGACTCCCGGGCCCGACCATGGCATTAGTGATAGTTCCCTCCCTATCGCCACGTATTAACTTGACTTCTGTTCCAAGCGGTGCCTAGAGTCACGTTTGCGTCTCGCGAGTGCGGGGCGCGCAGGAGGAGAGGATCATGAATTGGGATAAGAGGCCGCGCATTGCGGCGTTAGCGGCCGCCGGGGCGGCAGTGGTAGTCGCCTTTAGCGGCTGTGAGCCGGGCAGCGATTTTCAGGGCGATGTGGAAGGCACAGCAAGTGTGCGGGTGCTAAACGCCTCGGGCTTTCCCGACGACGTTCGGGTCACGCTGAGCGGCCAACCTCACGCCGAGGAGCTGGACTTCGGCGACACCTCTTGTTATGTAACGGGGCCGACGACTCATAGCCCCGATGATTTCCCCGTTAGGTTCTTTGCGGGCGGTAATCAGACGGACGCGGTGCCTCTGGAAAACACCCGCTCGAGCTTCGACGAAGTAGTCCGACGTGGCACTCGTAGCACCTTCATTGTGGGACAAACGGCGGACGGCAGCCTGCGGAGGTATCCGCTGCGCCTCGGCGGAAATCCTAATCCCTCGCGAGCCGAAGTTACCGTCGCCAGCGGGCTGCTCGACAGAGATGACGTCTACGACGCGTACCTCGTCGACCCCAATGCCGATCTCGCCGGCGTTCCCAGGTCCGAAAGGCTGCGCCTGAGCGAACTCCTGCCCTACGTACGTCGCGAACCTAGTCCGGGTCGGTACATAGTGCGCCTCTGCCGCCCGGACACGAAGGATGTCCTTGCCTCTAGCGACGTGTTCAACGTCGGCTCGAGCGGATCGGTCGCCGTCGTCTTCGGACGAGTTCAAGGCGGGCTGGGCATCCGCAGCTTCGTCATTAACCCGGATGAAGCCTCTTGTGAGGGTCCGGGAGACGGAACGACCGGCGGCGGCACCGGCGGAACGACGGGCGGCACCTCCGGGGGAACCACCGGCGGCGGCGGCGGCCAGACGGAGGCGGCCTTCCTGAACCTCGAGGAAGATCCGAACCGGACCGTGGACGTCCTGATCGACAACGTACGGTTGGCCGCCTTCGCCGGCGTCGGGGTCCGCAGCTCGCGCCCAGACGTCTCCGTGGCGCCCGGCGGCCACGGCTTTACCGTGAACCTCTCCAGGGACTCCTCGCCCCTGGACGCGGCGACGCTTCTCGTGGAGGAGGGCGACGACGTGGGGCTCGTGCTGGGAACCAACGGCGCGACGCCGGATCTCATCGCGTTCAAGCGCTCCGCCGCCTCCCTCGCCGACCGGACGAAGGCGTACATCACGCTGGTCAACGCGAACACGGATCTGGGCGGCGTGGACCTCTACGTCACCGCCCCCGGAGTGGCGGACATCTCGGGGCTCGCTCCGACGCACGCCAACGCCGCCTACGGCCAGACGGTGGACGCCGCCGTCGCTCCGGGCACGCTGCGCGCGCGCCTCACCCGCGCGGGCACGAAGGAGATCCTCTACGACTCCGAGGGCCGGGACGTCATCACCCTGGATGCGGGGGAGAGGTACTTCGGCGGCGCCTTCATCGACAACGTGTTCTCCACCGGCACGCCTGCCGTGAAGATAACCCACTTCAACCACAACTGACGCTTCGGCTCCCCGCCCTCCGGCGGGGAGCTCCGTCTCGGCCGGCTCATGCCGCCAGCAGGGTGCCTCTTCCTGGAGGGCCGCCTGAACAACTATTAGGTCGTAGCCGCGCCGAACATGGACGCCGGCCAAAGGGATATTCGCCTGCGATTCCAGATGGAGACGGTGCGCAGACTCGGACTGCCGGGGCTCGCTAAGCCTTTAACGTTCTGCTGAACGCTGCCGCACCGGCCGGCCCTTCAGGCCGCCAGAGCCTCTTCCAGGGCGTTCGCCCGCATCAGCACCGTCTCCTCGCCCAAAGCGTCGTCGAAGGCGACCACGTACGCCCATCGCCGACGGTCGAACGCCACACTCACGCCAAACCCGTGGCGCACAAGCCGAGGCTCGCGGATGACGTCCTCGAGCCCCTCCCGGGCGAGGCTCCCCGACAGGCGCTTCTCCTCCAGGGACAGCAGCTCGAACGTGACAAGATCCCGCTCCAGCCAGACGTGTACCCGCTGCACAGGATCCGCCGGATGCAGCCTCATTGCAAACATCGTAACCATCGACCGCTAGTGTAGCTAAAAGTGACGACAAGCCGCCACCTGGCGGAGCCGACCGGCGAAGGGGCACGGGGCGAGATTTCAGGTTTTAGATTTTGGATTTTGGATTTGCGGGATAGGCTTGCACCTCAACCCTCAACCCTCAGCCCTCAGCCCTCAGCCCTCAGCCCTAGCGGTGTCGTACTCCGTTATTCGCCGCGATGAACTTCCCGGCGCTGCGGCGGCACTTACCCGGTATGAGAACGGACCTCGCCTTCGTCTACCTGCTAGCACTTTCCCTCTTGGCGGCCCACGGTTGCGGGCGGGCCGTCGCCCAGTCTCAAGATAGCGGGCGATCCGCGCAGCGGAGCGTGGAACTGACGGTCTACGCGGAAGACTTCGCGATGGTGCGCGAGGAGCGGCCGGTGCCCCTGGTGGCGGGGCGGAACGTGCTTCGGCTCGCCGGGGTGAGCCGGTCGCTCGATCCGCGCTCCGTGACCTTCGAGTGGCAGGGCACCGGCGCGCCGCCGCGGTCGCGTCGAACGCCTACGACCTCGGAGTGCCGGACAGCGAGGCTGCTGCGGCGGCTCACGGGGAGGAGGTCGAGCGTCCCCCGGCGCTCGCAGGATGGGCGCGAGGGGGACCGCCTGCGGGCACGCTGGAGGTCGCGAAAAACGGCCGGATCGTCCTGCGCTCGGAAGGCAAGTACTACGTGAACCCCGACGGCACCATCGTCGCCCCGGCGAGCGGGTCGATCGTGACGCAGCCTCGCCTGACCGCCGAGGTGGACAGTCCCGACGCCCGGAGCGCGAGCCTCGGCCTCGCCTACCTCACGCGGGGCCTCTCCTGGAGCGCGGACTACGTCGCCCGCCTCGACCCGGCGTCCGACGAGATGGCCCTCGAGAGCTGGGCGACTGTCACGAACACCACCGGCACGGACTTCCCCAACGCGAAGATCACCCTGATGGCGGGCTCCCCGAGTCGTGCGGCGGTGGAGGCTAAGAACAGGCGGCTGCAGGACTACGATGTTTCTGCACCGATGGCCGAAGTAGCCGAGGCTAGCGCGCTTACCCGCCGCCCCGAACCCCGGGCCGTCGGCGGGCTTTACGCCTACCCCGTCGAGGCGCGCGCGAGCCTCGTGCAGGACCGGATGAACCGGGTGCGGATGATCTCCTCCGGCCGGGTGCCGATCAAGCGGGACTACAGCGTCGCGCTCCCTGGCATCGGCGGGTGGGAGGACGGCTCCTGGCGGAGCGGGGGCAACCCGCCCCGGCTGAACGCGCAGCTCGCCGTCTCCTTCGCCAACGCCTCGGCCGGCGGGCTCGGCGTGCCCCTCCCGAGCGGCGCGGTGCGCGCCTACGAGTTGGAGAGTGGCGGGCGCTCCCTCTACATCGGCGCGTCGGCGTTGCGCGACACGCCGAAGGACGCCAAGGCCTTCCTCAGCCTCTCCGACGCCTTCGACGTCACCGCCGAGCCCCGCCTGGTGAGCTCGAAGCGGCTGGACAAGAAGACGGTGCGCAAGGAGATGCGCGTCGCGCTGCACAACGCGCGCGTCGCGCCCGTGACGCTCCGGGTCGTCCAGCCCTTCTACGGCCCCCGCAAAACCGTCTCCCAGTCCCTCCCCTCGCGCCCGTTGGACGCGCAGACGATGGAGTGGAAGATAACGATCCCAGCGGGCGGCCGGACGACCCTGGCGTACACGGTGGATATGAAGGGGTGAAGAGAGGGGGTGTGGGGTGCGGGGTGTGGGGTGCAGGGGAGAGGGGACGGGAAACAGGGACGGGGGACAGGGGTGCGGGGGTTGAGGTACAGCCCTCCCCTGTCCCCCGTCCCTACACCCTGCACCCCGCACCCTGCACCCCGCAACCTGCACCCCATGCCTCCCCAGAGGTAGAATCTCGCGAAGCGTGCGGGTGTAGCTTAGTGGTAAAGCTCCAGCCTTCCAAGCTGGCTATGCGGGTTCGATTCCCGCCACCCGCTCCAGAGATTGCAGTCCCGGTGCGCCGCCGCGCTATACTGGGGTCTCAAGCCGGAGCGTTGCCCCGCGCTCCCACCCGAGCGGGTGTAACTCAGTGGTAGAGTGTCTGCTTCCCAAGCAGAGAGTCGCGAGTTCGAATCTCGTCACCCGCTCCAATCCTTTTGAATCTATTTAGAGGTGACGAGTGCCCCTTCTGACACCACCGATAGTGGTGTCAGGCCCCTCCGGAGGCCTCCAGAGGCTCCTCGGACGGCGGCGGCAGCAGGCGCTTGAGCAGGCCGCCGAGCGCCTTTCTCTTGCCTTCGTCGTCGGCGTCGACGTAGATCGTCGTGGTGTCGATGTCCGAGTGGCCGAGGATCTCCATGATCTCCCACGGGTCGCATCCGAGCGCGCGGAGGTTGCTCGCCGCGTAGCTCCTCAGATCGTGCAGCCCCATCGGGGGCACGCCGGCCGCTTTGCAGAGGCGGGGCATCGCCTTCGTCGCGGATCCGGGATCCACCGGGCCGCCGGCGCGCGGGCCGAAGAGATAGATCTCGCCCGGCCGCACATAGCGCGCGAGCGCTTGGAGCGTCTCCGGCGTGAGCGGCAGCTCGCGCACCGACTCCTCGCTCTTGGGCGGGACCTCGACCTCTCTCGCGAGCCCTGACAGGATTCCTAGGGCGGGCGCTTCTGCCGTCGATCTGCCCGCGGCGCGTCCAGAGCAAGCTCCCCCTCGGCGCCTGAGACCGGCTGCTTCGACGGGCCACCTCGTGAGCCCCGCCCTCCATCCCCCGTCAGCGCCGGCCGCCGGCCCCTTTGTCCCGAACTTCTTTCGGCAGTTCGAGCTTTGGCTCGACCGCCTCGTCCCGGACCGGCGTCTGGGCGCGCGGGCCGCAGCCCAAAAGCAGGCCGAGAGCACCGCCCAGAACGAGAACTCGAAGAACGCTCATCAATCCTGGATGGCCCACATGGACGGCTTCGTCGAGCCCCACCTCTGATACTTCGCGTGGGTGTCGCCGAAGATGGCGTTAAAGCCGTCGGTGTGCCGCCCCCGGACGCGGTGTCCCTTAAACCTCATCCCCGACGAGCTGGTGGTGTATGGGTTCGTTGGACGCATCAGCTTCCAGCCGTAGTCGGTCAGCGAATCGTCTCCCGCATCGGGCCAGATGCCTTCCGTCAGCCAAATCGCGTCGGCGGGCCTCGCCACCGCAGACTCCGACACCGGGCTCGCGTACCAATAGCTGTAGGGTGCGGCGACGTATCCCGTCTGTCCCGCGGTGTTAAAGGACGCATCCACCTTGGGCGCGTAGGGCCATTGGTCCACGCCGATCGCGTTCCAGGACCAGCTCACCCTGAGCATGCCCTTCGGGGTGGTCTCGGTGCTGCCCGGGTCCGGGCCCTTCCCGTCGATCCACGCGCCGTAGTAGGCGATCGTGTAGTCCTTACTCGGGCACACGAGCAGCTCGTAGCTTTTCATGTACGGTTGGAGCGTCTGCTGCCAGTACATCAGACCGTACCCGTCGCCCCAGCCGCGCGGCGAGGAGACGTTAGGTCCCTCGATGCCATAGCAGAACGGCACCATCATGTTGTCGTAGTCGCCTGTGTAGAGGGCGCTCGAGATGCCCGTCTGCTTGGCCTGGCTCAGACAGGCTGACTTCTTCGCCGCCTCCTTCGCCTGGGCGAAGACGGGGAACAGGATCGCCGCGAGGATCGCGATGATCGCGATGACCACCAGCAGCTCGATGAGGGTGAAGGCGCCTTTGCTTTTCAAATTGATAGACCTCGGATGACTCTTGCGCGAACCGCCATGTCGATCGGTCGGCCACGGCGATGCATTCTGAATATAACAGTGCCCTCTAAACCGATTCTAAAACGCTGCTCTACAATAGGGGTCCGGATGCAAACTACTGTTGGGGCTCCGACGGCTCGCATCGAGATGCTTGGAGGGCTGCGGGCCGTCGTCGGCGGTCGCGCCATCGAGCGCTTTCAAACGCTGAAGACCGGCGCCCTCCTGGCTTTCCTCGCCTTGCACCCGGAACGGCCCCACCGGCGGGAGATGCTCGCCAACCTCTTGTGGCCCGAGGCCGATCCTACGTCAACCCGAAACCGCCTCAACCAGGCGGTGTCTTCACTGCGAAGGCAACTTCATCCGCCCGACCGCGCCGTCGGTCCGCTGTTGCTCAGCGACCACCACTGCCTCGCCGTCAACGCGCAGGCGGTGACCACCGATGTTGTGGAGTTTACGGCGGCCCTCCGTGCCGCGAACGAGTCCAAAGATCGCGGGCACCGGATCCAGACACGAGACGCGCGGTGGAGATCTACGGCGGAGACCTTCTCGATGGCCACAGCGAAGAGTGGGCGACGCCCAAGCAGTTGATACTGGCGAACAGCTACCGGAAGCCTTGATGGCGCTCGTCCGCCTTTATTCGAAGAGCGGCGAGCCTGAGGAGGCGATCCCGTTCGCGATCCGGCAGCTCGACATCGACCGGAGCGATCCCCAAGCCCACGACCTCATGGACCTGTACCTCCGGGCGAACCGGCCGAGGAACGCTCTACGGCAGTACGAGGAGATGCGGGCTGTTGTCGAGACTGTGCCGCCGAACGCGGAGTCGCTCCAAAGGCGCGCCGAGCGGGAACTGCGGCTCGCTTCCGTGGAACCTCTTCCCCGGCCCGTTGGGCGTCACGTCGAAGCCGCTCGGGCATCGCGTTCGCCGCTCCCCATGCTTCCACGTCCGATGAACCGGTTCTTCGGGCGCGAGAGGGAGCTTTGGCAGATCGCCGATTCGATCCGGCAGGGCGACCGGCTGATCAGCCTCCTCGGCTTCGGCGGATGCGGCAAGACGAGACTGGCCCTCGAGGCAGCGTGGCGGTTGGCGCCGGAGGTGGGCGAAGGCCTCTACTTCGTCTCCCTCGAGGCGGTCAAACAGGTCGACGAGCTCATCGCGGAGATCGGGCGCGCGGTTCTGCCGAAAGGCGAACTATCGCGTCGCGCGTTGATCGACGCGCTGCGCCTCAAGCCGCGCGTGCTTCTGGTGCTGGACGATCTGGAGCAACTTGAGCTCGGGTGTGCCGACGAGCTTCGGGCGATTCTGGAAGCGGTTCCGCAGCTTCAGTGCATCGCCACCTCCCGCGCGCCGCTCCGCATCGAGGGCGAGATCAGGATGCCGATCGCGCCGATGCCATTGCCCGCCGAGCCGTGCTCGATGAGTCTGCCAGAGCTGGCGGGCAATCCGTCGGTCGCCCTTTTCGTGGCCCGCGCGCAGTCGGCCAGGCCCGACTTCCAGCTCACGGAGCGGGGCGCCGTAACGGTGGCTAAGCTGTGCTGCCGCCTCGAAGGAATTCCGCTCGCCCTGGAGCTCACCGCCAGTTGGGCTCGCTCGCTGACGCCGGGCCAGATGCTGGAGCAGCTTGTGACGCGTTTCGACTTGCTGGAGAGTCGGAGGAAGGACATCGGCGCACGCCATCGTTCGATGCGCGCGGCCCTCGACGAGAGCATCGCGCTGCTGCCACCCGAGGAGCGGGACGCGTTCATTCGCATCTCCTCTTTCCAGAACGGGTGGACTCTCCCGCAGGCGCAACACCTTTGCCCCGACGTCGACGTGCTTCCGATCCTCGATTCTTTGGCGGAGCGCTCCCTGATCTGGTCCACCGAAGCCGAAGACCGGCGATTCGGGATGTTGGACCTGTTGAGAAGCTACGCCCACGATTCCGCCTCGGCCGACTTGGGCGCGGAGTGCGGTTGGCTTCACGCGGACTACTTCCTGGCCTACGCCCTTGGTGCGAGCCTCCCCGATATCGAGACCGAGTACCCCAACCTGCTGGCGGCGCTTCGGTGGCTACACCAGAACGGCCATACGAACCGCGCGCTCCGGGTGGCGGTTGCGCTGACGCCCTATTGGGAGGCGCGGGGGCGGATCCGCGAGGGGCGCGACTGGCTCGAGCTGCTCCTCCAAAGCATCGACCCGGCCGACGTCTTCGAAAGGGCGCAGGCGCAGTCCGCCGCCGGCCGGCTCGCCTGGCTACACGGAGACTATGCGTGGGCGTCGGAGCAGTTCGAGGAGGCGCTGGCCGGCTTCCGCTCCGTCGATGCGAAGCGTCAGATTCTGGATACCCGGTTCAACCTTCAGATGGAGGCTCAGCGGGTTGGGGAGTACGAGCGCGTGATCGGCCTGATGCAGGACAACCTGAAGCTGGCCGAAGAGTTGGAAGACCGCGTTGCGCTCTCGCACTGTTGGCTGTCGATGGGAAACGCCTCCATCGATCTCCAGAGGTGGGATCAGGGGCGCGAGCAGTACGAGCTGAGCCTTCGGTACGCCCGCGAGATCGGGGACAAGGATCGGATCGGCCAGGCCCTGAACAACCTGGGAAACCTGGCGGCGACATCCGGAAAGTTGGAGGCGGCCCGGCGCTGGCTGATGGAAGCGCTCTCCCTGTTTCAGGAGGTCGACCATCATTGGCACCGGGCTATCTCCCTGTTGGCGCTGTCGAAGGTCGACCTGTCGTCGGGCGATCATGCGGGCGCGTTGCGGTGGCTGCTCCTCGCCATGCGGGCGGCGCCGGAGGAACACCTGGTGGTGTGGCGCGTTTATTTTCAGGCTGCATTCGTGTTCGCGGAATCCGGCCATTACGGCCTATCCGCGCAACTGTTCGGATTCGTCGACGGCCTCACGAAAGGGCTGCACCAGGGCGTTCACGGCATCGACGTGGCCCCCTACGAACACCACCTCGACATCCTCCGGAGCAACCTTCCCCCCAGTCGTATCGAGGAGCTCTGGGAGATCGGACAGAAGATGACCGCCGAGGAAGCGATCGCGATCATCGCGCAAGCCGCCTGCGCCGACTCCGCCCTCTAAGAGGGTGTAGAGAACTGCCCGGATGCCCCTCGCTTGTCCACCCGACATTGCACGGGTCCCGTTGGATGCATCCTCGACGAGCAAGCTCGCTCGCGCCCTTCGGCCCTCGCAACCCCTAAGGAGTTGTCCGGAGCCCGCGACGGGCTTCGCGAGGTCTCCCGCGATGAGGGCGAACTGCGCGAGGGCGGCCTCCAGGTCTTCCACGATCTCCGCCGCCAGCACGTCCGGGGGCGGGAGGTTGGCGGAGTCTTCGAGGGAGTCGTCTTTGAGCCAGAAGAGGTCGAGGTTCGCCTTATCGCGCTTGGTCAGCTCTTCGTAGGCGAAGGGGCGGAAGCGCTCCGACTCTTGGCGGTTGTGGCGGTTGTCGGGGTTATAGGACCGCACGAAGTCGTTAAGGTCTTCCTCCTTCAGAGGGTTCTCCTTGAGGGTGAAGCGGATGTTGGTGCGTAGGTCGTAGATCCAGAGCCTTCTCGGTCCAGGGCTGCTCGCGGGCGGGCTTGCGGTCGAAGAAGAGGACGTTCGCCTTCACGCCCTGCGCGTAGAAGATGCCGGTCGGCAGGCGCAAGAGGGTGTGCGTCGGCTTGGGCGAGCAGGCGGCGGCGGATCGTCTCGCCCGCGCCGCCCTCGAAGAGCACATTGTCCGGCACGACCACCGCCGCGCGCCCGTGCTGCTTGAGAATGGTGAAGACGTGCTGGAGGAAGTTCAGCTGCTTGTTGCTCGTGCTCGCCCAGAAGTCGTCGCGGGCGATCACCAGGCTCTCCCGCTCCCCCTCGCCCGCGTCGTTGACGATGGTGACGCTGCTCTTCTTGCCGAAGGGCGGGTTGGTCAGCACCACGTCGTACTCCCCGTGCTTGCCCGCCAGGGCGTCGCGCACCGTCACGGGTAGCGCGCCGCTCCCGTCGCCGCCGATGCCGTGCAGGAGGAGGTTCATCGCGCACAGGCGCGCGACGCCGTCCACCAGCTCCACGCCGTGCAGCGTGCCCGACTGGAGCGCCCGGAGCTGGTCGCGGTCCAGGTCGAAGTCGTGCACCAGGTGGTCGTGCGCCGCCAGAAGGAAGCCGCCCGTGCCGCACGCGGGGTCGCAGATCGTCTGGCCGGGGTGCGGGTCCACGCACTGCACGATCGCCTTGATGAGGGGCCGCGGGGTGAAGTACTGGCCCGCGCCGCCCTTCACGTCCTCCGCGTTCCGCTGGAGCAGGCCCTCGTAGGCGTCCCCCTTCACGTCGGCGGAGAGGCTGGTCCACTGCTCCCGGTCGATGAGGTCGGCGATCAGCCGCCGCAGCTTCGCGGGGTCCTGGATCTTGTTCTGCGCTTTGCGGAAGATCAGGGGTGAGCATCCTCCTTGCCCAGCGTCTCCAGCAGGTGCCGGTAGTGCACCTCCAGCTCGTCCCCGTCCCGCTCCGCGAAGAGGCTGGGCCAGTCGTACCCTCGGGCACCGCCGATGGCTTGTTGTAAGGCGGGCGGCCCTGCTCGTGGGCCATCTTCAGGAACAGCAGGTATGTGGAGCTGCTCGACGTAGTCGCCGTACGAGAGACCGTCGTCCCGCAGGACGTTGCAGTAGTTCCAGAGCTTTTGGACGAGTTGCTGGGGTTGCTCATCGGGGGATCTCGATTGGGATACCGGCAAACCGAGCGAAGCCTTTATCGAAGGTCGCCAGGGTGGTGCCACCCGCCAGGGCGAACGCGGCGAGGTAGGTATCGGTCTCGGCGGTCGTCCCCTTCGGCAGGGCGGCGCATAGGCTTCGCCATGAAGACGTCATTCCGGCAGGCTCCTCGACGTAGGCGAAGCGATCGTCTCGCATGATTTGGTCCCATCCCTGCCAGAACTCGGCTCGCACCCTCATATCCGCCTGCATGACGACGGGCTGCGTGGTCAGCCTCAGCGCGCCGATCTGGACGACACGGGGAATATGCAAGGAGGCAGGCTCGTGCTGGCTTGCAACCACGCATGTGCCCGGACCGCGTGAGGGTGCCGAGGATGCATCAGGGCCAGGAGCAGGTTGACGTCGAGCAGGAACGCCATCAGCCTTCGAGGCCGCTCCGCCGAAGGTCGTCCGCAAGCTCTAATTGGCGGAGAACCTCGGGAGTGATGTGCAGCGTTCCTGGCTCCTTGGAGGTAAAGATCGGAAACTCGACCCGTGCCCCGGTGTCGACCGGTGGAGTAGCCGGGCCAGGGCGCCCACGAGCGTGTTCCGCACCCACTCGTCGAGCGTGATCCCTTGCCGCTGGGCCTCTAGCTCGGCCCGTCGCAGCAATGCGTCTGGCATCTCCAGCGTCGTCTTCATCCCTTCATCCTATCCCAACCTAATACGACGTTCCTCTTCACGAGTCGTAGCAGTTCTGAACGTCGTAGTTCGCCGCTTGGAGTCGTTTGCGGGCTTCGGTGAGCTCTGCTGGCTCGAACAAGTCGGCGTACTTGGGCTTGAGGATCCGACACTCCATGCTGATATCGAGACGGCCTGGCTCCCAGAGCTTCTCAAAGCCCGACTGGACGCGCGGTGCAGTGAGAAGCTTCTTCGCCGCAGGGCAAGCCACGCATTGAGTGGACCATCATCTTGAAAAGCTTGGCGTCGTAGCGACATTCCCGCTTGGCGCGCTCGTACACGTCGAGCATCTCGATGTGAAACTCGTCCGCTAACCCTTCGTTCATGAGGACTGCACCAGCTCGGGGTCGAAAAGGATTGTAGCCAGCTCCTCCAGCGATAGGTCGCGGTGGTTGGCTTGCCGGGTCTTGACGTCGACGTAGCGCTCCCGCTCGATCCACTCGCCGCCCTTCTTTCTCCTGGCAGGCGGGTACGTCTTCGGGTCGCCGATGGCCGCATTACCAGGGTGGCCGAGGAGGTGGTAGGCGGTGGGGGTGAGGGTGGCGGCGTCGTAGCACATCCAGACGACGCAACCACCGGGGAGACGGAAGATTGACTCGGCGATGGCGTAGGGGTTGGCGGCGTGTCGCTTGCTCAGGGTCTTCATTTGAACATGGCGGGGTGACGCCGCCGAGGGTGAGGACGATGTCCACCCCCGCGTCGTCCACCTCGGCGTTGAGCACCGTCACCATCTGGGGCGGGTCGAGCGTCAGCAGGTGCCGCGACAGGTCGAACAGGAACCCGTGCCGCATGAGGTTTCTCCATGTACAGGAGTGCTCGGCGAGGAACGGCGTCGGCATCAGATACGGCCTCCTGCGATTAAATCTACGAGGCCGCAGGAAGTAGGTCGTGGGCGCGCATCTCGTTTTCAAGAGCAGCCGCAAAGCGCCTAGCTCGTCGTCTTCGAAAAGCTGATGCGGTACGGGTAGATCAGCGAAGAGACGCATTGCGTCGTGATACTGCTTCTCTGCTTCGATGCGTCGGGGCTTCCCCACGATGATCGTGAACGACCCCAGTTCCTCGACGTCACGAATGGCCGCTGCCTTCCCCACCGTTAGCAGTGCCCTCTGCTTAATGTCGCTTGCATTGGCGTAGTCGAGCGACACCGGCTCGATGACGTGCCACTTCTCATTCTGGTAGGCGTACTGAAACTCGACTTCCGCGGGGCCAGTGCCTTGCGCCGCACCACCTGAGTGTTACCCCGGGGCGTGACGACCTTCCTGAGCGCGTTCCACACGGCTTCATCATTGAAGCGGCTTTGGGCTTCCCGCCGATCTTGCTGACTCAGCACGAAGCGATCATAGAGATCGTCCAGTTCGCGGTCGAGATCTTCGGCAACCCCGAAAAGCACGGGTCCCGTGAAGTAGCCGAGGCCTTGATCGGGCCAAGCCGCCCGAACGAGCGCCCCGACATTGGCGAATCGCTCACGTTCCTCCAACTGGAAGAGGCCTCCGCTCATGGGGCGTGACATCGTCTCCAGCGCCTTTTGCAGTCGGCCCAGCGCCGACCGGTAGAGATCGCCGTCGAAGCCCGCAAACGCTTCGCTCAAGCGCCCGTAGCGCTGGGAGAAGTGCACGCCTACCTCCCCGGTCTCAGGCGCAAACAGGACCACGCCCACGTTCAAGGTCTCGCCCGCCGCGGCGTCGTGCCGGTACTTCAGGATCGTATAGCTGTAATCCGTCGTTCTCAAAACAGGCTCCTATGGATATCTATCGCAAACGCCCGAGGATGGTCGGCCACGGCCCGAAGGGCCCTTCCAATCTGCGCCGCGTCGGACGACCAAGCCTCTGGCAAACTCGCCGACAGTTCTTTCCACCACTCTGTCGAGAGGCCGAGGACAGCAATCTCAACGGCCTCCTGCGGCAACGGGTCGTTCCGCGCCACCTCATAAAACAAGTGGTTGCGGCCCAAGATCGCCTTCGAAGGCTCCCATGGATCCACATCCAACCCGCCGATGATTGGCAAGAAGAGGTGCATGAAGCACATCTCGAAGTCGAACGCGGTGAGCCCCGCTCTCGTCAAGCCGCAGTTCACCTTTTCTCGTCGTCGGTCCGGATTCTGGCTCAGCATATCAAAGACGTACATTCGAGCGGCCTGCGTTCGGCCCTCGGGTGTGAGGCTCTGGCCTACCGTGTACGGTGCCGGGGCAGGCCGAAGCAGTTCGCATCCGGCTGCTGGTCCGGGCTGAAGCGTGTGCTCATAGCCGAGGGAACGCAGGGACTGGTTCACCGCTCGCGTCACGCCGCCCTCCAAGTAGACGATGCAGGGCTCGGGCGTTGGAACGCCCATACGTCGGGCGGTCGCGTTTCCCACGACCTCAGCCACGAGTTGCCTTGTCGCGGTGACCTCGGGGCATCCGATTGCCTTGACGAGCATGGGGGCAGCGGGATGGTCGGGCTGGTTCGGCCGGCAGGCGAGGATGACGGGATGCGTCCGCCCCTCACTCAAGACGTCTTCAAACCGCACTGCCCGATAGGGACGGAGCGTCACCCTATATCCCTGTGTCTCATCGTCCCGCTAAAAGCTGCTTGCAGCACCGATTGCCGAAGGCGGGCAGCGCGGTGGAGGTTAGCGTTGAGGGTGGCTTCGAGTGCGTCTGCCACGCTCAGGCGGCGCTCGACTTCGGCGACGATGCGCGCCTGCTCCTGAATGGCGGGTATAGGTACGAACAGCTTAGAGAACCTCGACTGAGTCAGGTTCACGCCACTGTCACTGATACCTGTCTTCAACTCGTTGATCTTGTCTAAGGTCTTTGGCGCGTTCAAAACAAGCTCCAGAAACTCCGGATTAACAGCGTGAGGGTTAATCCTCAATCGGTACGCCTTGTCGCAAAGCATGAGTCGTGGCCTCGTTTGACGGATAAGGCAGGTCACGCCGACACGGGTGCGAGGCCCGGCTCGTGTAACCAATAAGTCTCCAGAACGTAACTCAAGCTTCGGGCGCGGCGACAGTTCGCCTGGAAGTCTCTTATTCTCTCCGTCCAAGAACTTCAAGGCTTGGATAGCGGTTGTTGTCATTACTGCCCATTCAGCGTCGCCACCCGCAGGTTCTCGGTCACACTTAGGGCTCCAACCCTGGTCTATTGAAACGATAAGATTTCCGAGCTGCTGAAACTGTAGACCTTCGGTGGGGACGAGGCGGCCCTCGCACGCGGCTTTGAGGACAGCGGCGCGGAAGTGCTTCAGATTGGCCTGTGCGCGGCGTAGCGCCTCAACTCCTGTCTCAAGCCGCGAGAGTTGCGTCTCGATCTCCTCGACAATTCTGCGTTGTATGTCCAAGCTCTTGGGGTACGAGATGGAGATACTGTTGTAATCGTCACGGCTCAGGCTTGGTATAGCTGTCGAGCGGTCAAAGCTGTCTAGGCGGAGCGTTTCGAGCAGATAACGGAAGAACGGCAGATAAGTTTTGTCCGTACCCGTCGTGTAGTAAGCCGTATCTGTCGGCCAGCACGGATCCGGCGAGTAGTGAACGACTCCGGCAGCACCCTTGCGACCGATGATCAGCGTTGGGCCGGAAGTAAGAGCCTTGCCGACAATCCCGAACGGACCATTGGAACCGAAGCATGCAGTTGCCGGCCGAGAATAACCGGCGTCAGCCGTCTTTGCCTTCCCGTAGGTCAGGGGAAGCACTTCGCCAAGCGTTGCCGGGGTCCATATCGTGCCCAAGGGAGCAGGATGGGCAGTTGATGTGCTTCCTTTGCACGCCATCACGACCCCAGCACCTCATTCAGCTCCGCCAGCAGCGGCTCCAGCCGCTCGCCGAACACCTGGTGCGCGCGCCCCAATCCACCCTCGCGGTTGAAGGGAGCAAGGTCGAAGTCGTCGGGCTCAATGGTGAGGCTGCTCGCGATGTGGTTGCGGATCATCTCTAGCCAGCGCCGCTCGTCGGGGGTGAAGCGGCGGCCGGTGGACTCTTGGGCGGCGAGCCAGGCGGCGAAGCGGTCGTCGACCGTCTCGGCGAAGGGGGTGAGGATCGTTTCCTGCTGGAGGGCGAAGCGGATGAGGGAGACCAAATCGGTCACCACTCTACCGCCCCGGCCGCGCACCCGCGACGCCTCCAGCGTCTCGTAGGCCCGCCACAACGCCTCGGGAGTCCAAGCGCGCGGCGGGCGCTCCAGGCTCCGCGCCAGCTCCTTCAATTGCCGCAGCGTGGGCGCTTGGCCACGACGGCGGGCGTAGAGCAGGCCGACCGCCTCAATCTCCTCCCGGTTTTCCTTCAGGAACTCGGCGAAAGACGCCACCGTCGTCCGCGCCCGGTCCGTCGCCTCCTCGCTCGCGCCCGCGAAGAGCAGCGCGTCCTTCTCGCCGGGCGCGATGATCTGCTCGGTGTCCTCCTGGGCGTGGAGGATGTGCGCGCGCAGCTCGGGGTTCAGAAACGGCGTGAGCGCCTCCTCGCGCAACGCCTCGCCCGCCGCCGCCGCCGCCTCGGGCGGCGCGGCTTCGCCGCCCGCGCGCTCTTGGACGGCGTCGGGGTCCACGCTCTCGACGAGCGCGTGGATCAAAGCGGGCAACGAGCGGCCCGCCAGCCGCTCCAGCTCGTGCCTCGCCCCCTCGCCGATGATCCGCTCCAAACGGGCAAGGCGGCTGGCGAGGG
>JAUJNV010000043.1 GCA_030447945.1 Fimbriimonas sp. | reverse complement strand
CGAGCCGGATTTTTGGTCGGATTCCGCCGCCGCCAATAAGGACCTCCAGAAGCTCTCGCGCCTCCGCGGGATCGCCACGCCGTTCCTCGAGCTGGACAAAGCCGAGCGGGACGTCGTGGAACTATACGAGCTCCTCAAGGAGGACCCCGACGCCGAGACCGAGCGGGAGGCCGACACGATGGCTCTCGCCCTCTTGAAGCGGCTGGACGAGTACGAGCTGCGCACTTTGCTCTCGGGCGAGCACGACGCCCGGAACGCCCTGCTGGAGATCAACGCGGGGGCGGGCGGCACCGAGGCGACGGACTGGGCCGAGATGCTCCAGCGTCTATACGCCCGCTGGGTCGCCGAGCACGGGATGAAGCTGGAGATCCTTAACGAGACCCCCGGCGAGGTCACCGGCTACCGGACGGTGAACATGCTCGTGTCCGGTGACAACGCGTACGGCCTGCTCAAGGGCGAGGCGGGCGTTCATCGCCTCGTCCGCATCTCCCCGTTCGACGCCGCCGCCCGCCGGCACACCTCCTTCGTCAAGGTCGAAGTCCTACCCGAGATCGAGGAGGGCGAGGTCGAGATCAACCCGGACGACCTGAAGGTGGAGACCCTGCGCGCGGGCGGCGCGGGCGGGCAGCACGTGAACAAGACGGAGAGCGCCGTTCGCATTACCCACCTTCCCAGCGGCATTGTCGTCTCCTGCCAAAACGAGCGCAGCCAGCACAAGAACCGCGCGAGCGCCATGAGCGTCCTCCTCGCCCGCCTGTCGGCGCTGGAGAGCGAGCAGAGCGCGGAGCGGTTGAACGCCCTGAAGGGCGACGGCGGCCCCGCGGAATGGGGCCGCCAGATCCGCTCGTACGTGATGCAGCCCTACACCCTCGTGAAAGACCACCGCACCGGTGCGGAAACGGGCAACATCCTCGGCGTCCTCGACGGCGCCATCGACCCCTTCATCGAGGCCTACCTCCGAAGAGGCCAAGCCCCGGAGGAGTATGTCGATTAAGTGTTGAGTGTCGAGTGTTAAGTGTTCAGGGGGAGAACACTCAACACTCAACACTCAACACTCAATCGACGTAACCTCCCATTAGATGTCTATTACCCTCGCGCTGGCGCTTGCCCAGGCCGTCGCTCTCGGGCCCGAACTGCCGCCGGGCGTTAACCCGGCGCTCAGCGAGACGGTGCTCGCGGTGGGATCCGCGCTGGAGGCGGGCGACTTCGAGGCCGCCGAACGGGCGGCGCGGCGGCTTCCGAAGCGCGAGGTCACCCTCGCCTGGGACGAGTCGAAGGTTCCCGTTGCGAAGCGGGCGGCTTTCGCCGCCGGGCGGGACGCCGCCCTTCAGACGTGGTCGCGCGACGTGCCGGGTCTGACGTTCAGCCTGAGCCCGAAGTCGCCGGACGTCCTCGTGCGCTTCGAGCCGGCCCTTGCGAAGGATCCGACGTCGGGTCTTCCCCTCGGCGCGACCCTGGGGTTTTCCGATGCGCCCCGCCTGAGCCTCACCATCGGCCTCCAGCGGGGCGCTCCGGCGCAGGACACGGGCGCGCACGAGGTCTACAACGAGACGGTGCATGCGGTCGGCGCCTATCTGGGCCTGGCCACCAGCCCTCTGGCCGGCAGCGCCATGGGGCGCAACGACCTGCCCGTAGCCACCCGCTTTGCCGCCAGCCCCGCGGAGCTCCTGCTCGGGCAGCGCACGCTGGCGATCTCCGATTCGCTTCGCACGGCCGTGTCTGTGAAGAAGCGCCTGCGCCCCGCCCGGCCTGGGCTCCGGCTGGAGACGCCCCAGATCGTGGGGGGCACCCACTTCCAGGGGGAGCGGGTTCCCTACACCCTGCGCCTGACGAACCCGGGCGACGCCTCGCTCCAGTACCGAATTGCTCCCGACTGCGGCTGCTTCGAGCGGATCGCCCCGGGAACCGTCGCGCCGGGGGCCACCGTCGAGGTGCCGGTCGTGGTCGACACCACCGAGTTCTTCGGCGACCTTCGCAAGCGGCTGATCCTCTTTAGCAACGACCCGAAGTCGCCGGCGGTCGTCATCCCCGTAAGCCTGCGCGTGACGCCGCGCTTCCGCTTCCTCGTTCCGGGGGGCAGCGTCGAGGTGGACGACCCGCAGGCGCCCATCGACGGGGTCCGCTCGATTCCGGACGGGGGAGACCTTCACGCGACCGACGTGGCGCTGGACGGAGATGGGCAGGCCACCCTCACCCCGTGGGAGGGCTCGCTCCCCGATCCGGTGATGGGCGAGGCGGACCGCCCGCGCAAGGGCTTTCGCATCGGCCTGACGCTGCCCGAGATCCCCCTCGGCAGCCGGGCGCTCTCGAACATCATCGCGTCCGGACGGAACAACCCATTCTTCCTCCAGATCCAGTACAGCCTCCTCACCCAGCGCGGCATCGTCTCCCTCCCGGAGAGCCTGTACATGGGTCAGCTCACGACGGAGTCCGCCGCAGCGAGCTCTCCTCAGGTGCTGCCCCCGACGCCCTCCTTCCCGTCCCTCTCCACGCCCTCCGACTCGCCGGGGTGATTCGAAGGCGACCTCGGAGGGTGTGCACGGGGCCTGGCGCAGGCAGCCCGTCGTCTACAACGGTGCGCGCCCGACGGCGACTTGCCACCTCCACCGACGGACGATCCGAAGCAGCCGGTCGTGACGGTTCCCGGTGGCGGCGGCGGCGGTGCAGTGAGGGTTGAGGGGTTAAGGGTTGAGGGTTGAGGGTTGAGGGACAGTAGAGAGATGTCTAGGACCCCTTCCCTTGCCGCGATTCGTGCGCGGAGGGGTTGGGGGTGGAGGTCTCTGAAAGCCCGGTCCTTCGACCGAGCCCGGTACGGAACCCTCACTTCCGGAACCTCCACCCCCACTCCCCTCCCCTCCCCATCGGCGCCGCACGTGGGGTACGAGTGCCCGCTCCTCCTCGCCCTCGCCGCGTTCTCTGCCGCCGCCTTTACCCCTGGCCGTGAGGAGCCGGGCCGTCCTCGTCTCCGGCGATACACAGGGCTACCTTTCCCCTTGCGGCTGTACCAAGCTGATGTCCGGCGGCCCGCGCCGCCGGGCGAGTGTGCCGTGGCCTCGCTCTCTCGCCCGGTAAGACCCTCCTCCTTGAAAACGGCGCGCTCGTGGCGGCACGGGGCGGCAGGATCGGGAGATGAAGGCCGAACCTGCGGGAGTCGGCCGCTACATGGGTGATGCGGTGATTCACCACACCTCGCGCGAAGCGCGGCTCGGTCGAGGCGGCGTTCTCTCGCTCGCGGCCTCTCGGGGCGGGCGGCTAGTGAGCACGAGCCTCGTCCTCTCGGAAACCGGTCTCGAAGTCTCACGGACGCATGCGCGGCTCCCGTTCGCTTCCGCGGCGACGGATCGGGCTTCGAGGCGCCGGGCGGACCGCTTTCGAGCGGACCGTGGGGACCGATCGCGCGGTGGGCGACCTGGTGCGGATGCCGAGGAGGCGAAGCTCGCGCCCGTCCCACGCTCACGGATCGCAAGAGGACGGCGAGAGGTCGCGCGCTGCTTCCCGCCCTACGGCTCGTCGCTGCGTCTACCGCTCCTCCGCCGACCCCGCCCGCGACGCCGCTCCGCGTCGGCAAGACCCTCCTCGTCACCCCCGGCGAGCGGGGCAAGACCCTCCTTGCGCCTCGCCTTCTCGCGCGGAGTTTGAGGGGTACGCCCCCGTCCTGCCGACCCGCGCTTCGCGGACGATCCTAGCGGCCCGGGCGCCTCGGCAGCGCGTACCAGCGCCGCGTCGACTCGGAGCACCTGTTGGAAAGCTCCCCGGGCGGAGACTGCCGTTTTGCGGGCACCGCCCGTTGCGGCTCGTGCCACGGAGCCGCCATGGCGGTGGCGCAAGTCGGAGCACTCCCACGCCCTGGCGACCCCGAAAGGAAGGCACGCGCGCGACCCAGACTGTGTGAGCTGCCACGTCGTGGGGCCCGGGAGCAAAGTGGGCTTCCGATCGCGCCGGGAGACGCCCCGCCTCACCGACGTGGGCTGCGAGAGCTGCCATGGACCGGGCAAGGCCCACTCCGACACGCCGAAAAAGGTGGATATGCCGAAGGCCGGAGAGCGCGCCTGCGCCTCCTGCCACACCCCCCTCGATGAGCCCGAACTTCTCCTTCGCCGAATACTGGACGAAGATCCGGCACAAGTAACCCCGCCCACCCACCCAACTATTTGGAGTGCGGCGACCCGGCGCCGTTTTCCTAGCGCGACCTGGCGCGCGTGGATGTACCGAGAAGGTGTAGGAGCAAGACGGCGTCAGGCCGCCTTACGAAACGGCCCTTGAAGAAGACGCGGCCGCGCGTTCCGAAATTGGGTGCACCTGCGGGCGTCTCTTAAACGTACGCCACCGCTAAAGGGCTTCGGCAACCGGATTTGATGATCTCGTTCGCGTCCGGCTCGCCCGGGGCGCCGGCCGTTGCCGAAGGGATAGCTGTCGTTCACCAGGATCAGCGTCCGGCGGTCGAGTACCGCGACGCTCTCGATCGTCTGGAACGGAAACGTAAACCGGTGGGAGCCATCGCGATCGAGGTCGTCGGGGTCGGCGATGTCGAGGAGGTCGACGACTTCTGTCTTTTGAACAAAACTCCGCCGCGTCCTTTCGTCGAGGTCGATCAGGTAGATCTTCTTGCCCGAGCGGCGGCTCCTCGAAGTTGTCCCGCCTCGATCACGAGCATCCGCGTCTTGTCGACGGCTGGGTCAGCTCGCCGATGGCGTGCTCGGGAGCCTCTAGGCGGTACGACCACGTTTGCGTTGTAAAGGCGGCCGTCCGAGTGTCGAACTCGTGGATGAGGAGCTTGCGCTTCTCGGACTCCGTCGTCAGCGGTCCCTCCAGCATCGGGTAGAGAAACCGCCGGTCGGGGCTGACGGCCATCCCCTCAAACCCCCTTACTGCGAGGAAGATTGGGCCCCTGGCGAGCACGTAATGTCCGGAGAGGAGACGCCGGGCAAAGGGATCGGCGCGCGCAGCACCTTGCCGGAGAGGTCGGTCTGCAGGAGGAACGGGCCGAACTCTCGCCGATCCAGAGGGTGCTGTCCTTGGCGAGCCGAAACGTCTTCCGGGTCGAAGTCGGCGCCCGTGAGGAGCCGCCGCATTGGCAGATTCGGGCGTCGACCTCGAATCTCCGCCTCGGACATGTGGCACGGTCCGCGACGATGGGAAATGGGATTCCACGCCTGATCGCGCAGGCGGAAGGTCCGCCTCGACCTTCACGGTGCCGTGGCCTTGGCGGCGGGTGTAGTAGTTCGGCAGCAGGCTGTGGAATCCGAGAAGAAAGTCCGGCCGAGTTCGCCTTCGCGCCAAACCCGTTGTCCGAAAGCGCCATCAGCCCCCCGCCGGGCACGGTGATCACGCACGAGAACTCCTGCACTGGCTGACGCTCGTGAAAAGGGGGCGCGGTCCTGTTCACACTTGAATCACCAACCACTCGTCGGCCCCTCGATCAGAGTGTTCGCCGGAAGGACGGCGCGCCCCACCAGAGTCGGAGCCGGGGCAGCGGCAAGAAGGAGGCCCAGGAGGAGCACGAGGGAGAGTGCATCCGGTGGGGGCTGGCGGTAGTGAGCGGTGGGTGGGGCTTGTCGTTTGTGGCTTGTAGCTCGCTTGTCATCCTGAGCGCACAAGGACCCTGGCCCGGGAGACGCTCATGGCGGAGGAAGGCGTTCCTCATAGCACCCGGTAGGGACAGGGTCCTCTTCGCTGCGCTCAGGATGACAAGCTACAAACTACAAACCACAAACGACGAGCTCCCACTCCACCACTCACCACCTGTTGCCCACCAACGACCTCAGTCGTTGTCCCCCTTCCCTTCGCTGAAGAGCGACGTCTGGTCGAATGCGATCCGCTCCGGGCCGGTGTCTTTGGCGCGTTCCATTCCGGCGAGGTAGATCCGGTTCTTGCCGAACCTCTGGTTCACGCGGTCGACGGCGCGGCTGAGGAGGGCGCGGTCCTCCGTCGGATCGAACAGGGAGAGGGTCACCTGCTCGGGCTCTCGGAGCTCGTAAAAGTTGACGCTCACCTTCTGAGGTCGCACGAAGTCGCGCGCCTGCCAGAGGCGCATGAAGTGCTCGTTAAGCGTGATCGTGTCCTGCGTCGGCGGCAGCCTCGTCTTCGCCCACCAGCTCTTCTCCATCGCGCTCACCCCCACCTCCATCGCGCAGGCCCAGAGGTCGTTGCTCCGCAGGCGGGCGCTCGCCTTCTGCAGGAGCCGCAGCAGCACCTCGCGGCATCCCTGGTCCGTGCGCAGTTCCGGAGGAAGGACGTGCGAATGGCTCAGCGACCGGCGCGAGCGCACCTCCTGCCCCAAGTCCACCCCGCGCAGCAGGTACCACCATCGCTCGCCGAGGATCGAGCCGAAGGCGCCCAGCAATTCCTGCTTGGAAGCGGCGCAGAGCCCTTCCACCGAGAAGATGCCCGCCGCGTTCAGACGAACCTTCATGCGGCGGTTGATCCCGACGAGATCCGTAAGCTCCAAGCCGTGGAGAGCATGGGGAAGGTCGTCCGCCTGGAGCACGGTCAAGCCGGCGGGCTTCTGCATGTCGCTCGCGACCTTGGCCAGGAACGGGTTGGGTGCGATGCCGATGGAGCAGGTGATGCATTGACCCACCCTCGTGCGAAGCACCTCCTTGATCCGGTAGGCGAGCTCGATCGCCACCTCCGGCGTACGCTCCGTCCCGAGCAGCCGAAACATCATCTCGTCGATGGAGAGCGCCTTCTCGACCGGCAGTATCGACTCCGCCACGTCCAGGATCCGCTTGTGGTACGCGAGGTACATCAGATGGCGCGCTTCGACCACGACCAGCCCGGGGCACATCTCCCGCGCCTCCTTGATCCGAGTCCCGCACTTCACCCCAAACCGCTTCGCCTGGTAGCTCGCCGCGATGCAGAACGACGTCTCCGCCAGCACCGGCGCCACCGCCACCGGCCGCCCCCGCAGCTCCGGCCGCTCTTGCTGCTCGACCGACGCGAAGTACGAGTTGAGGTCGAGCACCAGGTAACGCAGCGGTCGGGGCTTCTCTTCCACCGGTAGATGCGCGTCTACCATATAAGCATCCTAGCAGGATGTGGTGGGATTTGGCAAGGGATGAGCAGCCTGGGGAGGCGTCTGCGGCCAAGGTCCTATATTCGTGCAAGCGAGTAAGAACTGCTACTGCGAGCTCCGGCCGCTCGTGGGCTAGATCAGCTTTGGTTAAAGGCTTCCTCTAGAGTCTCCCGAGTACCATCGGCTTCGGGCGCTGCCCCTAGTTTCTCAAATAGATCAAGGGCACGCTGTAGAGAGCCATATGCCGCTTTTTCTTCTCCGCGTCGTAACTGCAGAAGCCCCAGGTTGCGGTAGTTGCTGGCCATCCCCTCCGGCCGCCCCAGTCCCTCGTTGATCTCCAGCGCCTTGCGGTGCATGACCTCCGCTCCCTCTAGATCGCCGGGGATCTGCATGACGATGCCCAGGTCGCCGTAGTTGTCGGCCATCCCCTCCGGCCGCCCCAGTCGCTCCTCGATCTCCAGCGCCTTGCGGAACATCGCCTCCGCTCCCACAAGGTCGCCACGGATGCGCAGGACGTTGCCCAGGTTGCCGCTTAGGACAGCTTCCGACGCCTCATCCCCGCGTGTGACGGCAAGCGCCTGATGGGATAGCGCGATCATCACATTGAGAAGGCCCCTCAATACCAATGGTCCGGTGCACTCGCCAACGAAGCAGGCAACAAACGCCTGCTCGCCCTCCGACCGCAGCACGTGCCAAGGAAGCCGCTGAGCCGCGAGCTCATCGGGCTTTTCGGTCGCGTGAAGGCGCTCGCGGTAAGCCTGGGCCGCACGCTGGTGAACCGGCTTGGCCTCCTGAGGCGGCAGAGTCTCCACGATAAAGGTCGAGAGGAGGGAGTGGTAGATCCGGGCACTCCGGTCCGCTTGGCGGAGCAGCCCCCCCAAGAAGTGGCTACCGCCCAGCAGACCCCGCCGCTTGTTATGCGGCACCTCCGCGACCTTATCGGCTAGGTCGTCCGGGACAGGCACTTCAAGGATCGCGTAAGCGTGAAAAAGCGAGATCGCCTCTTCTCCCAACTCACAGATGCGGCCCCATTGGGCTTCGGCGATCCTTTTCGGGTCTAAGGGGAGGTCCAAGAGGGGAAGTCGGTCCTTGAGCAGCTCGATAGCGCCCTGAACGGAGAAGGGGTGGCCCTCGTAGCGCCCGAGTGCCGCGCGTAGGTCCGGGATAGAGATGCCGGTGTCGGCGTGGCACTCGCCAATCAGGACGTCCACAGCGTCGGGGGCGAGCCTTTCCAGGCCGTGGGGCGGGACAAAGACGACATTGCGTAAGGTGCGGAACTTCGAGTCCCGCGCGAGGGCGTCCTCCGGGCGCTGGAGGAAGAGGAGCTTGACCTTAGGGGGGAGCTCGCGGGCCACCATTCCCCACTCGTCCGCGTCCTCGGAGCGCAGCAGCTTGTACGGGTCGACAACGAAGACGGCGCGGCGGTCATCCGGCATGCGAGCGGCGACGAGGTGAACCGCCTCAATGAACTTCTCACGGGAGGAGCGCTCGGGGTCATCGCGGAGGCTCTTGACCAAGTCATCGAGCTTCACGAGCTTGAGCAGCTCGTCCATCTGTTTCAGGGTCTTGCGCGACCAGTCAGAGGTGCGCTCTTTTACGCCGGTGGCGATGTAGAGGTCGTCCACCATGCGCGCGAGGACGGTGGGCGCATCGTCATTTGCTCCCATCTCGTAGTAGACCCCGCCGTGCCCCTTCGCGTCGCGGATCTCCTCCAAGAACCGCTCCGCGAGCATCGTCTTGCCCATCCCCTGCTGGCCAACGATCACGATCGCCTGCGGCTCCGGGGACTCTAGGAGACCATGTAGCAGGCGCAGCTCCTCCTCGCGACCTGCGACGCGGGAGGGTGAGCTCGGGGTTTGCCTGGGCGGTCCCTCTTAACGTACCATGTAGACGGGCGCTGTCAACCCAAGGAACAAGCGACTGTAGCCCCACGCTCTATGTCTGTCTCTCGATCGTCATCTTCGCGAAATCCCCAATAAGAACGCAGTGGTATATTAGGAATGTAGGATTAACCTACAAGGAGAACATAGTATGGAAAAGATACAGCATGTTAAAACGCTTTTGGACTTAGTTTTCGATCCGATTAGTTGGATCTTAATGCTTATCAGTATTCGGGCATTCTTGGACACCAGGGGGCGTAAAGTTCGTGAGCCGATGATAGCTCGCAATAACTAGATTGGTAATCTGACCCCTAAATGCGTGGCGAAATCTTGAACGAAATTCTATAGATTTCGCCACTTGAACTTCATCGCCAGCTAAATCACGGCTTTGCGGCTGAGCTCTTCGCCTCGGTTCTTGCCGATGGGCTTGACCGAGGCGACGTTCTCCGGCGGGTAGTCGAGGAGCTGGAGCCAGTCTTCCTGGGTGTCGGACTTGGGGAAGATCTCGTTCTCCTTGTACTCCTGGTTCGCGGCGCTGATCAGATCTTCCAGGGAGACGCCCTGATCGGACTTCGGGGCGGCGATCGCGCGCTTGATGGCCGCGTCCTTCGCCCGGTCCACGACCGACTTGAGGAGCGCGCCGGAGACGAGGTCGCTGAAGTGCAGAGTGTCCGAGGAGCCGTTGCGAAGGAAGACGCGGAGGAACTCCGTGTCGCGGCTCTTGCGCCAGACGTGCTCCGTGACGCCCTCGATCAGCTCCCGGCGCGCGCAGTCCACGTCGCCGCCGTAGCGCTTGAGCACCTCGGGGTCGAGCGGGATGCCGTCGTGGAGGTAGATGCCCAGGATCTGCATGGTCGAGACACGGTCTGGACGCACGATCTTCACCTTGCGGTCGATCCGCTCGGGACGGAGGACGGCCGGGTCTATGTAGTCCGGGCGGTTGCTCGTGAGCATGAGCACCACGTTCTCCAGGCTCTGCAGGCCGTCGAGCTCGGCGCAGAACTGGGGCACGACGGTGTTCGAGATGTTCAGGTAACGCCCGCTGGAGCGGGTACGCAGGACGGACTCGGCCTCGTCCATGAAGATGAAGACGAGGCGTCCCTCTTTCGCCTTCTCGCGGGCCGTCTTGAAAATCTCGCGCACCATGCGCTCGGTCTCGCCCAGCCACATGTTCAGGATCTTCGGTCCCGAGATCGCCATGAAGTACTCCTTGGCGTCCTTTCCGGTGCGGGCGTTGTACTCCTTCGTCAGGTTATAAGCGGTGGCCTTGCCGATGAGGGTCTTGCCGCAGCCGGGGGGGCCGTAGAGCAGGATGCCCTTGATCGGCTTCTGATCGAACTTCTCGAAGATCTCCGGGTAGAGCAGGGGCTGCTCGATCGTGTCGCGGATGAGCCGGATCGCCGCCTCCTGGCCGCCCACCTTTTCCCAGGGGATCTCCGGCACGTCTTCGAGGAAGTAGTCGCGGCTCTCCTGCCGCACGCGGTGCTCCAGGGCGATGCGGCCCGTTGGGTCGAGGCGGACCTCGTCGCCGGCGGTGATCTTCGCGTCTCGCAGCGCCTCGCCGCGCATCACGATCCGTCCCTCCGAGCCGGGGGTGTCGTTGCCCACGCGCAGACGGCCGTCGCCGAGGTCCTCGCCGACCTTGATCATGCCGCCGCCGGGGCTGGGGGCAAGGGTTCCGACCACCGCGTAGGCGTCGTTCACCTTCACGCGCGCTCCCGTCACGAGGTCTTCTTGGGGCACTTTGGGGTCCACCTGAGCGACGAACTCCTGATCGCCGAGGGCGATTAGGGCAATTGAGTCGGCCGCGTTCTCCTGCCCCTCCTTCTTTTCTAGCCACTCGACGAACACGCCGAGGCGGTTGGCGGGGGCGGTGAGCTTGTTGTACGCCTCTTCGTACTCGGCGAGCGCCTGGGCCGCCTCTTCGCGCTCCTTCTCCTCCCCCTGCAGGGCGCCGCGGAGGGCGGCGAGGTAGTTCTGTAGCCTCGCGTCGTCCTTGGGCGCGCGCTCCGCGATCTTCTCCAGCAGCTCGAGGGAGCGGGAGGTCTCTTGGGGATCCATATGGTCCTTATACGCCTGGGCGGAGGGCGTTAAGGCGTTGGACGTTAGGGCGTTAGGACCGTCTTTTTGGCGCCCAACGCTCAACGCCTCAACGCTTCTCTTCCAGCTCCGGCAGCGACTCCAAGAGTATCCCTTGGCCCTGGGGCCGCTTCTGGCGGAGGCAGTCCCGGCTGGCGAGGTTGATCAGGTCGTCGAGGGTGGCGGCGAAGTGGACGCTGTCCCGCTCGCGGGTTCGCTTACCGCCGTGCCAGCCCAGACTGAAGCCGATCGGCTCACCCGTCTCTCCCAGCGTAAGACCCGCCATTTTCTGGCGGACCGACTCCGTCAGAGCGGATAAGGCGGAGCCTCGGCGCAAGGTGCCGAGCGCGAACTCGTCGCCGCCGTAGCGGACGAGGACGTCCTGCTGGGGATCGACGACCTCCCTCAGCGCCGTCGCCACGCGGCGGAGCACCTTGTCCCCCACGATGTGCCCGAACCGCTTGTTGAATTGCCCGAAATCGTCGAGGTCGAGAAAGAGAATTGTGATCTCCATCCCGGCCGTTAGGTTCTCCGCACCCCACTCGCGGAGGCGGTCGCTGTAGGAGAGCCCGGTGAGCGGATCCCACGACCGGCTCATCTCCCGTAAGAGCATCGCGGCCGTCAGGATGCCGAGGAAGCGCCCTCCCTTCACGACCGGCGCGTAATCGAGGTCGGCCTCCACGAAGATCTCGGCGGCGCGCCGAACGGAGGTGCCGCCATCGAGAGTCGTGCGCGGACTCTCCATGACCGCGATGACTTCGGCGTTCTCGGGGGCGGCGGCCAGTCGCTCACGGCTCGCGATCCCCAGCAGCCTCCCCTCCTCGACGACGGCGACGGCGCGCAAGCCGGTCCCCTGAAGCAGCTCGCGCACGGAGGTCGCGGGATGCCTCGGACCCACGCTTGTATGGGTTAGCTTCAGGGCGTCGAGGCTCTGCATCTTGTGTTTCGCCTCCCTCCCCGAACTCTGAGCGGAGCATTACCAGTCACCTTCCCAGGAGACCCGTAAATCCCATTCGACGCAATTCCTTGACAAGTGGTTCCGTACTTCAGTCGGCGGCCAGCGTCTCCACGACGATGTCCACGAACTGCCGGACGTACGCAGCCACCGTCGCGTCGGCGTGAGCCTCCTTCTCGAAGCGCGACGCCCGGAGGTAGGCCTCCGCAGGCTCCAGACTCATGAAGCGGGCAACGTCCGCCTCCCCCAGGCCGGCCTCCCGCAGCATCGTGTACAGCGCGAGGTCGGTGGCAGAGACGCGGGAGAACCGGGCCCGGTGGGCTTCGGCGGCCTTACGGATCTTCATCTTCAGATCCCAGCCGCTGTTGTCCGCGAAAAACGGGTCCAGCACGCCGCAGGCGCGGAGCGTGGAGCGGGCGTCGAGCCAATCGGTCCCCGCGAGGCGCAGCCGCTTGAGCGCGCCGCAGAGCGTGCGTCCGTTCCCCTGCATGCTTGTCGCCAGGACCCGCGCGAGCGCCGGAGAGAGCGAGAGGCCTTCGGCGGCGGCCATCTGGTTGAGGAGCGGCGCGCGCTCCTGGGGTCGGGGCGCGTCCATCGTCACGACCGCCCAGTCGCGAGAGGCCGGGAGGAACGCCTTGACGGGGCGCGTGGGGCCGGAGAGCGTGAATGCCATGATTGTGCGCCGGCCCGCGCGGACGCGCCGCTCCAACGCGAGGCGAAGCATGAGGCGATGCCGCGGCTTGCCCAGGACCTCCTGCGCGTCGTCCAAAAGCAGGGGCATGCCGGGATCGCACCGCGCGCCACCGATCAGGAAGTCCGTCGCGCCCATCGGCTCCGCGCGAATCCCCTCTTGGGAGAGACGGTAGGCGACCGCATCCAGCAGGTGCGACTTGCCCCAGCCGCTCGGACCCACGAGCGCGACCAGGGGCCGGAGCCCGGCGGAGAAGAGGAGAGCTGCCTCGACCGCCTCGACGTTGGACGGGAGCGGGGCCAAGGACGCGAAGGAGCGGTTCGCTCTCTCGAACAGAACGTCCGACAGGCGCGGCGCCACCCTTAACTCGCTAACGTTTCCGACCAAGTGACCTTCCACCGCCCTGTGAACCGCCCCTCGCCGAAAGGAGGAGAGACAAGACGATTCTCCGACAAGGAAAGTCTCGGCGTCAAGGGCGATAGGCGGTCAAAGAGCAGAACCCGCCGACGCTGCCTCTCTCGAAAATGCTCTTGTTTTCGAGGTTTTTCGAAGGCCGGGGGAAATCGTCCGTCTACCGTTTATTCTGCCTTTCTCCCGCAGGTTCGCGGGGGAAAGCGCCTCTAGCCCCGGACTCTGGCGCGGGTGGAACCGAGCGACTTTCGCATCTCGTCCATGTTCCCACGGAGCCGATCCAGCTCCTGGCGGAGTCCCCTCATGTTCCGCGTGATCTCCCCGACTTCCGCCCGCTGGGCTTTGAGCCCTTCAATGTCCCGCTGCAGGGCGGCCATGGCTTGACGAAACTCGTCGAGGGGACGCTGGGACGCGATGGTCCTAGGCGACTCATTGTTCCTTCGGATCCCCTCTAGCCGATTCCGATGAGACACGTATAGTCGGTGCAGCGCGCTCCCCATTTCGTAGCGGCTCGAGGGGCGCCCGCCCCGGAAGAGGCCGTCGGGGTAGCCGACCATGATGCCGGCGCGGAAAAGCTCGTCCACCGCCTTGAACGCCCAATGGTCGGCGCGGCGTCGGGCGGCGCGCCTCGGCCTTCCTGGCGCGGGGGCGATGGCGACAAAGCCAGCGCGAGGGCGATAAAGCTCTTCCTCATACCCTATGGACGCGCAAGCCCTCCCTATTGTTCACCACCCTCTGATCTCCCGTGGCACCGGCACTCCTGCCGGTGATCCCTTCTTTCCAGATCACCGGCAAGTGCCGGTGCCACGACCCCTGCGGGGATCCCGATAAACCGAGCTTTATCGCCTTGCCGCCTTCCGCTTCGCCCACGCCGCGTTGAGGGGCTGCGCACCTCGGTTGTTCAGGATGAGGTTGTCCACGAAGAATTCCCACGTCCGGTTCCTGTTCAGCCCGGTGTGGCCGAGGTCCGGGCCGACCATCATCTCGTAGCTCTTGCCCGCATCGTTCAGAGCCTTCGCCAACTGAAGCGAGTTCGACGGGTGGACGTTATTGTCCGACGATCCGTAATAGAGCATTAGCCGCCCCTTCAGGTCCTTCGCGTACTTCATGGCGGAGCCCGCCTCGTACCCCTCCAGGTTCTCCCCTTCCCACGGCAGGCCCTGATACCGCTCCGTGTAGATCGTGTCATAGTTCCGCCAGTCCGTGACGCTGGAGCTCGCGACGGCCGCCTGGAAGAGGTCGGGGTGGCGCAGGAGCGCCATCACGCTCGCATACCCGCCGTAGGAAGTACCCACGATCCCCACGCTGGAGCCGTTCACGTACGGCTTCTGGCGCAGGAAGCGGACGCCCGCCGCTTGGTCGTCGATCTCCACGATCCCGAGCTTGCCGTAGACTGCGTCCTTGAACGCCTTGCCCCGTCCCGTCGTGCCGCGCCCTTCGAAAGTGGCCACGAGGAACCCCATCTCCGTCATGGGCTGGGGCGTCTGGAACTTCTCCTGCCCACCGCCGCTGTCCGGCCCGGCGTAGACCTGCACCACCAGCGGATAGTTCTTGGAGGGATCGAAATCGGACGGGAAGTGGAGCCGCCCGTACAGCACCGTCTTCTCGTCCGCGGAGGAAAACACGAGGCGCTCGACCTTCTTCAGCCCCAAGGACTGGAACTTGGTGAGGTCGCTCTCCGCCAGCGTGGCGAGCGTCTTCCCCTTCTCGTCGACCAAGGCCGTCGTGGGAGGCGTGTCGACGCTCTCGGCGACGTCCACGAAGTGCCTGCCGCCGGGGGCGATGCTGACGGTATGGCTGAGGTTCGGGTCGGTTAGGCGAACGTCGTCCTTGCCGTTCAGCGGCACGCGGTGGAGCTGCATGAGATAGGGGTTCGCCCCGCTGCGCGCGGTGTAGTAGACGAAGCCCCGCTTCTCGTCCACCAGCACCACGTCCGCGACCTCGAAGGGGTGCTCCGTCACGGCCTTCAGGAGCTTGCCGGAGAGATCGTAGAGATAGAGGTTTCGGTAACCGGTGCGCTCCGAGATCCAGAGGAAGCGCTTGCCGTCCTCAAAGAACTCCACCGGCGGGCTGTTGTCCGTCCAGCTATTCGGCTGGCTCTCGCGGACCACGACGCGGCACGCTCCCGTAGCGGAGTCCGCGGCGCACCACTCCATCGTCCGCTGCTTGCGGTCGGTGCGGTTAAAGAAGAGCTCCTTCCCGTCCGGCGACCACCGGACCGCATAAACATAGTGCCCCAGGTCCGGGCCCGCGCCGCTGTCGAAGGCGACGTCCAGCTTCGTCACCGCCTTGGAGGCCACATCGTAGACGTGCAGCTCCACCTTCGGGTTAGGGGTGCCCGCCTTTGGGTAGGCCTCGGCGTCCAACGTGGTCTGGGACTTCGTCTGATCCAGCGCGAGATGGTAATCCTTGACCTCGCTCTCGTCGAACCTGTAGAAGGCGAGCTTCGTGCCGTCGGGCGACCACCACATCGCCTCTCGCACGTTCAGTTCCTCGCCGTAGACCCAGCTCGCCACCCCGTACTTCGTGCGCTTCTCAGCGCTGCCGTCGGTCGTGACGGCCACCTCGTTCTTGCCGTCCGCGTCGCTGATGTAGACGTTCCGGTCGCGATGGACGGCCTTCTTCGTCCCGTCCGGCGAGAAGACGGCTTCGAACTGACGCCCTCGCGCGGGCGGGCGGCGCCCCCGGCCCGGGGGCGTCTTCGGCTCTTTTTCGTTCGGGAGGAGCGTGGCCCGCCTCGCGCCGATGTCGTAGCGGTACCGCTTATCGTCCTTCGTGTAAGTAAGGCTCTTGCCATCCTCCGCCCACTGGACCTTCAGCTCGCCACGTTGTACAGATTCGGCGATCTCCTTTTGGAGCTTTTCGTAGCGGTCGTAGCGCGGCATGGTCTTCAGCCGGTCCTG
>JAUJNV010000042.1 GCA_030447945.1 Fimbriimonas sp. | reverse complement strand
ACTTCCCGGAACCCTCACCCCCTGCCCCCTCTCCCTTTGCTTCGCAAAAGGCGAGGGGGTCCGGAGATTCTCACGCATCCTCTTATGCATCGAGCCTCACCGTCGCTACGCTGTGGCGGGGCAGCGTGAAGCGGGCCGAGCCGGCTTCGCGGCGGACGTCGAGGGGGGCGGGCGACACGCGGTCGGGATCGTCGAAGGTGTTGTGGGCGCGCATCTCGGGAGCGGTGAGGAGGCGTCCGGCGGCGCTTCCCCAGTGAGCCGGGGCGGCGAGGGCGATCTCGTAGTCCCGGTGCGGGTCGAGGTTCGCGAGCGACACGAGCACCCCGCCGTCGGCGCCCCGCGTCGCCGACGCGGAAAGGGCAGGGAAACGGAGGCCGCCGACCTCGCACTCAGGTATCTCCAGGTCGGAGTCCAGCACCATGCCCCCCTGGTGGCCTTTCAGCATCTCGAAGGTCCAGTAGGTGGGGGTTCGCAGCATCCTCTCGCCGTCCGTGAGGACCACGGCCTGGAGCACGTTGACGAGCTGCGCGATGTTCGCCATCGCGACCCGCTCAGCGTGCGCGTGGAAGAGGTGCAGCGTGAGGGCGGCCACGACCGCGTCGCGGACGCTGTTCTGCTGGTAGAGAAAGCCGGGGGTGGAGCCCGGCTCGCACTCGAACCACGTGCCCCACTCGTCCACGATCAGCCCCACCCGCCTCTCGGGATCGAACCGGTCCATGATCGCGCCGTGCTCCCGGAGGAGCCGGCTCATGCCGAGCGCGGCGACGAGGACGGCGGCCCATTCGGCGTCGGTGAAGTCGATCGCCGAGCCCTTGGGGGGCCAGTCGCCGGCCAGGGTGTAGTAGTGGAGCGAGAGGCCGTGCATGTGAGCGCCGGCCCGCTCCATGAGCACCTCGGTCCACCGGAAGTCCGCGGAGTTCGCGCCGCAGGCGATGCGGGCGACCCGGTTGCCGGAGTAGTCCTTGACGAAGCAGTTGTAGCGCCGGTACTCGTCCGCGTAGTATTCCGGCCGCATCGAGCCGCCGCAGCCCCAGCTCTCGTTGCCCACGCCGAAGTACGGGAGCTTCCAAGGCTCTTCCCGGCCGTTCCGGCGTCGGAGGTCCGCCATCGGCGAGCGGGAGTCGGAGGTCATGTACTCCACCCACTCCATCATCTCCTGCACGGTGCCGCTGCCCACGTTGCCGCACACGTACGGCTGGGTGCCGAGCATCTCGCAGAGGTCGAAGAACTCGTGCGTCCCGAAGTGGTTGTTCTCGACGACGCGGCCCCAGTGGGTGTTCAGGATCGAAGGCCGGCTCTCGCGCGGGCCGATGCCGTCCTTCCAGTGGTACTCGTCGGCAAAGCATCCGCCGGGCCAGCGCAGGACGGGGACGTTCAACTCGCGCAGCGCCGCGACCACGTCGTTCCGAATGCCGCGCGTGTTCGGGATGGCCGAGTCCTCGCCCACCCAGAGCCCCTCGTAGATACCGCGGCCCAGATGCTCGGCGAAGTGGCCGTAGACGTTGGGGTTCACGACGGGGCCGGCGGTCTCGGAATCGATCTCCAGGGTAATCGCGCTCATCGGGTTCTCTTCAGGAGGTCGGGCCGGACGATGCGCGCGCCGTAGAGACCGCCGGCGATGGAGCCGGGGCGCGCCACAAAGCGCAAAGTGACTCTGGTCTTCCCGCGCGTCAGATTCTCGGGCAGGCGGTAGCGCACCTCGATGAAGGCGGCTTTGGCGACGGGCTCCATGCGCTGGGTGGCGATCTTCTCTCCGTCGAGGAGAATGTCGAACTCGCGCCCGGCGTCGCCGCTCCAGTAGTCGCACAGCAGCTCCTGGGGCGCTTTCGGGTCGACCTTCATCCGGAAGGAGAACCAGCCGTCGACGGCGTGGCGCCACTTCCGGCCCATATGCGCGCCGGTCTCCGTGCGCTCTCCCTCGAATCCGTGGTCGCGCTCGGGCTGCATCTCACCCGGGCGGAAGACGTCCACGCTCGCTCGCTCCAGCGCCGCGCGGGAGGCCGCCTCGGCGCGGTGGGCCCGCTCCCGCTCCCTCCACTGGGCGGCGGTGAGGCGGTCGAGGTAGGTGGTGTAGCGGCCCTGGGTCGCCTCCGCGAAGGGAACGAAGTCCAGGTCGCGCGGCCGCAGCACGCCCTGCGAGCGGAAGCGCAGCGTCTTTCCGGGGACCCGCCGGAGCCACTTCGCGACGCCTAGGCGTCCCGGCACCACGACGGGTTCGGGGCCCTCCTCCCCTTCCCGATGCCGCGCCACCAGTACGACCGGCCCGAACATCAGCGCGATACGGTGGGGATCGTCGGGCATCGCCTCGGCCCGCACCGCCATCGGGAGGGTCCACTCGACGACGTCGCCCGATTTCCACGCGCGGCGGAGCCTCAGGTAACCGTCTTCCGTGGCTTCCGCGGCCACCCGCTTACCGTTGACGGACACGCGCGGCGCAGACGCCCAGGCGGGGCGGCGAATCGCCAAGGCCCACTCGCGCCCATCGGCCGCCTCGACCGTGAGGGCGCAGCCGCTCGTCCTTCGGCAGGGAGGACTCCATCCTCAGCCGCGCACCATGGTCTTTGGCATCGAGTTGGGAGGCGACGAAGAGGTTGACGCGGATTTCGTCCCCGCCTGGGCGTAGATCGCTTCGCCGTAGCGCGCGTGATTCTCGATGCCCGTGCCCACGCAGCACCAAAAAGGAGTCGAAGGGGGTGCTGAAGGGCCGCGTCGCCCGCGGCTGAAGAGGCACGTAGTACGTCACCATCCCGTCTTCGGGCCGCTGCGATCCGAGAATGTGATTGAAGAGCGCCCGCTCGTAGAAGTCGAACCGGCCTGCTTTGGGCTCCCACGCGTACAGGTGCCGGGTGAGCTTGAGCATGTTGTACGTGTTGCACGTCTCGGCCGAGTTCGGCGAGAGCTGGTCGCGCAGGCGATCGGCGTCCACGAGATGCTCGTGGTTGCTGTTGCCCCCCATCGCAAACGTGCGGTGGCGGACGATCCGGTCCCAGAAGAACTCGGACGCGACGCGGTCCTCCGGTTTGCCGTCGATCTCGTACAGCCGGGCGAGGCCGATGAGCTTGGGAATCTGGGTGTTCGCGTGGAGGCCGGCCAGTCGGTCCTCCCGGCGCTGGAGGGGGCCGAGCACCGCCTCGTGGTGGAACTTCCGCGCCAGGGCGAGAAACCGGCGGTCGCCCGTGAGCGCGTGGAGGTCGGCGAGCGCCTCGTTCATGCCGCCGTGCTCGCACTGGAGCATCTTCTGCCACTGCTCGGAGGTAAGGCGCTGCGTCACGTCCAGCGCCCACTCGCCCAGCCGCCGGACGACGGGGAGCGCCTCGGGCACCTCGGCCACGCGCACCGCATCGATCAAACCGGCGAAGACTTTGTGCTGCGTGTACCAGGGCACCCACGCGCCGTTCAGGTCGAAGCCCTCGCTGCGGACGTCTCCCTTCCGAATATCGCTCCACAGCCGCTCGCCGTCGGGGATCGCGCCGATATAGCCGTCCGGACGGCGCGCCTGGCACTCCGCCAGCTCACGCACGATGGCACGTACCCGGTCGCCGAACCGGGCGTCGCCCGACGCCGCGTACTGGTAGCTGCACGCGGAGAGGTAGTGGCCGAGGGTGTGGCCGGCGACGCCCTGCGACTCCCAGCCTCCGTACCGATCGCCCTTGGGCAGGAGACCGGCCGTCCGGCGGAAACCGTGGAGGAGGCGGTCGGGCTCCAGACTCAGGAGATACCGCCCGTTCGCTTCCTGAGCGGTAAGGAACGGGCCGGGTAGGAGCCGCACCGCCCGCAGCGGGAACTCGCGGATCCGCTCGCTCGGCTCGGCTACGGAGGACAGGATGGTCAGGAGCGCCAACCCCGTCGCGATTCTAAGGTGGATAGAGGGGGCCATTGTGTTTTCACGCGTGCTCTTTCCCGGGCCGGACTCGGGTTAGCCGTCACTTTAGCGCCGGATGCGGAACGTCCCAGCGTACACGCTCATCGGAGGCAGGCATACGGTGGCGACGCCATCCTTTATGGAGACGTCGTCGTGGTCGCAGCTATACACCTCATGAGGCGTCTCGAAGCTGTTCGTCGCCTTCGGATCGCGGCCGACCATGAAGTCGGCGTCGGCGAGCTCGGTGATGGGGGCGTCGGCGAGCCGGACTTCCACGTCCATCGGCTCCTCGAGGTTGCGGTTGAGGGCCGGCGTCACGGACGGCCGCCCGCGCACGACAGCTCGATGCCTGGATCGTGCCGCATCACGTAGTGAAACCGCATGAGGAGGTCCTGCTCGCAGTTGCCAAATCCCTTGCTGAACAGGGTGAAACCGCGTTGGTTGCGCGCGTTCGGCTTGATGCCGATGCGATGTGGTAGGGCATGGGAGGGAGACGGGAGATTGGGGATTTTAAATTTGGAGAGAGGTGAAGTCCGAGTCTTCCCTCACCCGATCTAGAAGCTAAAATTCAAAATCCAAAATCTACTGCCCTCCGGCCCCTTGCGCCAGGTGGTAATAAACCTCGTTCCACCGGAGCTCCTTGCGGAGCTCCTCCACGCTCGTGCCGTCGCCGATCGCCACCATTTCGATGCCCGCGATCTCGGCGAAGTCGCGAAGGTGCTCGGTCTTCACCGTGTAGCTGTAACCGGTGTGGTGCGCGCCTCCCGCGTAGATCCACGCGGCGCAAGCCGCCTTGAAGTCCGGCTTCGGCTCCCACAGCGCCCGCGCCACCGGCAGCTTCGGCAGCAGGCGCGCGGGCTCCACGGCCTCCACCTCGTTGACGACGAGCCGAAACCGGTTGCCGAGGTCGATGAGCGACGCGTTGAGCGCCGGGCCGGGTGGGGCATCGAACACGAGCCGCGCCGGGTCCTCCTTGCCGCCGATGCCGAGGGGATGGACCTCGAGCCGGGGCCTCCCCGCCGAGATGGTGGGGCAGATCTCGAGCATGTGCGCCCCCAGAACCTGGGGCCGTTGGGGATTCAAGTGATACGTGTAGTCCTCCATAAAGGACGTGCCCCCGGGGAGGCCCTCGCCGACCACCTTCATGAACCGCAGCAGCGCGCAGGTCTTCCAGTCGCCTTCGGCCCCGAAGCCGTACCCCTCCGCCATCAGCCGCTGGCACGCGAGGCCGGGCAACTGCCGCAGGCCGTGCAGATCCTCGAACGTGGTGGTGAATCCCTTGAAGCCGCCGTCCCGCAGAAACGCCCGGATCCCGAGCTCTTGGCGCGCCGCGACCCGCACCGCCCCCTCGTCAGTGCCCGGCGCCAGATCGTACAGGTCGCGGTACTCCTCGAAGGTGCGCTCGACGTCGGCGTCCCCGACCTCGTCGAGGACCTTCACCAAGTCGCCGAGGCCGTACCCGTTGACGGAGAACCCGAACCTCGCCTCGGCGGCCACCTTGTCCCCCTCGGTGACCGCGACCTCGCGCATGTTGTCGCCGAAGCGGCAGAACCGGGCGCCCTGAAGATCGTGCCAGCCCCGGGCGACGCGCGTCCAGGCGCCGACGCGGTCTTGGACCTCGGGGTCCTCCCAGTGGCCGACGATCACTTTGCGGTCCAGTCTCAGCCGCGTGTGCAGGAATCCCGCCTCCCGGTCGCCGTGGGCCGCCTGGTGGAGGTTCATGAAGTCCATGTCGATCTCCTCCCACGGAAGATCGCGATGGAACTGGGTGTGCAGGTGGGCGAACGGCTTTCGCAGCGCGGACAGACCGCCGATCCACATCTTCGCCGGGGAGAAGGTGTGCATCCAGAGGATCAGCCCGGCGCAGCTCGCGGTTCGATTGGCATCGAGGCACAGCTCCCGGACGGCCGCCGGGTCCGTCAGAACCGGCTTGAACACGACGGGCGCCGGAATCCGCTCGGACCGCCCGAGCGCCTCCACGATGCGTTGGGCGTTGGCCGCGACCTGCATGAGGGGCCCTGGCCCGTAGAGGTGTTGGCTTCCGGTCACAAACCAGATCTCGGAGGGTTCCGTCTGCGCGAGTTCCATAGTCTTCGGTTACCGCCGGGGGATGCGAATCACCGTCACCGAGTACGGCTCCAAGGTCAGCGTCATCCGCGGCGCGACGTGGCCGAGCCGGAAAGGCCGCGGGTGAATCCGGTCCGGCGCGTCGAACGAGTTCTCGTCCAGAAGGTGATTGCCGCGCAGGACGAGTCCCCGGGCCGATCCTCCGAGGCGGACACTGTCCAGAACGAGCTCCGTCCGGCGAGCGGTCGCCGCCCCGTTCACCGCCTTGACGATAATCTCGTTCGCACGCTCGTCGATGCCCGCGACCGCGGCGAAGTCCGGGGTGGGAACGTCCTCGATCTGCTCGACGGGCTTGCCGTCGAGGTAGGCGCGCGTCGTCGCGCCCTCGCGCTCGATGCGGATGTCGTACCAGCGGCCCGACTCGATCCGGCCGGGGACGCCCCGCCCGGTGCGCTGGCCGTCGATCTGAAAGGCGTGTACGGTATTGTCCCAACCGCCGAGGTTCCATTGGAGCTCCCCTCCCGGTCCCACGCCCATCATGACGATGAACCCCTCGCGCCCCCCGAGCTTCCGCGCCTGGAGACGGAGGACGACCTTCTCGGCCGGAGGAATCTCGACCCCCTCGAAGAGTGCGCGCCGGTCCTCATCGAGCGAGGTCTGGCGAAGGAGACCGTCCGCGACCCGCCAGTCGCCGCGCAGCGCCTGGACCTTGGCGGCGGAAAGCTCCGCGCTGCGCAGGAGCGGCCGGCCGTCCACCTCCAGCTCGACGTTGCGGAACTCCGCTTGGGTGTGCCAGGTCTGCAGGCCCACCCGCCCGGTGAGCGGCAGCACCGGCGGCGCCGGCGCCTTCACCTGATGGCGGAGAATGCGGTCCGGACGGTGGTTGGCGAAAAGCCACTGCACCCAGTAGGAGGGCGTGCCGTACGAGCGGGAGCTGTCGAACACGACGGCGGTCGGGTTCCACTGCCGGTTGTTCTCGTTCACGAAGAGGGGTGGGTACGACGTCATGCGCACCACGTCCGCGTTCCGCTCCATGCCGGTCATGAACGCCGCCTCGGCCAAGGCGGCCGCGAGGTTGCCGTTGCCCGAGCCGCGGGTCACCGCGTACTCCCCCACGTACACCTTCGGCCCCTGGCGGTCGTAGCCGTCGTAGCGTCCGGCGTTGCGCCAGAAGAAGGCGGGGTTGCTGTAGTAGTGCTCGTCGATGATCTCGAGCGGGGTGCTTTTCGGCACGCCGCCCCACACGTTCGCGATCAGCTCGACTTCCGGGTAGCGGGCTTTGATCGCCCGCGCCATCAGCGCGTACCGCTCGTCGTAGGCCGGCCCCCCGTTCTCGTTGCCGATCTGGAGGTAGCGGAGGTTGAACGGCTTCGGGTGCCCGTTCTTCGCCCTCAGGGCGCCCCACTTGCTCGTCGATGGGCCGTTGGCGTACTCGATCGCGTCCAGCGCGTCTCCGACGTACCGGTCCATCTTCTCCATCGGCGCGACCTCGGTGTGCGACATGCCGCAGTTCGCCACGAAGAGCGCCCGAGCGCCCAGGTCTTCGCACCACTGGAGGTATTCGTGGTAGCCGAGGCCGTTGGAGGAGGGGTACCCCCAGAAGATGCGAGGCATCGGCGGCCGCCCCTCGACCGGGCCGAGTGTGCGTTTCCAGTCGAACGCCTGCGCGAGGGTGTGGCCCTCGACGAAGCACCCGCCGGGGAAGCGGACGAAGCCGGGCCGCAGGGACGCGATGCGCCCCGCGAGGTCGGTGCGAAGGCCGTTCTTGCGCCCTTTCCAGGTTTCGAGCGGCATGAGGGAGGCGAACCCGAGCCACGCCGTTCCGGGCTTCGACGGCGCGATCACGAGGCGCGCCTTGGCATCGGACCGGCCCGGACGCAGCGTCGCCTCCACGCGGCGCCACCCGTCCCCCACGGCCGCGAAGGTCGTCGAGGCGAGGCGGCGGGCGTCCGCCGCCTCCAGGGCCACTTCCAGCGGAACTCCGCCCCGGACCCAGAGGGTGAGCCGGTAGCGGCCTCCGGCGCGGACCGGGATGCCCCAGAACCCTTCGTTTACCACCCCGACCCGAGCCCCCAGGCTGGCCCGCTCGATCTTCAAGGAGTGCGGACGGGCCGCAAAGGGGACGGTGGTGGCGTCGAGCCTCACGCTGCCGGCACCCAGGTCGCCGAACGCCTTCCAGCCGGTGGGCAGCCGGTCGCCGGAACCGTCCTCCATTCCGCGCGTGCGGAGAAGCTCCGCGTACAGGCCGCCCTCGCCCGCTTGGTTGATCTCCTCGAAGAAGACGCCGTACATCGCGGGGCTCACGCGCGCCGTGGGTTGGTCCGCATGAACGCGAACCTGGACCGGCGGCGCGGCCGACAGGCCTCCCGCAAGGAACAGAGAGAGGATCATCATGAGAGTATCTCTATAGGGGAAAGGGGACGGGGACCGAGTCCCCTTACAGCCGGGCCATCACATACAAGTCATCCGCGCATAATGCGGTGGACCGTCTAAGTATGAAACAGATGATTGGCGGGCTGGAAAACTGGGCGGGCAACCTGCGATACGGCGCCGCCGACCTCTGCACTCCGGCGACGGTGGAGGAGGTCCAGCAGGTCGTCTTCCAAGCCCGGCGGCTAAAGGCGCTGGGATCGCGACACTCCTTTAGCCGCGTCGCCGACACCGACGGAACCCTGGTTTCGCTCGACGGACTGCATGGCATCGTCGCCCTCGACCCGGCGCGCAGGAGAGTCACCGTCGAAGCGGGGATCCGCTACGGCGAGCTGGCCCGCGCCCTCGCCGCGCACGGCTTCGCCCTCCCGAACATGGCCTCCCTGCCGCACATCTCGGTGGGGGGCGCCGTCGCCACCGGTACCCACGGCTCGGGCGACGCCCTCGGAAGCCTCGCCACGCCGGTCGAGGCGATGGAGATCGTTCGGGCGGACGGCACGCTCGTCGGGCTCTCCCGCGGGGCCGACGGCGACCTGTTCGACGGGGCCGTCGTCCATCTCGGAGCGCTGGGCGTGGTGGCGCGCCTGACCCTCGCGATCGAACCCGCCTACGAGATGCGGCAGGACGTATTCGAGCGGCTTCCTTTTGAGGAGGCGCTAGGCCACTTCGACGCGATCACCACCGCCGGAACGAGCGTCAGCCTCTTCACCACCTGGGCGGCGCCGGAGTTCCACCAAGTCTGGATCAAGCGCCGTACTCCTGCCCCGGACCTGGAGCCCACCTTCTTCGGCGCGACTCGCGCCGACGGCCCGCGCCACCCGATTCTCGGAATGCCCGTCGAAAACTGCACCGAGCAGATGGGCGTTCCGGGCCCCTGGTACGAGCGCCTGCCGCATTTCCGCATGGAGTTCACCCCGAGCAGCGGCGAGGAGCTGCAGTCCGAATACCTCCTCCCGCGCGGGCACGCGGTCGACGCGCTGCGCGCCATCGACGCCATGAGGGACCAGATCGCCCCCCTCGTTCAGGTCTCGGAGATCCGAACAGTCGCCCCCGACCCCCTCTGGCTCAGCGGCGCCTACGGACGTCCGACGGTCGCGCTGCACTTCACGTGGGTAGCCGACGCCCCGGCCGTCAACGCCGTCTTGCCCCGCATCGAAGCCGCGCTGAGTCCCTTCTCCCCCCGCCCTCACTGGGGAAAGCTCTCCGCCACTCCCCCCGCCGAGCTGGCCCTCCTCTACCCCCGCCTCCCCGACTTCCGCCGCCTGCGAGACGAGTTCGATCCGGACGGCAAGTTCGAGAACCCGTTCCTACAGGCCCTGCTGCGGCAACCGCTCGGAGCCGACCCCCTTGGGAGTGCGCCGCTTCAGCGGCGCTTTGGAGTGCGGTGCTTCAGCGCCGCTTTGGTGCATCTCGCCTCTTTCCGAGTTGGATAAGAAGAGTTTGCCAAAGCGGCGCACCCTCAAGGGGGTCGGCTTCGAGGGGACGGGATTACACGGTCGCTGATAGGCATGCCACCTTCGTGTCACGCCCTACGTAGAAGAGATAAACCGACTGGTTAGTCGGTTTCTGCGAGGAGAGGCTAGAATGCCGGTGGAGCAGGCGCGTAGCGGACAACGGTACGAACGAATTTTGAGGCGGCGCTGGGGGTTTTTACTCAGCGGGGTATCGCGAGGCGACGGTCGACGATATCGCCGAGGAGTCGACGACGTCCAAGGGCGGCATCTATTTCCACTTCCCCACGAAGCACGCCATCTTCTCGCCCTGCTCGACCGGATGACGGCGATCCTCCGATCTCGCACCGAGGAAGCGGTGGCGGCGGAGAAGATCCGCTGGCGAAGGCGAGCGCGCTCCTCCGGGTTTCGCTTCAGACCTTGGGTCGCATCGGCGGCTCTCGCGGCTGTTTCTCGTTGAGGGCTCAGGGGCCGGAAAGGAGTTTCACGATCGACTGGCGGCGACCCGGGCCGCGTTCGCCGACCAGATCCGCGAGTTTCTCGACGAGGCCGTGCGGCAGGGCGCGATCGCGCCGCTCGACACCACCCTCGCGAGCCGGGTTTGGTTCGGCGCCGTCGACGAAGTGGTCCTCTGGCTGTCGGCGGAGCCGCCCCGCCCCTGGAGGAGACCTATCCGGTCGTCCGCGAGATGCTGCTCCGCAGCATCGGCGTGGCCACCCCGAGTCGTGCCGGCACGAAGTTACCGCCGGTAAGGGCGGAGGCGATGACCGGCATCGCCATCCCCCCGTGCCTCGATGAGCGGCGGCTTCGATCCTTACTTGAAGAGGCCGCCGGGAGGCGCGGCGGCGGGGACGGCCCGTCCTCACCAGCATCGTCGTGCCCGTGGCCTTCCGCATCCTCTCGCGTTCTTCGACCGCGGCCGCGACCTGGCTTCCGACCGGCTCTTCTGGGCGAGCCCGAGCGGTCTCACGCTGACGGGGATCGGCGCGGCGTGGACCTTCGAAGGCGAAGGCATCAACCGGTTCGCGGACGCGCGGGCGGCTTGGCGCGACTGCCGGGACGGCGCCCTTATCGAGAACCCCGGGGCCGAGAACCCCACGACCGGGACGGGCACGGCCGCGACGGGCACTGGCCCGATCCTGATGGGCGGGTTTGCCTTCGACCCGCGCCGGCCCTCCACCGCGCGGTGGGCGGGCTACCCGACGGGCTCCTCGTTCTGCCCCGCTACCTGCTGACGGCCGATGGCCAAGCGGCGTGGCTCATCGTCAATACAGTGGTCTGGCCGGACAGCGACCCGACCGCCGAGGCCGAGGCCTCGGCCGCCGCCTGCCGCGAGTTGATCGAGAGCGGACCTCGGGAATCCTGGCCGGAGACGGAAACCGGCGAATTGACCCTCGACGAGGCGCGCCCGGCCACCGAGTGGAAGGAGCTGGTGCGGTCGCTCGTGGAGGATCTTCGGCGGGACGGCTTGGAGAAAGTCGTTCTCGCGCGGGAAGTGCGCGTTCGCGCCCAGGGACCCTTCGATGTCACCCAGGTGCGGGAGCATCTCCAAGGGGATCACCGTTCCTGCTTCGTTTTCGCCGTCGCCCGGGGCGGACGCTGCTTCCTGGGCGCGACCCCGGAGCGGCTGGCTCGTCTCCACGCCGGCGTCGTGGAGACGACGGCGCTCGCGGGGTCCATCGCCCGCGGGACGTCGGAGGAGGAAGATCGACAACTGGGAGCGGCGCTGATCGCGAGCGCCAAGGACCAGGGGGAGCACGCCGTCGTAGTACGGGCGCTCCGGACCGCATTGGACGCCGCCGGCGGGGCGCTGACGCAGCCCACGGCCCCCGCGCTGATGAAGCTTCGGAACGTCCAGCACTTACGGACGATCCTGTCCGGACGGCTGACGAGCGGCCGCACGATCCTCGATCTGCTGCAGACCCTCCACCCGACGCCGGCGGTCGGCGGCCAACCTCGGGAGGCGGCGCTCGCCCTCATCCGCGAGCGCGAGGGGATCGAGCGGGGATGGTACGCGGGACCCGTCGGCTGGATGGACGCGAAGGGGGAAGGGGAGTTCGCCGTTGCGATCCGCTCCGCGCTGCTGGACGGCGCCGACGCGTCGGCCTTCGCCGGGTGCGGCCTCGTCGCCGGTTCCGATCCTGAGAGGGAGTACGAGGAGTCCGCCCTCAAGCTGCGCCCCATCCTCTCGGCGCTCGGGAGGAGCTCGCCCTAACGATGGAAGCCTCTCCGGTGCAGGCCCTGTACGAGCAGGTGGGCGCGTTCGTGGACGAGCTGGTGCGCGGCGGCGTGAGCCAGTTCGTCGTCTGCCCCGGCTCCCGCTCCACTCCGCTCGCGCTCACCATCGCCCGCCATCCGGGCGCCAAGCTGTGGATGCACGTCGACGAGCGCTCGGCGGCCTTCTTCGGGTTGGGGCTGGCGAAGTTCCGGCGCGAGCCCGTAGCCCTCGTCTGCACCTCGGGCACCGCCGCCGCCAACTTCCTGCCCGCCGTCGTCGAGGCGTTCATCAGCCGAATCCCCCTCGTCGTGCTCACCGCCGACCGCCCGCACGAGCTGCGCGATAACGGCGCTCCTCAGACCATCGACCAAGTCCGCCTCTACGGGACGCACGTGAGGTGGTTCCTCGATCTCGCCGAGCCCGCCCCGCTTCCTCAGATGGAGGCGTATGTGCGAACGGCCGCTTGCCGCGCGGCGGCGGCGGCGCGGGGCGAGCCAGCGGGCCCGGTGCATGTGAACTGCCCCTACCGGGAGCCGCTGGTGCTACCTTCCGGCGAGCTAGCGCCGCCCTCGACGGGCCGCCTCGACGGGCAGCCGTACGTGGCCGTGGCGAAGGGGCGGCTCGACCCGGACCCCGCCTGGATCGCGGGCCTGGCAAGAGACCTCGCCTCGATCCCGAACGGGCTCATCGTCGCCGGGCCGCAGGACGACCCGTCGCTGGCGGAGCCGATCGCTCGTCTCGCGGGAACGCTCGGCTACCCCATCCTCGCCGACCCTCTCTCGCACCTACGCGGCGGCCCCCACGACCGGACGGCGGTGGTGGACGGGTACGACGCCTTCCTTCGGGACGAGAGCTTCGCCGCACGCCTGGTGCCGGAGGTCGTTCTGCGTTTTGGGGCGATACCCACCTCCAAGCCGCTCCAACTCTTCGTTCAGCGCCACCGCACCGCTCGCCAGATCGTGGTCGACGGGGGCGGCGGCTGGAACGAGCCGACCGGCCTCGCCACCGATATGGCGCACGTCGACGCGCGGCGGCTCTGCGAAGCCCTGGTCGCGGAGCTGCCCCCGTCGCCGGCGCGAGAGTCTGCGCGGGCGCGGTGGCGGGAGGCGTGGACGCAGGCGAACGGACGGACGCGGGCGGCCCTCGCCGGGAAGATGGAGGCGCTGGACGAGATGTTCGAGGGTAAGGCGTTCGCGGAGCTGGCGGAGTGGCTTCCGGACGGAGCGACGCTGTTCGTGGGCAACAGCATGCCGGTGCGCGACCTGGACTCCTTCTTCTTCGGCAGCGAGCGCCGGGTCCGCGTGCTGGCCAACCGGGGCGCGAACGGCATCGACGGGGTCGTGTCGAGTGCGCTGGGCGCCAGCGCCGGAGGAGCAAGTCCGCTCGTGCTGGTGCTCGGCGACTTGTCGTTCTACCACGACTCGAACGGCCTGCTGGCGGCGCGGCAGCATGGGCTGGACGCCACGATCGTCGTGCTGAACAACGACGGCGGCGGGATCTTCTCGTTCCTGCCCCAGGCGAGCCAGCCCGAGCACTTCGAAACGCTTTTCGGTACGCCCCACGGACTCGACTTCCGCCCGGTCGCCGAGATGTACGGCGCGAGGTTCGAGAGGGTGACGACGTGGGACGACTTCCGGGTCTCGGTTCGGCGTGGCATCGACGAGGGCGGGCTGCACGTTATCGAGGTGCCCACCCGTCGCGACGACAACGTGGGTCTGCACCGGGGGATGTGGCAGGCCGTCGCGGAGGCTCTCATGCAGGATTTGGCCGAGGTGGGCTCCTAGCATGCGCCTGGAGGTCAACGGCCTCGGCGTCTACCTCGAAACGTACGGCGAGGGCCACCCGCTGATGCTGCTCCACGGCTTCACGGGCAGCGCCGCCGCGTGGGCGCCCTTGGCGCGAAGGCTTGCGCCGATCGCGCGGACGCTCGCGGTCGACCTGATCGGCCACGGGCAGACCGATGCGCCGGAGGACCCGGCCCGCTACACCATGGACCGGTGCGTGGAGGACCTCGTCG
>JAUJNV010000041.1 GCA_030447945.1 Fimbriimonas sp. | reverse complement strand
GTGAAGCCCTTGGTCTTGCGAATTCGGTTCATTGTGTTTTTGTTCCCCCGTCCCCGCGGCATGCTCTTTCGGACTTGGTTGCCCGTGCCCTCGGCGATTGTCACGCTTCCGGCCACCTTCCAGCAGGTACAAGAGGATTCTCGGCAATCCTCACAAACTTCTTAGGTTAAGCAGGCTGTTATTAGTACGAGTTCTCCAGGTTGGCCCTTTTCGAGCCGCAGAGCGTGCCATCTTTCCGGCGTTTCGAAAAGCCCTCCCACACGAGACACTCGCCGAAATTTCTAACCAGGGTCCGTTCGTTTTCAACTTGAGCACCGTTGATGACCAGCGGGCAGTGGGAAGGGAGTCGGCACAAAATAAAGCAGGTGTATAAAGCGCAAGCTTTAAGGTTGCCGCGACAGCAATCGAAAGCTGGTCTACTCGGCAAGCCTCTTCCGGCAACGCAGAGCGGGGGCGGTCGGCTCTCGCCGCCCGCCCCCGCTGTCTCGTTCGTCCCTCTTTCCGCTTAGGGGAGGACGTGGGTGCCGACGAGGGCGTTGCACGTCGGCGGGGTGCCGATGTTGCCCACCGTGTACGTGCCGCTGGAGGGGCACACGGGGCCCGTGCCCGCGCCCTTCAGGTAGCCCGACGGGCCGGTGAGGTCCGTGAAGGCGCACGGGTCGGCGTCCGCCTTCTTGTTGTCCATCGCCCACTGCTCCTTCGCCGAGTCGATCTGCTTCAGGTTGGCGATACACGTGCTCTTGCGGCTGTTCTCGCGGGCCCGGATGAAGTTCGGCACGGCGATCGCCATCAGAATGCCGATGATGAGCACCACGATCATGATCTCGACGAGCGTGAAGCCCTTGGTCTTGCGAATTCGGTTCATTGTGTTTTTGTTCCCCCGTCCCCTCTTGATCCGTTACCGCGGGCTCCTCGCCCGCCGCCCTTGGCGTTCCACTCCGCGTCCGGCCCCTTCTCAGTGGGTACAAGAGGATTCTCGGCCCGCCCCCGCCGCCTCCTTAGGCTGTTAAAGATAGGGGGTTGTGGGTTGGAGGTAGTGGGTAGTGGGTTGTGGTCCTGAACGAAGCGGTGGACCCCGGCCCGAGACGCGCGTGGTGGAGGGGACATGGCCGGACGCACCCGGTGGAGGCCGGGGTCCTTCACTCCGTTCAGAATGACAAGCCACAACCCACAAACGACAAACTACAAGCCACCACCCACAAGCCACAAGCAACTACCCCCCGCGAAGAGTCCGCCGGATCTTGCCCACGATCCGGGCCACCAGGGAAGGGCCGACGCCCCCTTGCCGCATGTACCCGGTGATCCGCGGCACCGCGTGGCGGATATCCTGCTCCTTGGCCTCCCGGTACTCGTCGCGATCCGCATAGGAGACAAGCGTCGGCGGCTCGCCCACAAGATAGGCCATCCGGTACCCCAGCTTCTTCACCCTCGCGCAGCGGTAGCCGTCCTCCCACACCTGGTACCGCTCGTCCGATGACGGCGTTTTCCCGACGGCCAGCGCCACCTCGCGCCGAAAGGCGATCATGCACCCGACGATGTTGTGCGGCACGTCGCGGAAGCGCAGTCCGTGGTGCTCCCGAAGCCGACCGCAGTAGTGGGCGAGCATGTAGTAGCGGGAGGCTTCGTCGTCCCCCAGCCAGATCCCGAGCGCCCCCCACCTCGGCTGAGCCTCGAAGCCCCGCGCGAGGAGGTCCTGCCAGCCGGGCGGCGGGATGTAGTCGTCGTCGAGGGTGACGTACACCTCGGCCTCGCTCTTCGGGAGCAGCTCGTCGAGCGCGCGGTTCAGGGTCTGCGCCTTGCCCTGCTTGCCGTCGAGGATATGTAGCTCGGTGGGCCGCGTCAGGGACTCCCGCACCCGGCACATCGTCTCGTCGAAGCCCGGAAGGCCCTGCCGAATAGTGGGGATAACGACGAGGAAGCGCATGATAAGCCTCGACCGAGGGCCGCCAAGCCCCTCTCACTCCGCGTCAGTTTATAACAAAGGATCTACACGGACGCCACCGAGAGACTGCGCCGCGTGCGACCGCCTGCGGTACCTCAAGCGGCCGAAGTGCAGACTTCGCAAGCGGTGGATACGTCGCCGGAGAGCCGTCACCTTAGCAGCCGAGCTGCGGAAATACTCTAAGCCCGAGGAAGGCGCATTTCTCGACACTCTTTCGGAGAGTGAAACCCAAGCGCACCTCATCCCTCTGACAAAGTGCGAGCGGCCTGGCAATGCTGGCAGTCCTTCGCATGAGTTTCGAGGAATCCCTATGACTATGCTTCACACCCTGAGAGAAAAAGGCAAAGGCCTCCTGACCCTCGTCGCCCTCGGCGCCTTGGCCGTCGCCTCGGTCGGCTGTGCCGGTGGAGGAGGCAGCGACGGCGGCTCCGTCTCGGCTGGAACGGGCACCCTTGCCGTTCGCCTCGCCGATGCGCCGGACCCCACGATCTCCGCGCTCAACGTCACCATCAGCCGCGTCGAGGCGCACCTCGATGGAAAGTGGCAGACGCTGGACACGGCACCGCGGACCATCAACCTGCTGGATCTCGTCAAGAACGACACGCTCCTCGCCCAAGGCACCGTCCCTGCCGGCCGCTACAACCAGGTCCGGCTCTTCGTGGACAGCGCGACCGTCACCGACTCCGAGGGCACGCACAACGTGACTGTCCCCAGCGGCAGCCGGTCCGGCATCAAGATCAACCTGAACTACACGATAGACCCGAACCAGGTCACGGAGATCCTGCTCGACTTCAACGTGCATAAGTCTCTGATCAAGCAGGGCAACGGCAACTACCGCCTCCAGCCCGTGATCCCGGCCGTGGTCAAGGTCCTCTCCGGCACCGTCACCGGCACCGCGACCGACGGAGCCAATCCGCTGAACAACGCGACGGTAAAGGCCACCTACGCCGCGGGCCCTAGCTACGTGGTCGGCACCGAAGTCAACACGACCTCGACCCTCCAGGACGGAACCTTCAAGCTCTGGGCGCTCCTGCCCGGAACCTACACCCTCACCTTCACCTACACCGATCCCACCACGGGAACGGTGCGAACCGCCACCCAGGCCGACGTGGTCGTCACCGCGAACACCGACACCCCTGTGGGCAGCATCGTTCTTCAATAGGATTCTGCCGAACTCCCCGAAGCCCCGTCCTCCAGCGGGGCTTCGTGCTGCGTCCCAGGCCAGGAGGTCGGCGGGGCGAACTCCCCCTGCCCGTCGGGCGGGGATGGGTGAGACCGCCCTGCTGCTCAGTGAGGGAGTTTCTCGGCGGGCTGGCTCAGCCCTCTTCGTCTTCGGAGGGTTAGGCCCGCAGGGCGTGTAGTCGTTGCCCTGCGCGACGCCTGGGCAGGAGGGTGCATGGCAGGTCGTGCCGTAGGTAGGCCCCCCGCAGGGCGACGGCTTATCTTGAGTGCGTGTGGCGGGGACCGGCGGTCACAGAGCGCGCGCGACGGCTGGAGGCTTCGACCTCGACGTGTAGAAGGCGCTCCGCCGGTGCCTCCCACGACCTCGGACAGCATCTTGGACCCTTCGTTCTTCTTGGCAAGAGAGTTCTCGCAAGCGTGAGGCGTTCCCGGGCGGGGATGGGGAACGTGGATCGGGATCGACGTGAGCAAGAGACCTGGACGCGGCCGTGCTGGGAGAGAGCGGAGTTTCGCCAACGACCGCGCGGGGCGGGCGCTCGGCGTGGGCTGCCTCGCGACGCGGAGGTCTGCCTGGAGCCGGGCTCTTGCTCTTCAGCGGAGGTTAGGCCTCGCCGCGTGCGCCAGGGCGTGTCCTGAACAAGACGGACCGCGCCGACGCGCGGCTCGCCCTGCGCATCTCGCACCGCGCCTGGTGCCCGCCGCCTCCCGGAGCTGAGCCGACTGGCTCCGACCAGGCACGGATCTCGACCTGACGAACCAGGAGATCTTAGAGGCGGAGGCGCGGACGTCGCCGAGGCGTCGGTGCGGCCCGGACCCTCGCCTTCCTGTGGAAGGAGGCTCGCCGCGCAGGTCGTGCCGTAGGTAGGCGGCCCCCGCGCCGCCGTGGGGTTCCTCGCGGAGGCGTCGCGCAGGGCCGCCTACGTCGGGGTCTGCCCCCGAAGAAGCCAGTCGCCCAAGAGGCGCGCCGGAGCGGATGCCAGGCGGGGCAACGCCCGCTACCCTTCTACATGAAGACGCACAACCCGATGACCCACTACGAGAGGCTCATGGACTATGCCCGGCATGAAGTCTATGATCTGCCACGCCGTCTAGCCCGAACCCCTTTCGACCCGGCCAAAGCCTTGACTCCGCATCTACACGCCCTGCGGGCATATGACGAAGCGGACTATGCCTAAGTCGAGCGCTTGGGCTTGCGCTTGCCGATCGCGTCGACGGTGTAGGTGCCGCCGGATGGGCGGTCCGGGCCCGTGGCGAGGCCCTTCAAGTAGCCCGAGGCGTCCGTCAGGTCGCTAAAGGTGACGGCGTCGCCGTTGGTCTTCCGGTTGTGCATCGCCCATTGCTCCTTGGCGGGTCGATCTGCTTCAGGTTGGCGATGCAGGTGTTCTGTCGGCTACTCTCGCGGGCGGCGATCAAGTTCGGCACGGCGATGGCCATCCAGGATGCCGATGATGAGCACCACGATCATGATTTCGGCGAGTGTGAAGCCCCTGATCCTGCGAACTCGGTTCATTCTGTCTCCCTCGTCCCCTGCATGCTCGCCTGCGCCCTCACCCTTGTTCCGCCTCGACGACGTTCTCGTTGGTTCAGCAGGATTCTCGCATAGTCCCCGAGGTTCCTTAGCTCGTAGCGGTGCCTGATTTCTCCTCTGCGACCCTCAGGACGCTGCTCGCACGCATCCCAGGAGCCCAAAACCTCCTTGAAGTGAAGAGCCCCGCCGAAGGGGCGGAGCTCTTCACTTTGCCGAGTCTCGGGGTTACCCGCCCTTGGACTTCGACTTCTTGGCCTTTTTAGCCTTCTTTGGCTTCTTGGACTTTTTGTCCTTGTCGTGCTCCGCTGATCGTCGTCGTCATAGTAGCGGTCGTGACGATCGTGGTCGTCGCGTCGATCATGATCCCGAATCTCGTTCAGCCGCGCTCACGTCGCGCGTTCAGGACCGCGTGGATACGCTCGAGGGCGCGGTGGCCGATCTCGCGGATGCGGGCCGTCTTTCCGAACGGGACGAGGACGAGTTCTGGACTTCGCGAATCTCCCCGCCTCGCGGTTGATCGCCGAGATCCGCCGACGCTGGCTGTCCGACGGTCCAGCGAGCTCGCGGTCCATTCGGTTGAGCTCTTCGTTGGTGAACCCATGCTGATCGTAGGCGGGTCGGTCCTTGGCGGGGAAGCGGTGCCCACTCTGGGCGAACGCCAGTTCCCATGATGCCGATCGCAAGGGCCGAAACCAAGCCGATACGTTGATGGTCATTGCTGCTCTCCTGTGCCACGGTCGGCACTGCGAGGATAAGACGCCGACCAGCCCCTCCGTTACAAGAAGCAGGGGATACCTCCCCGCCAACTTCAGGCACACACGCGTCGGCCCGCGTCTGTTCCCTCGTTGGGTGACGGCTGTAACTCTGATGAGGATCGCCCTCTTCCCATGTCGGTTAAAGCACCCATCTTCGTGATTCCTCGGCCCCTCCCAATCTGAGATTAACCACCTCTTCGCTGCTTCTACCTTGGCCGAAGCAAAGGGAGCAGGGGCGGCCCGTCGCACGGCGGGGGTATGTTCCATACCGTAAGGAAAGCGGACCGGACGACCGACAATTAGACGCTGGTGCGCAACTTCCTGATGCCGCGCGTGGAGGGCAGAGCAAGATTCTCTTGCTCGCTCTTTGCGGCGGCTTCATGGCGGCCATGGGCCTTCTGGACTTCGTGACGGGGTCCGTCGTCGCGCTCGCCGTCTTCTACTTTCCTTCGGTCTCTATCGCCGCGTACGTCGTATCGCTCGCGCGCGTGGGAATGGTGGTGGCGGTGATCTCCGGCGCGATCCAGCTCGGCATCGATGTCGCCTCCCGCGAGACCGGCCTGCACATCTTCACCGACTACCTGAACGGAGTCTTGTACGATCTCGTTCGTCATCATCGCGCTCCTGCTGGCGACCGTGCGCGACGCCTTCGAGAAGGTCAAGCAGGAGGCGGACTACGACTTCAAGACGGGCGCGCTCAACTTCCGCGCGTTCGTCAGGCTCACCGACCATGAGATGGGCCGCTCGCGCCGGTATCGGGACGCTGAGCGTGGCGTACCTCGACGTGGACGACTTCAAGCGGGTGAACGACACCCTGGGCCACGCGGCGGGCGATAGTCTCCTGCGCCTGGCCGTCCAGACCCTGCCGAACCTCCGCGAGTCGGACGTGGTGGCGCGCCTGGGCGGCGACGAGTTCGCGGTCTTGATGCCCCGAACCGGAAGAAGGCGCTCGGACCGCGATCCAAAAGGTTCAGGAAAAGCTGCGAGAGGCGATGCACGGCCAGGGCCACCGCGTATCCTTCAGCATCGGCGTCGTCACGTGCATCGTGCCGCCGCTCACGGTGGACGAGCTCCTGAGCCAGGTCGACGCATAGCGTACATGGCCAGAAGTCCGGCAAAGACACCATCCAGTACCAGGTCGCTGCTTCGTAACAGCCATTCGCAGGTTAGGTGCCCGAGCCGCGCAGGCATCCGATCCCTCGCGCATAGGGCGTAACGTACGCGTGCCTCGATACAGAAAATCCTACCGAGGAGCTTCTGCCATGGAGCCGCTGCCGCGTTCTCCAGGCCCGCAGGCGGAGCGCCGCTAGCTTTGCGGTGTGCCTTCGCCGCCTCATCCGTTCGAATCCGACGGATTCGGCCTCGGCACGAGTCACGTCAGGCAGCCAGCCGGGGCAGGATCCGAGTTGCAGCAGCAGCAGCCACAAGCCTAGCAGGGCAGCGATCAGCATCCAGCTCATAACCCTTCTACGCCGCGGGAGGGAAGCGGCTCGCCGTTTCAGGGCTCATCATCCATGGGCCGTTGCGTTCTTAGTGGCGGGAAGCGCCTGCCGTTGGAGTCGCGGTATCCACGCCTTAATGTCTGAACGGATCCTATCGGCGCGACCCTTTTGCGATAGGATGAGTCATGCTCTTGACGCTGCTTCAACCGGTCGGGTCTGCGGAGGGCCTGATGCAGGACGCGGTGCGCCGGCTGGAAGGGGCTGGACGCTTACGTCCACGCAACTCAAGACGATAGAGGAGTTCCCGAACGATAGGCGGACGCGATACTGGTTCCGCAAGGGCAGCTACTTCCGCGCCGAGTCGGCTATGGTGACCGACGTGGGTAATCCGAAGAAGGGGTGGACCTACCGATCGGATAAGAGGATCTACCAGGTACGGCCACCCCTTCCCGCCACCTTCAGCCTGCTGCCAGCCGTCGGTCTCGACACGCTTCAGGCGGGGCTTCCGGTACTGGGTGAATTGCGCAAGGTAGCGTGGCGCAACCGAGCCACCCTTCGCATCGAGCTGGACGGCCGAGGGCAAATGACCAAGGAGACCAAGCTCTTCGTCTTCTTCGATCCGAAGTCTCGTCTGCCGATCGGAATTTCGGCAAACCTGGGGTCGATCACCCAGGTGATCGTCTTCGAGAACCTGAGGATTAATCCGAAGATCGACGCGAAGCTCTTTAGGTTTGTGCCGACGAAAGGCTGGCGTCGAGTCACGGCGGGCGCGGGTGGTTGGAAATAGGGGGAGGAGCCGCTCTGCAGCGCGACGAACGGTGCGCAGCTATGATAGGTGCAGAGGCATGACTTTGGACGCTTGGGAGGTTCTGGATGGGCTGGAATCCCTCGTCGGCAAGAGCCTCGTCGCCTACGATGAAGCCACCGGGCGGTACCGGCTGCTGGAGACGGTGCGGCACTACGCCGCTGAACGGCTCGGCGAGTGCGGGGAGGAGGCGGAGGTGTTCGCGCACCACGCGTCGTTCTTTTGCGGCTTGGCAGCGAAGGAAGGCCCTACGAGCTATCGTTCGGTCGAGACGATGCGCAGGTTGTCGCCCGAAGGCGACAACCTGCGCGCGGCACTGAACCGCGGCACGCCGGCGGAGCGGCTCGAGATGGTGGGTTGCCTCATGCATTTCTGGGTCGCCCGAGGCGCCCATAGCGAAGCCTTGGAGCGAACGGAGGCGGCGTTGCGTGAAGACGATCCCCCTTCCGACGACGCCCGGCGCTTCAACGCGCTCAGTGCGGCCGGTTTCTTCGCGATGGAGATGGGAAGGCTGGCGGAGGCCGTCTCATGGGCGGAGCAGGCCCTTCCCCTGGCTCGCGCGCTCGGCGACACCCTGAAGGAGGTCAACGCGCTCAACACCATCGGCTGCGCGGCAAAGGATTCCGGCGACTTTACCCACGCCCGAGAGACCTTTGAGGGAGCTCTGCGCATCAGGGAGCAGCCGTATCTCCTGAACAATCTCGCCAACGTTCTCGTCGACTCGGGCGACTATTCCGCCGCCGCCGGGGCCTTGGACCGATGCGCCGCCATCCTCCGCGACGAGCCCAACGGTTACTCGCAGGCTTACTGCCGATTCTTTCGCGGGCGTCTCCATTACCGTCTGGGCCATCTCGACGAAGCCGAAATGGAGGTTCGGGCCGGCACTGAGCTAGCGACAAGCCTGGAGTCGGCGACCTTGCTCATCGACCTAAAGATCCTATGGGCCGAGTGCCGAAGGGCCCAAGGCCGGCCCGAAGACGCGCTGGCGATGGCGTGCGAAGCCGTCGCGAACGCCAAGATAGCGGAATCGAGGGAGGAGGCTCTCATCGCCCAGGCCCGCGCGGCGCTCGCTCTGGACCGGGCGCCCGCGGCGCGGACGGCGCTCTCCAGCTACTTCCGCTCCCACACCCCGTACGTGGTGCCGCTCGCACTCGATGTCGCGGCGTCGCTCCTAGCCACGGCAGCGCGCCCAAGGGAGGCAACTCTCATTCTCGGCGCCACGGCCGCCGCTCGCCTGCGCCGTCCCACGCCCGTGCCGCCAGTCGACGCAGCCGAGCATGCCGCACTCCGGGCACTCTTGCACGAGACGCTAGGGGCCGAAATCTTCGCTGCGGTCACGGCCGAGGGCGCGGCGATGGACTTGGAGGAGGCCAGCGCATTCGCGCTACAGACGCTGGAGCATTCTTGAGCGTGGAGGACACTGCTACCCTCCACATCCGAGATTACGGCTGCCGCGTCACTGGCCCTCGCCATTTGGCACGCCGCTGATGGTCATGGGCGAAGTAGTCCATTGGGCCTTCGGCGGCGGGTGCCCGTACCCGAGATGCGGCTAGCCGTGGCCGAGCTGGACCGGCCGATGAAGAGCTATTGGAGGGAGGACCCTGAGCGGCGGACTCCGGCGGACGGAAGACACACCCAAGAAGCTGGACCCGATGGTTCTCCGGGGTTAGCCCGTTGCCGGCCTCGGGGTGGCGACCGTCTTTCGAACCTCTTCGAGCCACTCGAGGCGCGCACGCGTCTCGTAGATCAGACCGAGCAGGGTCAGATACCGGATCGGATCGTGACGCTCGGGGAGCGCGCGCTCGCTCTCGGCCAGAAGAGTCCTTAGGGCGGTAGCGGCTTGGTCGATAAGAGCCTCCCGCTCGCCCGGATCCAAGAGGTTCAGGAAGTTCACCCGGAGGCGGATGAGATCGTTGCTGTGCGCGGCCTCAACGGCGGGCACGGGCGACATCCAGTCTTTGAGCACACGGAGCCCCTCGTCGGTCACCGCGATCTGGCGCTCTCCGCGAGGACCCGGCTCCTCGCCCAGGGTCTCCAACAGCCCAAGCCCGAGAAGCCTTTGGACGACGGTATAGGTGCTCGACGCGCGCTTGCGATAGAAGCTCGAAGGCGAAGTCGCCATGTCCCGCATGACGTTGTACGTCGTGCAAGGCCCGTCCCGCCCCACGATGCCGAGAACGGTGTAATCGGAGATCGACAGCCCGCGCGATGGCATGGGGCCATTGTGCTCCGGGGCTACGGCCCGTTGCCGCAATGGATTGAAGTTGGCGCATAATATATTGCATCATGGAATATCGAGGCGTAGTTTGATGAGGTTCGCCCGGCCCCGCATCCTCGTCCTTTCGTTGCTGGCCGCCGTCGCCCTCGCCTCCCCCGGCCCCGGCGGCGCTCCGTTTGCCGAGCGCATGGCCGCGCCGGCCGACCCGCTTCGCTATTACGATCGGTCCGGCGAAGGCATCAGGCTCTATTGGCAGGGCAAGTGGAAGGAGGCGGAACAGGCGCTGGAGGAAGCCACCCGCGCCTATCCTAGCGACGGGCTGATGTGGCTCTACCTCGGCTTGACGAAGCACACCCTGCGAAAGCCGAAAGAAGCGATCGAATGCTACGAGCGGGCGGACGAACTGCACACCGAAGTCGCGGCCTGGTATCTCGACCGCGTCCTCGCCCAAGCCTATCTCGAAGCGGGAGACAAGGAGAACGCCTACCGGTCGCTGGAGCGACTCGTGTTCGAAGAGGGGTATTTCAACCGCCAGGGCCTTTACGATAAGAAGCCGTTCGAGCCGCTCCGCGGGGAGCCGCGCTTTCAGAAGCTCGTCGGCCACATCGACGCCTCGAAGATGTCCCGCACGGCCGGCTGGCGGAGGGACATCGACCTGATCGTCGCCGAAATCAAGCGCGCGAATCCCGACTACCGTTATCGGGACCTGCCGCCGGACTTCTCTGCCCGCTACCGACGGGTTTGGCGCGACGTGCCGAAGCTCTCGAACGACGAGATCTATGTCGGACTGGTGCACATGGTCGCGGCCCTGAAGCAAGGCCATACCAGCATCCACCTACGCCCGAACGGCAAGGTGGAGCGCAGCATCCTCCCGGTCGATTTTTACGCCTTTCCCGAGAGCGTCTTCGTCATCGTCGCCGACGAGGAGAACAAGGATCTTCTGGGATGCGAACTGCTGGCCGTCGAGGGGGTCGCGACGGGCAAGCTTCTCGGACGGCTCGAAGAGTACGCCCCGGTCGAGAGCCGGATGGAGGTGCTGACGCAAACGATGTGGGCCATGCGCAGCCTGCCGATGCTGAGGGGGCTGGGCATCCTCAAGGGCGGAGAGGGAAAGGTTCGGCTGACGCTACGCACGAGGGATGGAAAGGAGATCGAGCGCAGGGTCGGTGCGGTACCCATGCCCACGAGTATCAACCGCAAGCTCGCCCCGCCCCCGACCGCCACGCCTCCCCTCTCGTTTCGGAACCTCAAGCGCGAGCACTGGTTCGAAAGCCTACCCGGCCACGACGCGACGTTCGTCCAGGTGAACCAGATGATGGATGCGAAGGACGAGACCCTGCCGCAGTTCGGGCTCAAGCTGCGCAAGGCGCTGGACGAAGGCAAAGGGAAGAACGTGATCCTCGACATTCGCCACAACAACGGCGGCACGACGGCTCTCTATCCCGAGCTTCTCCGCACGCTGATCGCGCACACGACCCAAGAGGGCAACCGGCTCTACGTCATCATCGGACGCGGCGTCTACTCGGCGACGGCCAACTTCGTGACGGATCTCGAACGGCTTGCCAAGCCGATCTTCGTCGGCGAACCGACGAGCGGAACCGGGAACCAGAACGGCGACTCGACCTACATCGTGCTACCGTACTCCGGCCTCGGCAGTCAGACGACCTCCGCCCGCTGGCAACTGAACACCCCCTGGGACCGCCGCCGATCCCTCATGCCCGACATTCCCGTCCAACTCACGGCGAAGGCGTACTACGAAGGCCGGGACCCCGCCTTGGAAGTGATCCTGCTGGACCTGAAGCGACCGCCGAGGCCGGGGGTCCCGATCTTCCCGTAGCGGGACCGCGGGTGTTGAGTGGTGGGACTAGATTCCCCAACACCCAACAACCCTACCGCAGATACCCCACGGGATCCACTAGCTTCATGTCCGGAGCCTCGCGCACGAGTTGGCGGAGGATGGGAGCGTGCCCGGCGCCGATGATGACGAGGACTCGCCCATCGCCGGGCCGGATCGTCTTGGCGATGTTCGCGAAGATCCGGAGGTTGCGGTGGTACCAGCCGGCGACGACCTCCGTGCCTTTGTAATTCGACGGCTCCTCGTTGATGCGAAGCAACAGGTTGTACATGCCTTGCGTAAAGGCGTCCGCTCGGGGCGAGTTGTCTTCCCACAGCGCCTGGCGAACGGAGATACGAGGCCGGCGGGCCATCATGCGCCCGATCTCTTTCAAACCGTGGTCGATAAGGTCCAGCGTCCCCTTGTCGCCTTGCTTTCGGGCCAGAGCGAGGACCGCTGCGATGTCCATGTCGTGCGCGTAGTCGATGGGATACACGCGGGCATGGCCGAGCCGGTGCGCCAATCGGATCCCCAACTGGTCCCGCTCGTCGGCGGTTAACTTATAAGTGCCGGCGCGATAGCCCGCGTACCGGTCGTTCATCCCCTGGGTGCCGTACGCCGACTCCAGCAGGATCTTGGTGGGCCGGTACCGGGCGATCCTCTGAACCACCTCCAGAATTTCCCGCTGCCGCCGGGCCGATAGGTGGTCGTCCAGAGGAGCCTTCACGAGGTCTAGCCCCGGATTGTCCATGTGGTAGGTGCCAAGAATCATCACCTCCGTCCTCGCCATCCTCGGCAGCGTTTGCGCGCTCCCGCTCATCCCGAGGAAGAACAGCGCCATGAGGAAGGAGACTTTCTTAAGCATAGACGGAAGATTTTACTTGCGGTGCCCGGCCGTGGCGGCCGCAGAGGTCCCGGCCAGTGCCAGAGCGCCATATTCAGCCCGGCCGATCCCGGCCCGCCCGGGCTGAGGCGCTACCCTTCCGGAGGATCGCCGGGCTTCTCGGCTTCCCGGCTGTCCAGCGGCCGCCCCGTCTCCTTGAAGTAGATGTACTGGAGCGCGAGGGACGAGACGTTCTGATTGATGATCGCGGTCCGCGCAATGGCCAGGCTAAAGGGATCCGGAGCCATGAAGGCGCTGTTCGTCTCTTGAGTCGCGAGTTGTTCGAGAAGCGCCTTCCGCTCGGTCTCTATTTGCAGGAAGAGGCTGCGGACGGTCGCCAGGTCGTTCCCCGGAACGTCCATCAGTCGCCTGAACTCTTGGTTGTCCATCGCACGAGGGTAGCAGATGGCATCTGGCCAACGGCTTCGTGAAGCCGAGGCGACACGACCAATCATGCAGGCGTCCCTCTTAAGGTCTGAGCCTCACCCTTTCGCTACGTTGGCTGGTCCGGCGCTGCGGATGACGAGGCTCGGTGCCGGCCAGTGCTGCCGCTCGGCGCGGGCAGAACGGCGGCGGGCCGAACAGAACGGCCCACCCGGAGCCTCACCACCGGACGGTAGGGGCCTACAGCAGGGTTTACGAACCTAGCTAGAATGGTGCAGCGCCCTCCGTGACGGTCCAATGATGCTCCGCCCCACCCTTCCGCTCCTTCTCGCCGCGTGCCTCGCCACCCTTACCCCGGCCCAAAACCCGCTCCAGAATCCGCCTAAAAGCAGCACGCCTCCCGAAAAGAACAAAGAGTCCTTGAAGCTCGCCTCGATGGGCATCCGCCTCCTTTCCGACCACAACCACGAGACCGCCCGCCGCTATGCCTCGTACGACGTCGAGGATAGGGAGCTCCACAGCACCCCCCTCATCGACGCATCCGGACGCATCCGCTGGAAGCGCACCGGCGGAGATCCCTTCATGGACATCGACGACCTCCTCCGCGAAGTCGGCCGGGGCAACGCGCCCGCGCCGTCCCGCTTCACGAAGTAGGGCGGAGAGCGGTTTGGCAACACGGGAAAGGCGAGCGAGAAACTCCTATGCAAGACAAAGAACAGGAACTAGACGCGGCCGCGGACAGGTTTCTCAAGGAGCTCAAGGACCTAGTCCGGACTACGCCCTCAGCGACCAGAGCATCCGCGCCTGCCGGTTCACCGTCCCGCTCAAGGGAGTCTCCTGGACCGTCTCCATCGAAGCGGAGTATCGCCTAAGCGGCCCGCCTCGTAGGTGCGACATTCTGTCGCGCATCGGGCAAGCTCGATCCTCCGGATGGAAGGCGGACTGTGCGACAGGATGTCGCATCTACCAGATAGACATCCCCTACCCGGGCATGGGAGGGCCTCCGGCCCTGAGGCGCGCGCTTGAGATTCCTCTGCAATTCCGCCCACATAGCCTGGTTGTTCAGGGAAAACCAGGAGATCATGCGGTCGGAGTGGCCGTCCCGAGCATCCATCGGAGTGATCTGGAGCTTTTGCTCAACGATCGCTAGGCGCGAATCACCGGAAGCCGGACCTCGAAGATGCGCGGCGCCCGGCATCGGCCCGTAGCACAGCGCATGTGGATCTTTATGAACGACGCGTTCCTATCCATCATAGCGCACCGAGATCAGCCCGAGTCTCTGCTCGTGCGCGCCCCGCGTGCCGGGCGACATCGAGCGGGCCTTCGAAGGGGAGGCGATCGAGCTGTTTGAGGACGCCCAAGCCACCGCTACCGCGCCGTGGTGCCGAGGGAGGTCGTGGGGCGTGTGCTGACCGCGCAAGCCATGGCGATCACGGCGCCCAACTTCAAGGACAGCGTTGCGAAGGACGACCCCCGGCGCAAGAGCGCCTACATGGCGGTGTGGCAGGCGATGGCGAGCCACTACGGCGCGTACGGCGCGGACGAGAAGTTTTAAAACTCGAATCCTGAAGCCCTTCCCAATCCCGATCTGCATGTCTCTGTTGACTTCCTCGCCGGAGGGTGCGCCCGCAGGGCGTTATCTCGACGAGCGTCGCCACCGAGACGTCCCAGGTCCTTCGGCCTGGGACCTCGCTGGGTTTAGCCTAGCCCTGGGCATGAACGATCAGAGCAGAATCACGCTCGCCGTCGTCAGGGCCACGGGAGCGCAGGGAGGAGGGCTGGCCCGCGCCATCCTCGCCCAACCGGAGAGAGCGGCTTCCAGGTGCGCGCGATTACCCGGGATCCCCAAGGAAACGAGAAGGCCCAGGCCCTCGCCGCCGCGGGCGCGGGGGAGGTGGCGCAGGCCGACCTGAGCGATCCGGAGGCGTCCGGCGGGCCTTCGAGGCCTACGGGGCGTTCTGCGTGACCTTCTTCACCACTTCGCCGGAGCGCGAAAAGGCGGAGGCCAGCACGATGGCCGAAGCGGCGCGCGGGGCGGGCGTCCGGCACGTCATCTGGTCCACGCTGGAAGACACCCGCCGCTGGTTCCGCTGGACGACGATCGCATGCCGACCCTCATGGGCAGACAAGGTGCCGCACCTGGACGCCAAGGGCGAGGCCGACGCCACCTTCCGCGAGCTGGGCGTGCCCACCACGTTCCTGCTCACCAGCTTCTATTGGGACAACTTCATCCAATTCGGCATGGGGCCGACGCCGGGGCCCGACGGGCGGCTCGCCATCACCATGCCGATGGGCTCCGGCCCCTCCCGGCATCGCCGCCGAAGACATCGGCCGCTGCGCTCTCGGCATCTTCCAGCGCCCGGACCTCGGCCGCACCGTGGGTATCGCGGGCGAGCACCTGACCGGCGGCCAGATGGCCGAGGCCTTCACCCGGGCGCTCGGGCAAGAGGTCGTCTACAACGAGGTCTCCCCGGAACTCTTCCGCAGCTTCGGATTTCCGGGGGCGGACGATCTGGGGAACATGTTCCAGTTCAAGCGAGACTTCAACGAAGATTTCCGCGCCGCGCGCAGTGGAATCTTCCCGCGAGCTGAACTGACGCTCCAGTCTTTCGGACAATGGCTGGAGGCGAACCGTGACCGCATCCCCTGCCTCATCCCACGGGGGCGGCGGGTTAAGTAGGCATATCGCGATCTAATGAAAGCCTATCCCCTTGGGAGTGCGCCGCTTCAGCGGCGCTTTGTTATGCGCTTCAGCGCGCGTTGGGGCCCGAGAAATCGGCTACGACGAGAGAAGGGGATCGTCATATCCACGCGCGCTTCAAGCGCTCTCAGAAAGCGCCGCTGAAGCGGCGCACTCCCAAGGGGTTAACCTACGAGGACGGGAGCACGCGAGCCAAGGGTCGGCGGCGGGCGAATGCGATACACTTCTCGTGTGCGGAACTCCTGCCTCGCCCTGCTCGCGCCACGCTCGCGGGGCGCAAGTCGTCCACCGACGGATGTCTCGCACGAGTTTTCGTTCTTCGACTGGCGGTTCGCGGAGCGGTACTCCGGGGGCAGCGACGCGCGGAACTGGGGGACGGTCAGCAAGCTCGACGTGGGCAACGTCAACTCGTGCTGCCCCCAGGGCGCGACGCCGTCCCCCTGGACGAGCCGCGACGTAACGCTCGTCGAGCGGTTCGCTCGTGGCGGGAGGCGTGCTGATCGTAGGAGACCACGCGCTCTTCCCGGGCGGAGTTCAAGCTGAACGCGCTCGCGGGAGAGTTCGGAGCGACCTTTACCTCTGAGCGTGCCCAAGCTCCGCTGGCGGCCGCGACGCGGTTGAAGGCCGAGAAGTTGGAGACTCGGGGCGGCAAGGCGATCCGGCTGGACGAGCCGGAGAAGTGGGAGGTACTGGTGTGGGACGCGAAGCGGGAGGCCGCAATTGGCCGTCCGCTCCTTCGAGCGAGGGCGCGTCATGGTGGCCTCTCGCGCTCCTCTTCGGGCACAATCCGGATGTCGGCGACTCAACGCGCGGCTTGGCTCCCGTCCCTCCTGCACAGCCTAGCGGCGAACAAGCGCGTCGACCCCTCGCGCCCGCCCGTCCACGTGCAAACCGGAGAACGTGCGGGTGGTGCGGGGGTTGGGCATCCGCTTCAGCGACTACCTCGCTCCGCACGCGAACGCCATCTCGGACGAGTATTTCCGGGTGCTGCCCGTGATCCGTCAGGTGGTGGGCGTCGAGCCGAGCCCTGCTGCTCGACCTGATCCTGCTCCCCACGGGCGCCGGCGGCTTCTCCTCGGGCAAGACGCTTGGTCTGGGCGTGTTCTGGGGCGGCTTCCCAAGGGAACGGTACGGCATGGTGGAGCTGATCGGGCACGAGGCGACGCACTCGTGGGTGCTCCCCTTCGCCGAGCCGATGTGGAACGAATCGCTGGCGACCTACGTGGGGATCGGGGCGCGGCGGCTGGGGCACGGAAAGGAGGCGGAGGCGGCACTCGGGCGCTACCTTAAGTCGGCCGAGGCGGGCGACCCTGGCCAAGACCGCCGACCTCGCCGGCAAGGTCGAGCACCGCGTGAGCATGGGCAAGCCGATGTGGATCTTCGAGAGGCTCCAAAAAGGACGTCGGCCCCACGACATCGTCGCCCGCTATTTCCAGGCGAAGCGCCGCCTCGTCGACCCCAAGAAGATGACGGAGTACACCGCGGACGACAGCGTCGCCGTCCTCAGCGTCGCCGCCGCGACCTCTTCGCTTGGTTCCGTTCGCTCGGGATCCAGCATTGGACCGCTCGCGGACGAAGATCCAGGTGCCCTAAGCGCCTCCCGCACGCGAGCGACGGCCTCCTCGATCCCCTTGGGCTTGACCTCGCACTCCCAGAACACGAGCACGCGATAGCCCATCGCCTCAAGCGCGGCCTGGCTGCGCACGTCGCGCCCTTGTTCTGCGCGATCTTCGCGCTCCAGTAGGCGGCGTTGGTTTTGGGCGTCAGGTTGCGCTCACAGGTGGGGCAACCGTGCCAGTAGCACCCGTGGACGAAAACCGCGAGCTTCGCCCGCCCGTACACGACGTCTTACCAGGCAGCTTCCGTTCTTCCGGTACCCCGCAGCCCCCCATACCAGAGCGCGAGGCGCAAAGCCACCTCAGGCGTGGTGTCCGCCCCGGTTCCCCCGCATGGACTTCGCCGTCGCCCTCAGCAACCGTCCACGTCTCGCGGAGATTGAGAATGCGATATGAGTTGCGGCTCCTTGTGATCCCTTTATGGAGTTTCTTACGCCGGAAGTCGCCCCAACACCGTCGGGCCAAGGAATAGCCAAGGTGTTGGGAGCATGCGAATCGCGTTTTCATCAGGTTTTGCTAACCTAGAAGAGCGTGCTCTCGATGCCACGACACGTATTCAGGATTGGGCCTAAAAACGGCTGGGCAATGACACGTCAACCCGCACAATTTGCGAACATGAACTGAACCACACGGGATCGACTTTTCGCGTAGCCACAGCAACTAAAAGCTTGTGATCCTCGTCAGTGCCAGCATTCCCCTGTCGAAGGCGCGGTCGCCTGCAACGCAAAGACAGAGGCCGTTTTCAGGGTCAGTACAGTATCCTCTCGATCGCTCCACGGCACGATGTGGCTTGCGTTCAGCAACCTCAAGGTCTATGCCGCATATGCAGCACCTAGAACGATAACTGAATGGACGGCCTTCCGAAAGAAAGCCTGATGGCGCCTCACAGAAACGACGCCGGCACCCGTCGCACCAGCTGGCCTGAGTGACGAATCTCTGGTTGATGAGTCTTCTATCCCGTCATCAAGGTTCCGATTATATTGCAGGGACAGAATTCGGTCCCTCTCATCAACAAGGTTGTCCCAGCGCCTATAGAACTCATCCCATACTGCTTGATCAGCCTTGCTAAAATGGGTCAGGCCGCTAATACCCTTCGTCTTTAGGGGGTCGAAAGCCCTGAAGTTGCCTAGTTTGCGCGCAACTGAGGCCGGCGTGCGCGCTAATATGTGCGCGAGAGCGATAACGTCTTGGTTGTTAGCTTTGGTCTGCTGAAAGGGAATCTGACAATACAGGTGAAGAGCCAACACCAACTCGTCTTGACTCCATGACTCGCCGTAGCGTGTATTCATGCCGCTATTGGGAAAAGGAACGACCAAGAATGTCAAGCCATCCCGATCTAACACGGGCGCATAGTTAGGATCACTATCCACTCGGTAATCCGAGACAAGTGCGTGGTGATAGTCTCTCCAAATGGCACTTGACGCCGTTAATTACTAGAGTGGCGGCCTCACGATCTCCTTCAGGTCTAATCTCCAAGACCAACGACTCGCCCGTCTCAGATTCAATAGTTACTCTGCTCATGCTGCTTATGCCTATCCGTCGGCTTATCTAGGTGTCCAACTCACACGAGGTTGCACTTGAGCGACCTTCTCTCGCGGCTCATCACTTGAGCCCTCATTGTAATAGGGACGTGGCAGTCGACTCTACTGCCGCCTCGACAATTGGGAAGATTTCGCTCCCGTCCATCTGATCACCACGCCCGTCATCGCAAATCTGGATACCGCCTCAGGCGTAATGACAAACGGACACAGCGGAACCACCCGTGCGCCCTGCCGCTTCGCGTCCTCCAGGGCTGCGCGCACCAGCTTCGAGCCGAGGCCTTGGCCCTCGTGGGCCGGAGTCGACCTCGACGTGGGGGAAGACCCACTCGTCGCCCCGTCGCCGCACACGTCCGCAAAGCCGAGTGTTTCACCGTTGCGGCGCAGCTCGTACCGGCTTCGCCTCCACCCACACCACTTCGAGGTCATCCATGGATGATTGGACGATCATTCATTCGCCGGGGACGGCTTTTGAGGTGCTCGACGATCAGGTGCTCGACCTCGCGGGCGTTCGAGACGCCGAGGAAGCCGACCGCCCTCTTGTGGGAGCGGCCTTGGCTGCCCCCGACGATGTTCCAGACGAAACGGAACAGATGTGGCGGTTTCAGCGTGCTCTGCCTTCATCTCGCGACTCAGAAGGATCTAGAGCGCCTTCGGCCGCAAGCTCGCCCCGAAGCAGAGCGCGCTCTGCCGCTACTCGGCAGCCTTCAGGACGCTCAGGAATGCTTCCTGGGGGAGCTCGATGGAGCCGATCTGCTTCATGCGCTTTGCCCTCTTTCTGCTTTTCGAGGAGCTTGCGCTTGCGGGTGATGTCGCCGCCGTAGCACTGGCGATGGCGATCACGTTCTTGCGGGAACGGCTTGACGGACTCGGCGGCGATCACCTTTGCGCCGATGGCGGCCTGGATGCGCACCTCGTACTGCTGGCGGGGACGACCTCCTTCAGTCGCTCCACCATCGCGCGGCCCCGGTTATAGGCGAAGTCGCGGTGCACGATGAAGGAGAGCGCGTCGGCGGCCCTCCGTTGAGGAGGACGTCCACCTTCACGAGCGTCGCCGGATCGTAGCCCGTTATTTCGTAATCGAACGAAGCGTAGCCGCGGGTGGAGGACTTGAGCGTCGAAGAAGTCGAGCAGGATCTCACCCAAGGGCGTAGAGGGATCACGCGCTGCGGCGTAGGGTACTCCGTCTTCCGGTAGATCCCTCGACGCTCCTGGCAAAGGTTCATGACCGCGCCGACGTACTCCAGAGGACCATGATGGTCGCGCTCACGGCGGGCTCGGCGACCGACGCGATATCGTTCGCCTCGGGCCAGTCGGCGGGGTTGGAGATGTGCTCCTCTTCCCCGCTCTTCTTCGTGACCTTGTAGTCCACCGACGGCGCGGTGAGGATGAGGTCGAGGTTGAACTCGCGCTCCAGCCGTTCGCGGGCGATCTCCATGTGCAAGAGCCCGAGGAAGCCCGCAGCGGAAGCGAAGCCGAGCGCCGCGCTCGTCTCGGCTCGAAGTCTAGCGAGGCGTCGTTCAGCCGGAGTTTGTCGATGGCGTCGCGCAGGTCCTCGTATTGGTCCCCGTCGCTCGGATACAGGCCGCAAAGACCATCGGTAGGGCCTTCCGGTAGCCGGGAAGCGCTCGTGGCGGAGCCTTCGGCCTTCGTAACGGGTGTCGCCGTCGCGGCGTCGCCGATCGATTTCATGGCGGCGGTGAGGAAACCGACCTCGCCCGTCAGCTCTTCGTTCACCTGGAGCCCGGGCGGAAGACGCCGACCGAGTCCACGTCGAAAGTTGACCCGGTGGACATCATCTTGACCCGGTCCCCTTTGCGGACGCTGCCGTCCTTCACGCGGAGGTAGGCGACCGCGCCCTGGTAGGAGTCGAAGAGAGTCGTAGATGAGCGCGCGGAGGGGCGCGTTCGGGTCTCCGGCGAGGGATGCGATGGACGGCGATCGCCTCTAGAATCTCGTGGAATTCCGATGCCCGCCTTCGCGGAGGCGAGGATGGCGTCGGTCGCGTCGATGGCGACGGCGCTCTCAATCTCTTCCCGCGCCCGCTCGGGGTCCGCGTGCGGAAGGTCGATCTTGTTGATGACCGGCACGATCTCCAGGTTCTGGTTCATCGCCATGCTCGCGTTGGCGATGGTCACCGCCTCGACGCCTGACTCGCGTCCACCACGAGCAGCGCCCTCGCAGGCGAAGAGGGCCCGCGAGACCTCGTAGGTGAAGTCCACGCCCCGGCGTGTCGATAAGGTTGAGGCTGGTAGACCTGCCCGTCCTTCGCCGTGTAGTTCAGCCGGACGGCGGCCATCTTGATGGTGATGCCGCGCTCCCGCTCGATGTCCATGGAATCGAGCATCTGCTCCTGGGCGGTCCCGCGAATAGCGCCGCAACGCTCGATCAGCCGGTCGGCGAGCGTGCTCTTGCCGTAGTCGATATGCGCGATGATGCAGAAGTTACGGATGTGGGACTGATCCATGGGAAGGGGCCGTCTATTCTACGCCGCCCGAAGCGCTAAGGGGCGAGCCTGGGCGGCCCGGGCAGCGGCCAAGAGTGGGCATCGTACGTCAAACCTCCGCACAGCCGTGGATCTCGGCGCAGGCGAGGTGCAGAGCGTCGGGGGTCTTGGAGGCCGTGAAGAGCGCGAAGCTGCGTGGCCCGCCCGTAAACCTCGTCGGTGAGAGGAAGCATCAGAAGGCGGCCGAAAAAGTCCGCACGATCTGCTCCGTTCTGGAGTCGCCCGTGCGAAGGGGTCGCACGAGGCATTCCATGAGCGTGAGAACGGAGGAACAGGCGGTTTCATCCAGACGATCTGAGGCTTGATTCGCGGCCTCGTAGCGCTTTGCAGTCGGATCGAGGAGGTCTAAGACGAAACTGCTGTCCAGGTATGGACAGGCGCTCACTCGCCCCATGCCTCTGCCCGATGGGCGACTTCCTCTCTTGCCTGCCGCCAGGTGTCCGGATCCCCTGGTGGCATGGCTCGGACCTCTGCAAGGACGTCGCGGAGTGGCTTCGGCGTCGCCGCGGCCTCGACAGGAGCGGCCACTTCCCGAATTACCTCCGCGCGCACCTCGGGAGACAGCGAGCGAAAGGCTTCGACAAGTTGCTCCTTTGTCAGAGTGACGGTCGCGTAGGCCATGACCCTATTGTACGCGACGTCCCCTACCCCTTCGGGTCGAGCGGAAATCCCTGGATGAGTGGCCGGTCCGGCCTCCCCTGGGCCCTCTTGGCAATCCCCCCTCGGGCACGAGGGTCTCGGACCGATGTCCCTCGCTAGCGCACCGGATAACACAACACAAGCGACAAACCACAAGCTACACAACGCCCGGACTCAGGGTGAAGAAGAACGTTGCGCCCTTCCCTACCTCCGACTCCGCCCAGATGCGCCCGCCGTGGCGTTCCACGATGCGGGCGACGATCGCTAGACCGATGCCCGTGCCTTCGAACTGGGCTTCGGTATGAAGGCGCTGGAAGGGCTGGAACAACTTGTCCGCGAAGCGGGAGTCAAAGCCGACGCCGTTGTCGCGGACAAAGAAGACGTCCTCGGTCCCCTCTCTCCGGCGCCCGAATTCGATGGACGGCTCCGGGCTCTTGGAGGAGTACTTCACGGCGTTACGCACGAGATTGTCCACGAGGATCGGCACGAGCCGCCGATCCGCCTGCACGACCACGCCCTCCTCCACCGTCGCTTTCACATTGCTTATCCCGTGCCGTTCCAGCGCCGCGCCGAGGGTCTCGCGGACGAGCTCGCTGACATTCACCGTGTCGATCTGCAGGGCACGGTTGGAGACCCTCGAGAGGTCGAGTAGGTCGTCGATCAGCCGGTTCATGCGGGTGATTCCGCGCCGGCTCTTCTCGACCAGGTCCCTCGCCTCATCGCTCATCTCTTCGTCGCCGAGCAGGCCGTTGTAGGTGGAGATCGCTCGCAAGGGCGCGCGCAGGTCGTGGGACACCGAATAGCTGAAGCTCTCCATGTTTTCGTAGGCATCCATGAGCTCCTCGGCCCGCCGCTCGAGATCGGCGTTCAGAGCAAGAGCCCTCTCGTTCGCCTCGGTCAGAGCGCTGGTGCGCTCTCGGACCCGCGTCTCCAGCCCCTCGTTAACGGCGCTCAGGTCCTCCGCCACCGCGAGCAGACGTCGCCTCTCCGCCCGCAGGAAATGGTTGAGGAGCACGATCGACCCGCCGGCGACGAGGAACATCCCCACCCGCACCCACTCAGCGGCCACTTCCGGCCGGAAGTGGCCCCCGGGCGCCACGAACAGGATCTCTCCGACGAGGATCGACAGGGTGAGGCTCAGCGCCCCCGCCCGCCAGCCACCGTACCAAGAGGCGAACATCACCGCGAGAGTAAAGAGCAAGAACGGCGCCCGCTCCCCCATGATGGGGTTGAGCGAGTGGCGAATTCCCGCCACGACCACCACGCTCCCCCCCGCACACAGGAGCGCGAGAAACCACCCCAGCGCCTCCCGGCGGGGGCGCAGCCAGGTCGCTGTCTGCCCGGAGTCCATGACCACCGCCTCGTTAGAGCCTCGGCCCTCACCCCGTGTTCAGGGGGCGAGGGCTAACGTGCAGCGAGATTACGCGGCACGAAAGCTAAGACAACGTGATTCGTGCGCGAGCCAGGTTTCGGTAGGCCAGCGCCGGTACAGAGCCCGCGGCTAGGAGAGCGCCACCGTCGCCGTTACCGGAAGGTGATCCGAAGGCCACCGGCCGTCGAAGCGGTCGTTCAGGATCGCCGCTAATCGCACCGTCCAGCCGGCATCGGCGAAGATGTAGTCGAGCCTCTCGTCGGGCGTCTCGCGGAAGCCGTTGAAGGTGAGGGCGGGGGCATCGGGGTGTAGCGTGCGGAAGGTGTCGCGGAAGCCTGCCGATACGATCGCCAAGGGCACCGGGTTCTCCTCGCCGACGTTGAGGTCGCCCGTGACGAGGACAGCGTCGTCCGTGGCGCGCTCGCGGATGTGGCGCAGAAGGAGCTGCGCGCTGCGCTCGCGGCTGGGCTGATGCTCGTGGTCCAGGTGGACGTTGTAGAAGTAGAAGTGGCGGCCCGAGCGCAGGTCGCGGAAGAAGGCCCACGTGCAGACGCGGGGTAAGCGGTTGCCCCAGTGGCGCGAGGCGGGAACGCCCGGGGTGTCGGAG
>JAUJNV010000040.1 GCA_030447945.1 Fimbriimonas sp. | reverse complement strand
ATCTTTATAAAATTTATTATGGTCATCGCTTCAGTGATAACTATCAACTAACAACGTCCAACGATCAACGACGCAACGCTCCGTCCTCCGCCGCAGAGTCGAACTCTTCCGACATGTCCTTCTCCGGCGGGTTCGCGCGCTCCCAGGCGACCGCGCGGCGCATCGCCTCCTCCGGGGGGACGGCTTCGGCGTAGCCGATCTCGGAGCGGATGCGGGATGTGTCGAGGGCCATGTCGTGGCTCATGTCCTCGTCCGAGCGTAGATGCTCAGGCATACGGTCCTTGGGCAGGAGGACGACCTGTCCGGTCCAGCCGGCCGCCTCGGCGATCATCCGCACGCGGCCCTCGATCGTCGGCGTGTTCTGCTCCGCCAGGTTGTAGATGCGGCCTTGCGCCTGGTCGTCCGTGACCGCGAGCGCGATGCCGACGCCCATGTCCTCCGCGTAGCCGTGGGTGAAGCGCCACCGGGCGACGTTCTCCTGGAGGAGGATGGCGGGGCGTCCGTCGTCCATCCGCTTGAGGTACGCCCAGAGACGCCGCTGGTGGTCGCCGGGGCCGTACATCGCGGGCAGGCGCAGGATCGTGCCGGGAAGCTCCGGCTCCTCCATGACGATGTGTTCCACGGAAAGTTTGTCGTACGCCTCGCCCCCCGCCGAGATCCGCGTGCGGAGCGGCGTGTCCTCGCCCAAGGGGTTGGGCACCGGCTCCGCGCATAACTCTTCCGGCTCGGTCCCGTGCAGGCAGCCGAAGGCTCGGTACACGTCGGCGGAGCTGGCGACGACCGCGCGGCGGGCGACTCCGCGGAAGGTGTCGAGGAACGCCTCCGCGTCCGCCCGGGTGTAGCAGACCATGTTCAGCACGACGTCGGGGCAGGCCCGCGCGAACTCCTCGCGGAACTCCCCTAGGTTCCCCTTGTCCCCCAGTATCTCCCCCACGCCGGGAGGCGCGGGGTGGTTGCCCCGGTGAAACACCGTCACCTCATGCCCGGCGCCCAGGAGCCGCCGGATGGGGAAGGGCCCGGTAAAAGCGGTGCCGCCAAGGATCAGGACGCGCATGCCCTGCTTTTACCTTTGGCGCATGCGGATGGTTCCGCCAGCCGGTGGCAAAGATAGCCCGCAGGGCTATAGCCGCAGGATGTTCGTGCCTGCGAGGGCTTTCCTTTGCCCGGGAAGCCGTAGGCGGAGAAGCGCGCTCCGCAGGCATGGAGCCTGCGGCTACAGCCGCTGCGCGGGTACCGATGCTCCGAGTTGAGGATGCGGCCTAATCAATGAACCAGGTCAAAGTTTCGCCGGGGTCGAAAATGAAGAGGACGCCAAACGCGATCCAGCCAACCGCATAGAGCGCGAAGAAGGCGCGCTTCTGGGCGAGGGAGAACCGGTGTCGAAGGAAGAACATCATTCCCAGCCAAAGAGGAACGGACAGCAGGGCCGCTCCCATCAGCCAGGGGAGCGCACGGTAGAGAAAGTCCATGAAAGCGTCGTCGATGGACTTGGGATCCGGCTCCATCGGACGCGGCCAGTAGCCGATCAGGATTGCGGCCCGCGCCGCAAACGCATAGAAACTCGCGACCGCCAGCCCCGGCAGGAAGGACAGCAGTATCTGGAGCCCACTCCACACCGATCGCCGCTTCGTGGACGGGCTCTGCGGGGGGGATTCCGTTGGCGCTGCAACAAGAATATGCATTTAGTCGAACCACCAGCTATATGTCCCGCCCGGGTCGATCAAGAAGAGAACCCCTACGGAGACCCAACCCAGTGCGTAGAGAGCGACGAATACTCGCTTCTGCGGGGCTGAAAAGCGGCCCCATCGCCAGATCATCATCCCGAGCCAGAGAGGAACGGACAGCATCGCGGCAATACCTAGTCCTGGCCAGAGGAGCTCCATGATCGGCCAATGCAGCGGGTCCTGACGAACTCCCGTAAACTCTCCCGGCCTGGGCCAGTGACCGATACGCAATGCGGTCTTCGCGGCAAAGCCATAGAAGAGGGCCACCCACAGCCCAGGTAGAAGCGAGAGGAAGTACTGAATCCCGCTCCATGGCCGCACGGTGCGGGAGGCAGGTTGCTGGATCGCGTCGTCCACAGTGGCTGTAACCGACATCGTCGGCGGAAGGTGCCAGAAGGATGCGAGGCCCGCAAAATCACCCGTTGTCAGCCTTCTCCGGGCTCCTTCGCCCGATAGGCTCTCGTCGCCGGGCGATAAGGGGATATGATGGCCCCCGTGAAGGCGATAGTGGCGATGGGGCTGGCGCTGGGCGCGGGGGTGGCGCGGGCGGACCTAAATCAGATACCGACGGCGGACATATACGGGCACCGGCAGGGCTTGCTCGAGCTGCTGGCGGAAGGGACGGAGCGGCGCGTCGACAAGCGCTATTACTTTTCGCACCGCGTTCGGGTGGGCCTCCTCGACCGGGTCGAGGTCGGGTACTCGAACGACTTCCTCGGCGAGAGCGCCCTCAACGTCAAGGTCCGCGTGAAGACGTGGAAGCACGTCACCGTGAGCGTAGGGTCGGAGGGGATGCGCCGGGGGCTGCGGGCGGATGTGTACGCCGTAGGGCTCTACGAGTTGCCCACCGTCCGCTTTCACGCCGGGGTCCTGCAGAACGACCGCTTCCAGGCGATGCTCGGCGTCGACTTCGATCTGGGTTCGGGGATCGTCGGCATGGTCGACTACGTCACCGGCCCCGGCGGGGCCTTCTGGGCGGGCATCGAGATCCCCCTCCCGCTGGAGGGCTTGAGCCTGTACCTCGCCGGAGGCCTGCCGAACGCGCGCGGCGAAGTCTTCCAGCACGCGGGCGGCCTGTACTACGAGTTCGACTTCTAGCCCCCACCCTTGTCATCCTGAACGAAGGATGACAAGGGCGGGGAGGTACGACAGGTGGGGACGTCCCCGCGGCCCAGGCGTTTGGCCAGCTCCGTGAGGCGCCGTGTACTCTTCGCGCGCCATCCAATAGCAGTCCGGGTGGCCCGCACTGCACGATCCAGAGGTCGGAGCCCGCCGCTTTCGCCAGGCGCGCGCTGAAGCTGGGGGGAGAGCTTGTCGGTCTCGCCGTGGATCGCGAGGGCGACGCCCCCGCCACTTTTCCGCCGCACGCTCTGGCAAGACCTCGGCGGGCTTCAGCCCGCTGCGGGCCGTCGCGATCCACACGACGGGACGGAGGTAGACGCTCGACCCGCGGGCGTGTGCCTCGAAATACCTGGTCATCGCCTCGCCCAAGCGGGCGAACCCGGCGTCCGTCACCACGGCGTCCACCTCGTTCGGGGCCATCTCAGAGGCGAGCCAAGCGATCCCGCGCCTAACGAGAGACCCACCAGCACCACCTTCGGCGGTTCCTTGTAGCGCGGTCGAGCCCAGCGCACAGCGGCGAGGAGGACACGCGCCTCTTCCGGGCCGAAGCCGACGGTCTTGTCGGGGCTCAGGTCCTGGCCGGGCATGGAGGGGGCGATGGCGTCGTAGCCGTTTGCGTGGAGCCGGCGCAAAAGGTCCGACCAGTGATCGCGGTTTCCGCCGTAGCCGTGGGCGAAGACGAAGAGGACCTTGCCCTTGCCCAAGCCGGGCGTGACGAAGGAGGGCGTGGGACCGGCTTGCGTCGGGATGGACGGCGTATCGAGGCCCTGGTCGTCCACGGCCACCTCGCGGTGGGGACTGAGGAAACGGCTCGCGAGCCCGAAGCAGAGCCAGAGGTATGCCCCCGCCATGCCTAGCAGGAGGTACAGCACCTTACGCCAGCGTCTGTTCGGCCGCCGTAACCGCATTGTCCAATAGGCTCGCTACCGTCATCGGCCCGACGCCGCCGGGCACCGGGGTGATCCAGCTTGCGACCTCACGGGCGGACTCGAACTCCACGTCGCCCACGTCGCCCTGCCGCCCCTCGACCTTGTTGTAGCCCGCGTCGATCACCACCGCGCCGGGCTTGATCCAGTCCCCCTTCACCATCTCCACGCGCCCGACGGCCGCCACGAGCACGTCGGCCTCGCGGCAGAGGTCGGGCAGATCCTGGGTGCGGGAGTGCGCGATGGTGACGGTCGCGTGCTTCTGGAGCAGCATGAGCGCCATCGGCTTGCCCAGGATCACCGAGCGGCCGATCACGAGCGCCCTCTTGCCTTCGAGTGCGATTCCATAGTGATCCAGGATACGCACGATCCCAAGCGGGGTGGCGGGCCGAAAGCCTGATAAATCTGCGACCAGGCGCCCTAACGACTGCGGCGCGATGCCATCCGCGTCCTTGTCCGCGCCGAGCGCCATCAGGGCCTCCTGCTCGTCCAGGTGCTTCGGCAGGGGGTGCTGGAGCAGCACGCCGTGCACCGCCGGGTCCTCGTTCAGCTCGCGGATCTTCGCCAGCAGCTCTTCCTGCGTCGTCTCGGCGGTGATCTCGGTGCTCTCGCTGATCATGCCGGCCGCCTCCGCCTGCCGTCGCTTCATGCGGACGTACGACACGCTCGCGGGGTCCTGCGCCGCCACGAGGGCATCGAGCCGGGGCACGATCCCCTTCTCGCGCAGTTTCGTCACGCGCTCCTTGATCCTCTCGCGCAGGAGTCTGGAGAGGGCGAGGCCGTCGAGGATCTGCGCACTCATAAGGCCGCCTGCTGGGACCGCGTTCGTCCCGAGCGCATCCGGAAGTCTAGGCGACCACCGGACAAGAGAGCGCAAGTCATTCCGGATGCGCACGGGACGAGCACGCTCCCAGGGGTCATTTCGCTCTGAGCTTCCATCCGCCTACCTTCGCCAAGCGCTGTGCTTCCTCCGAGTCGGCCTGGAGGACTTCCACCTCGGGCTCCGGCTCGGCCTCGCGCGTGGGCTCTTCCGGCTCTTCCTCGGGGGGCGCCGTCGCGGGGTCCCACTCCGCCTTCGGCGTGCCGCGCAGGAGACGGCCGAGGACGCCGTTCACGAAGCGCCCGCTCTCGGCCGTGGAGTATTTGCGCGCGATCTCGATCGCCTCGTTGAGCGTCACCGCCGGGGGGATCGCGGGCTCGTGGAGCAGCTCGTGGGCCGCCATCCGAAGCACGTTGCGGTCCACGGCGGCCACGCGCCCAATGTCGTACCCCTCCAGGAGCTTGGCGAGCCGCTCGTCGATCTCCGCGAGACGCGCCCGCACCCCGAGGGCCAGCCGCTCGGCGTACGCCGCCTGATCCGGCGCGAGCGCCGCCGACTCCAAGGCGTCGCGAAGCGCATCCTCGACCGCCGTGTGCCCCGACTCAACGGTGTACAGCACACGCAGAGCCAACTCGCGGGCGGGGCGGCGGGATTTAGGCAGGGGGGCCTCCCGGCCTGGCGTTAGGCGTTGGGCGGGCGCTGGGAGCTTCTCCAACGCCCAACGCCCAACGCCCAACGCCCTCACGCCCCCTCCTCCAACATCCGCCCCACGAACCCTGTCGTCACCTCGCCGGCTACGAACTCCGGGTGGGTGGCGAGGCGGCGGAGGAAGGGGATGTTGGTGGCGATGCCGCTGACGTCGAACCCGTGGAGCGCGGATTGGAGCTTCGTCACGGCCATTTCCCCGGCTTCCGGCGCGCACGATGAGCTTGGCGAGCAGCGGGTAGTAGGGGCTGACGGTCAGGCCCGCGTAGCAGTGGGTTTCCATCCTCACGCCGCGCCCGCCGGGGTGGCCGCCAGCCAGGATGCAACCGGTCGAGGGGGAGAACTCCTTGTCGGGGTCCTGGGCGGTAACGCGGGCCTGATGGCGGGCCCTTCAACTGGACCTCGGACTGCGTGAACGGCAGGGGCTCGCCGGAAGCGATGCGGAGCATGAGCTGGACGAGGTCGAGGCCCGTGACCTCCTCCGTCACCGGGTGCTCGACCTGGAGGTGTTCATCTCCAGGAAGTAGAAGCGGCGCTCGGCGTCGAGCAGGAACTCGACGGTGCCCGCGCTCTGCGGTAGCCGACGCTCCGCGCCACCCGCACCGCCGCCGCGCCATCTCCTGCCGCACGGACTCCGGGAGGCGGGCGTAGGGGCCTCCTCCACGATCTTCTGGTGCCGGAGGTTTTGTACCGAGCACCGCGCTCGCCGAGGTGCACGACGTTGCCCTGCGTGTCGCTCCAGCACCTCGATCTCCACGCGGCGCGGCTCCTCCACGTACCTCCAGCAGGATCTCACCGGAGCCGAAGCTCGCCTGCGCTCGGCCTGCGCCGTCGCCCAGAGCCCCGCCAGCTCGTCCGGACCGTCGACACGGCGGATGTTCGCCGCCTCCGCCCGCGACGGCCTTCAGCAGCACGGGGTAGCCGATCTCTTCGCCACCGTCAGCGCCTCGACTCGTCCGGCACCGCGCCGTTGCTGCCGGGAACGACGGGGCAGCCGACCGCGATGGCCGCTGCCTTCGCGCTCGCCTTGTCCCCCATCGACTCGATCGCCTCCGAGGGCGGACCGATGAAGGTGATGCCCAGCGACTCCAGGGCGATGGCGAAACTCGCGCGCTCGCTGAAGTAACCGTACCCCGGGTGGACCGCTTCCGCGCCGGAGATCTGGCACGCCATGAGCACGTTGGCGAGGTTCAGATAGGAGTCGGTGTTGGTGCCTGCGCCGACGCAGATGGCTTCGTCGGCGATCTTCACGTGCAGGCTATCCCGATCGGCCTCCGAGTACACGGCGACGCTGCGGACGCCCAGCTCGCGGCACGCGCGGATCACCCGGCAGGCGATCTCTCCCCGGTTCGCGATGAGCACCTTGCCTAGCATCAGTATTTCCCGTGGCCCGGGTGGGGGCAGGACACCTTGCCCGTCGCCGGGTCGTAGTCGTACGGCTCCTTGCCAAGCGGACAGCGGTAGAAGTCGTTCCCGATGCGCGTCTCCTGGATAGTGGCGGGCACGGCCTCGTCGTTGGTGGACTGATAGACCTGGATCGCGAGCCGCACCTGGCCGAGGTTGCTTCGGCAGGCGGTATCGACCGCCTTCAGCTTCGCCGCGCCGAGCACGGTCGTGCCCTTGCCGTCCGCCCGCGAAGACCCGCCCTTCCCCCCAAACGCCCCGGACCCCTTCAGAAGCACCACCGCGAGGACCCCGATGATGGCGATGACGATGAGGGTGGCGACGAGGGTTTGGCCATTTTGGGCCTTGGGCGTTGGGCGTTGGGCGTTGGGCAAACGCTCTCCCCCCAACGCCCAACGCCTAACGTCCAACGCCTTCCCCCTCATCTCACCCTCGCCAACGGCTGCCCGAACTGCACGCCTTGGCCCGGCTCGACCAGCACTTCCGCCACCTCGCCGTCGGCGGGAGACTCCACGTCGTTCGCGATCCCCAGCGCCGCGACCACCGCGACGACCTCTCCCTTCGTCACCTTCCGGCCCACCGCCAGCGGCTCCTTGGCCTCCTGGTAGTACCCCACGAGGGGCGCACGGATCGGCACGGGCTCCGGCTCCACTGACGGCTCGTCGCCTGGCGTAGTGGGTAGAAACGGGGCGGGCAACGGCTCTAGGCGCGCGGAGAAGCTCTCCTCGCCGAGGGCCAGCTCGACTTCGGCACAGCCGCTCTCCCGCGCGAGGGTGAGCGCGTGGCGCACGAGCTGGAGGTCGAGGCCGGGCATGGCAGGCAGGATACCCTTGGCTCCTCCCCTCGGCTCCATCTCCTCGCGCTCGGCGTCTAACGTCCGTAGAACAGGTTGCAAGGCATGAAAGGGAAAACAAACGGCACGGCGGCCCTCGTCGACATTCAGAGCTCGCAGGACGAGCGGAACATACCCATCGACCGCGTGGGGGTGCGTAAGGTGCGCTACCCCATCCTCGTACGCCGCCGGGAGGGGGGGATGCAGGAGGCGGTCGGCGACTTTACGCTCACCGTGGATCTGCCCCGCGAATTCAAAGGCACCCACATGAGCCGCTTCTTGGAGGTGCTGGGCGAACACAACCACGACCTCAGCGCGGAGACCATCCCCGAGATCCTCGCGCGGCTGCGGGAGAAGCTCCACGCGCAGACGGCGCACCTGGAGGTCTGCTTCACCTACTTCCGCGAAAAGGCCGCGCCCGTAACAGGCAAGGTCGGCATGATGGCCTACGAATGCGGCTTCATCGCCAGCGGCGGCGTGGAGGAGGAGTTCCTGCTCTACCTCTCGGTGCCGGTGACCACCCTCTGCCCCTGCTCCCGCGATATCTCCGCCCGGGGCGCGCACAACCAGCGCGGGTACGTGACCGTTCGCGTCAAGCCGCAGGGTTTGCTGTGGCTGGAGGAGGTCATCGACATGATCGAAGCCTCGGGCTCCGCGCAGCTCTACCCCGTGCTCAAGCGGCCCGACGAGAAGTTCGTTACGGAGCAGGCCTTCGACAACCCTCGCTTCGTGGAGGACCTGGTGCGCGAGGTAGCGCTCGCCTTCGATCGCGAGGACCGGATCGTTTCCTACGAGATCGAGGTGGAGAACCACGAGTCCATCCACGACCACAACGCCTACGCAACATTGCGGAGGGAAAAGCCCGCGCGGTAGGTGGCTACAATGAGGGCAATCATGCTCCGTTCACGCCTATCCGCCCTCGCTGCTCTCGCTCTTCTCGGTCTCATCGGCTGCGCCGGAGGGGGAGGCGGCGGGAGCGACACGAACGGCGGCGGAGGGAGCAACGGCGGCAGTGGGGGCAATGGGAGCACTGGGGGCACCGGCGGTGCGGCGAGCCCTCGCCTGGTGATCGGGGACACCGGCACCAGTCGGGTGGTGACGGTCGACGACCTCCAGGGAACCGGGCGCCAGAACCTGGGTTCTCCGGGAACCGGCGAGAACGGGCTATCCGCGCCGACCTACGTGGCGGTCGACAGCAAAGGCCACATCTATGTCGCCGACACGGGCAACCGCCGCATCGTACGCATCGGCAACGTAGGCGCCCCGGGCGGCGGTTCGACCGCCTTCACGACCCTGAACACCATCGACGGTACCGCGCTGGTCGCTCCGCGCAGCGTCGCCGTGGACGCGCAGGATCGCCTCTATGTCGCGGACTCCGAGCTCGACCGCGTGTTCCGGGTGGACGACATCAGCGGGACCAAACCGGTGAGCTACGCCACGCCGACGGCGTTCCCCAATCCGGTCGTGCTCGCGGTAGACGCGCAGATGAAGATTTACGCCACCCTGGAGGCGACGAACAAGGTGATGCGCGTAGACGATATGACGGGCGCCAACCCGATCGCCTTTCTCGCTCCGGGCGGCGCGCGCCTGGAGGGCGTCGCCGTCGATGCCTCCGGGCGCCTCTACCTGACGGACTCGGCGAACTCGCGAATTCTGCGCTTCGACGCCTTCGTCGGCGGCACCGGGGTGGCCTACGGGTCGGCGGGCAGCGGCCAGGGCCGCTTCATCGCACCGCGCGCCATCGCGCTGGACTCGTCAGGCCGCATCTACGTCGCGGACTCCGGCAACGCCCGGATCGTGCGCATCGACAACATACGCGGCGGCGGCTACGCGACCTACTCAGGCGCGCGGGCGGCACGCCTCTCAGCACCCCCACGGGAATCGCTGTGGGGCCCAAGCCGGCGTCGGCGCCGTAGGGCTGGAAGATGCGAGATGTGAGATGTGAGATGAGAGGTGGCGCACACCCTGACTTCCCCATCTCTTCTCTCATATCTCATATCTCATATCTCATATCTCATATCTCATATCTTCCGATGTTCACCCACACCGCCGCGTACTACGATGCCGTGTATTCCTTCAAGGACTACGCGGACGAGGCTGAGCGTGCGCATGCGCTGATCCGGGCGCGACAGAAGTCGGATGGCGACGAGCTCCTCGACGTGGCGTGCGGAACGGGGCTGCATATGGCGCAGCTCCGGCGCCACTACCGGGTGGGGGGGCTGGACCTCGACGAGGGGCTGCTGGAGATCGCGCGGCGGCGGTTGCCCGACGTGCCGCTGCACGCCGGGGACATGGCGTCTTTCGACCTGGGGAAGCGGTTCGACGCGGTCGTCTGCCTCTTTAGCGCCATCGGGTACATGACGACCATCGAGCGGCTCCACGCCGCGATCCGGCGCTTCGTCGAGCACACGAAGCCGGGCGGGGTGGTGCTGGTGGAGCCGTGGCTGGGGCCGGAAGGCTTCCAGGACGGGCATCTGTCGGGCATCTTTCTGGACGAGCCGGAGCTCAAGCTCGCGCGCATGAGCGTATCGCGCCGCGAGGGGCGGGTGAGCGTTCTCGACTTCGAGTACCTCGTGGGGACGCCGGCGGGGATCGAACGGCTCAGCGAACGGCACGAACTGGGGCTCTTTACCGTGGAGGAGCATCTGGCGGCTTTCGGAGCGGCCGGTCTCGACGCGGAGCACGATCCTGAGGGCTCACGGGGCGGGGCGCGTACCTGGCGGTCAAGCCGCCGTAGACGCGGAGGCGGTCGGTGGGCTAAAACTCCCAGGACCGTCTATGAGGCCGTCCATGAGGACGCTCCGGAGTATTAACTAAGCATGAGCCTTCTCGCATCTCGGGTTCGCAGGGTCGCCTTCGCCACCGTCCCGTTCATCTGGGCGGCCTTCGCCCCCGCCGCGCCCACCGCCCAGCCGGTGCGGTATCGGGACGCGAAAGTCGGGTGGGTCATCCAGCTCCCGGCCGGGTTCAAGCGGAACGACAAGCGGGGAGGCGAGAAGGCGCGCGTCGCGTTCTTCGGGCCGGTGGAGAACAAGTACACCACGAACATCTTCATCCTGAGCGGCTCCGTAGGCCGGGAGACCGCCACGTCGCTGGGCAAGGCCTCGCTCGCTCAGGCGGTCAAGGAGAAGGGCGTGAGGCTCGTCCAGCAGCTTCCGGTCACCGTCGCGGGCACGTCGGGCTACGCCTGGCTCGTGGCGCGCCGCCTGCCGAACGGGCAGGTCGTAGGCCAGCGTCAGGTGGTCTTCGTCCGGCGCGGCCTCGGCGTGGTGCTCACGCTCACGGCGGAGAAGGACGCGATGCCCAAGTGGGACGCCGCCTTCGCCAAGTCGCTGAAGACGTTCCGCTGGAAGTAGCCCCCGGAACCGCGCTCGTCCCGAGCGCATTGTCTGCCGGGAGCGCACTCGTCCCGAGTGCATTTTCCCTGGGAGCGCGCTCGTCCCGAGCGCATAGCCCTTAGACCCGCGAGAAGCCGTAGGTGAAAGGGACGCCCCTACGCCGGCACGAACCATCCGGCGGCTACAGCCCTATGGGCTATGCACTTGGGACGAGGGGCTCCTAGCAGAAAATGCGCTCGGGACGAGCGCGGTCCCAGGGGTCGCGGGTGGTCCGGTTCTCGGGGAGCCTGGGCACGTAGAATGGGAGGAGCAATGGCAGCGCAGCGCACCGTCGTCGTCGTGGGGGAGGGTTGGCCGGACTGATGGCCGCTATGAAGCTGGCGGAAGCCGGCCACAAGGTCAAGATCTTCTCGCTCGTTCCGGTCCGCCGCTCGCACTCCGTGTGCGCGCAGGGCGGCATTAACGGCGCGGTGAACCTGCGCGGCGAGGGGGACTCGCCGTACCTCCACTTCGAGGACACGATCACCGGCGGCGACTTCCTGAACCACCAGCCGCCCGTGATGCGGATGGCCGAGCGCGCGCCCGCGATCATCTACCTGCTCGACCGGATGGGCGTCCCGTTCAACCGCACGAACGAGGGGCTGCTCTCTTCCGCCGCTTCGGCGGCACCCTCATGCACCGCACCGCCTACGCGGGCGCGACCACCGGCCAGCAGCTCCTGTACGCCCTCGACGAGCAGGTGCGCCGCTGGGAGGTCTCGGGCCTCGTCGAGAAGTACGAGGGGGGGAGTTCCTGGGGATCGTGAAGGACCCGAACACGGGCGCGTGCCGGGGGATCGTGGCGCAGGACCTGCGCACGATGGAGATCCAGTCGTTCGCCTGCGACGCGGCGGTGATCGCCACGGGCGGCAACGGGCTCATCTTCGGGCGCAGCACGACCGCCATCATCAACACCGGCGCGGCGGGCGCCATCTGCTACCAGCAGGGCGTGAAGTACGGCAACCCGGAGATGGTGCAGATCCACCCCACGGCGATCCCCGGCGAGGATAAGTGCCGCCTCATGTCCGAGTCGGTTCGCGGCGAAGGCGGGCGGCTCTGGACGCCCCGCGATCCGATGGACGCGCGTCCGGCGGCGACGATCCCCGAAGGCGACCGGTGGTACTTCTGCGAGGAGCTGGACCCCAAGTACGGCAACCTCCTCTCGCGCGACCTCGTGAGCTTCGCGATCTACTCCGTGTGCCGCATCGATCGGGGCATCGGGAAGAAGCAGCAGGTCTACCTGGACATCACCCACTTCCAGAAGACGAAGGGCATGACGCGCCAGCAGATCAACGACAAGCTGGAAGGCGTGCTGGAGATCTACGAGAAGTTTATGCGCGAGGACCCCATCGAGATCCCGATGCGCATCTATCCGGCGGTCCATTACACGATGGGCGGGCTCTGGGTGGACTACGAGCTGAACGGCGACGGCGGGTGGGACGTGGACAGCCCGCGGAACCAGATGACGAACATCCCCGGCCTCTACGCGGCGGGCGAGTGCGAGTATCAGTACCACGGCGCGAACCGCCTCGGCGCAAACGCCCTCCTCGCGTGCCTCGTCGGCGGCGAGATCGCCGCGCAGGGCATGCTCGCCTACCTGCGCGAAATGTCCGTGAGCGGCGAGGGCGTCCCCTCCTCGGTCCTCGAGGACGCGAGATCCCAGCGCCAAAGCGAATACGACGCCTTGCGCACGAGCAGCGGCACGGAGAACCCGTACCGGCTGCACGCGGAGTTGGCGGACACGATGTGGAACAACTGCGGCATCTGGCGCACGCAGAAAGAGCTCCGGCGGGCGCGCGAGAAGTTGAACGAGCTCGGCGAGCGGGCGCATCAGTGCCGTCTCGTGGACGACTCCGGCTGGAACAACCAGGCCGTCCCGTTCGCGCGGGCGGTGGTGAACATGATCGAGCAGTCCAAGGCGATCGTCGGCGGCGCGCTCATCCGCGACGAGAGCCGCGGCGCGCACTTCAAGATGGACACCCCCCAGCGTGACGACGAGAACTGGCTGAAGACCACCGTCGCCCAGTGGACCCCCCAGGGCCCGGTGTTCGACTTCGAGCCGATCGACGTCCGCTACATCGCGCCCCGAGCCCGCAAATACCGGATCAACCAGAACCTCATCGTCAAGGAGATCATGGGCGAGGACTACCTGAAGCAGACCGCGGGCGAGGACGCGGTGGCGGCGGCGCAGGGCTAGCGGGGTTTATTTTTGGGCCGACTGGGGCAGCGGCATCCAATTGGGGTCCCGCACGTCCGTCGGGCAAGGGGGACGGACACAGTGCGCGTATGCCTCCTCCACAGCCCCGATTCTCATGAAGTTCGCCTGAGCCTGGCGGAGAGATACGTCATTGGCGCCCTCGTCGAGATCAGGATCGTCGAACTGGATACCGTCATCCTCCCAAAAGCAGATGTTGCAGATATCGAACGTGCCGGGTGGCTCCCCGTTGAGGGTCCGGTAGCCGCTACAGGGGCAAGGGTACTTCGTTCCGGGAAGCATTGCTACCTCTTCCGCTCCACCGCGCCCGTCCCCGTCACTTCCGCGTAAGCCTCGCGGGGTCCGCGTGGGACGAAGCCGAAGCGCTCGTAGAGGGCGTGGCCGCGGACGATCTGGGCCTTGGCGAGGGACAGTTTGCCTTGGCGCGCGTAGACGCGGCCGAGGACGTACACCGGCAGCGGGTTCTGCGGGCAGATCCGGACGGCGCGCTCAAGGAAGCGCGCGCTCGCGGCGAGGCCGGCGGGGGTCTTCTCCTTCGCCGTGAAGCCGCCGGGGGCGCGCTCGCCGCGGTAGTAGTCGAACTGGGAGCGCAGGAAAGGGATGTCCAGCATCCGCACGCGGATCTCGCCCGTGCCCTTCGAGGAACGGTAAGAGCGGATGAAGCGGGAGCCCGCGTACCTCCGGCGACCGTAGACGTAAAGGCGGTGGCCCGAGTACACCGGGCGTACGAAGCAATAGCCTCCCGAGGCGTCCGCCACGACGAGGCCCGCCTGGTCCGCGAACGGATCCGGGAAGGAGGCGTCCACGACCAGGTCCGTGCCGTCGGCGAGCCGCGCGACCGCCACCGCGTGGCCGTTGTTCGACTCGTGCCCCGCGTCGTTGATCCAAACCATCGCGACGCCCGAATCGACACCCGCCGCTTGGAGCAGGCCGACGATGAGCACGCTCTGCAGAAAGCACTGCCGCTCGCCCAGCTTCTGCGCGTTCGTGAACTCGAAGCCCGGTCGAGGCTGAAGCGGGGGATGATCGTCTTCACCATCCGCATCCAGGCGCCCAGGTTCGTTTCCGCTTTGGCGCGTTGCTTGGGGTCCCGGATGCGCGCGAGACGCGCGCGGTCCCAGGCGAGCTGCCGCGCAGCGTCGGCTTCTCGGGCGCTTCACCTTCGACGTGCGGTAGGCGTTTCCGAACCAGCGCGTGAAGCCGCTCGGGTCGCCTCTCTGGACCGCATAGAGAGTCGGCGACGAAGCGGGCGAACGTGGGACTCCCGTAGGGGTACGACGCCTCCCCGCCCGCGCAGGCACTCCCCGCGAGGATGGCAATGCCGAGCAAGGCGAGGGGCTTCATGCCTTATAGTGTAAAGCAATGGCAGTCGTCGAGCCCCTGAGCCAAGCGGAACGGCCCAAGATGCTCCCGAGTTCTCCCCACCCGCCGCGCCGAGCGTGAAGCGGCAGCGGCTCCTCTCGCCTCGACACCCTGCGCGGGCTCTCCATCGCGCTCATGCTGCTGGTGAACAATTCCGTGGTCGGCGGAGCGACGCCGGCCCAGTTCGTCCACGCGCCTTGGGGACGGCGGGGTGAGGCTCGCGGACCTCGTGTTTCCTGGTTCCTCTTCTGCGTGGGGGTCGCCATCCCCTACTCGGTGGCCTCTTCCCCGGATAAGGTGCGGACGCTCCTTCATGCCCTTGGCGCGCGGCGGTTCTGGCGGGGCTTAGGGTGCCTGCTGCAGAGCGCCATCGAGGATCGCCTCTACTTCGCCATCGGCGTGTTGGGGTTGATCGGCCTGTCGTACCTCGTGGGGTCGCTCCTCTACGGCTTGCCGGCGCTTTTCCGCGCGCTCGCGGCGGCGGCGATGCTCGTCGCGTATGGCCTCGCTCTGCGGCACTTGCCGTTCGGCGGCGGGCCGCCGGAGTTCTCGGAAGGCCGGCACCTGGTGCGGCATCTGAACGAGACGTACCTGGCGGCGTACAGCTTGCGCGGTCTCCCTCGGTCGTCCCGCCGGGGCTCTGGTCCTCATCGGTACCCTCTTCGGCGATCTCTTGCGGTCACGCCGCACGACCCATAGCCGGCGCATCATCTCGCTCGCCGGGGCGGGATGGCGCTGGCGCTGACGAGCATCCTCTGGAACGCCGACCTGCCGTACAACAAGCCCGCGTGGACCCCGCCTTACATCCTCCTGGCCGCCGGCCTCGGCTCCGTTCTCTTGGCGTTGCTCTACGGCATGATCGATGTGCGCGGTTGGAGAGGGTGGGCGTTCCCGTTCCTCGTGTTCGGCTCGAACGCCATCGTCGCCTACGTCGCGCCGATCCTCTTCAAGGTCCTGGTGCTCCAGAAGGTCACGGTCACCGGGGGCGCCAGCCTTCAGTTCGATCATCGGCGCGCTGAAGGCGTCCCTCGGGGCGGTCGCCGGAGGATGGGCATACGCTGCTGTACATCGGCGTGTGGTGGCTCATCCTCCTCGCGCTCTACCAAGAGCGCTGGTTCCTACGGGTCTGAGTTCCCTCTCCATGTAGCCGCAGGTCTTCAGCCTGCGCAAGGGTGTACCGCTACGAGCCTACGTTGCAGAAGAACGAAAAGCCCTGCGCAGGCTAAAGACCTGCGGCTACAGCAGGCGATAGTTCGAGTTAAAGAGGTACGTGTGCAGTAGCTCGTCGAACGTGGTTCCGATGCAGCCGCTGAACGGGTACTGGAAAGGGCTTCGGCGAGTCTCGCCCGAACGGGGTTGTTCAGGATGTAGGCAACCTGTCTGGTCTGATCCTCGTCCGGGCGGAGGATGTGGTCGTAGAAGTCTTTCTGCCAGCGGACGCCCGGATGGTGTCGCGCCATCCAATAGGCCGAGCGCTGCTTGAAGCGAGCCAAGGCGACTTTGACCCTCGCGTCCTCGTTTAGACCCAGGAGGATGGCGTGGAGGTGGTCGGGCATGAAGCAGTACACGGGAGCGATGCAGCCGTGGCGTGAGACGGCTTCTCGGAGAAGCTCGACGAGCGGCTCCACGTGCTCCGGCGACGTGAAGAACGGGGACGCCCTTCGAGACAGGCCACGTAAGCCACCGCCTTCCGGCCCACATACTGCTCCTCCGACAGCCGATGCGCCTTCTCGCGAGGCGCGTCCACCCAGAGACGGTACCCATCCACAAACCTCCGCCTCATGTAGCCGCAGGTCTTTAGCCCTGCGCAGGGCCTCTCCGTCTTCTGGAAGCGTGGGTTCGTAGCCGTACACTCTCGCAGGCTCAAGACCTCCCTCTACATCGAAACGGGAGATTCGTGTCCTACCGATGCCCACTGAACCGGCTCGAAGCCCTGTTCGAGCAGGGCGTCCCAGCCGCCCTTGACCGCGAAGGCCCTCGTCCAGCCCGCTCGCCTGAGTTCGTCGGCCACCCGGGCCGACGTGCCTTCCGAGGGTCACGTGCAGAAGAGGGCGGCCCAAGCGTCCCTTCGGCACGCCCGCCCGCTGCACGTCTCCGCGCGCGTGCTGCGGGCGGATGCGGGCGGCGTCCCGCAGGTCCTGCTCGGACGAGAGGTAAGAGTTGTCGGAGCGGACGTCCAGGAGCCGCACGGGCTCGCCGCGATCGACCAGGGCCCCGGTCCCCGGCGGCCGTCGCGACCTCCGGCGCGGGCGCGGCCGGCGAGGCGGCATCGGCCGGAGCACCCGGAGCTCGCCACGCTCGGTCTCCCCTTCCTCCGTCTTCCGGCGACTCCGCCTTGGGTTCCGAACGCCATCAGCGAGCCGCCGTGGACCAAGACCGACAGGAGCACCACGACCGAAGCGATCTCGAACAGCCGGGGCGACCCGGGGGTGCCGCCGAAGACGGGCACGAGCACCAGCAGCAGCGTCGAGAGGCCGCGCGGCCCGAACCAGGGATGATGCGGCTCGACGCGTTGCTCGAGCCGCATCGGCTTCAGGGTCACGAAGAGGCTGAAGGGGCGGCCGCGAGCGCGATCAGGGCGAAGAGGACCAGCGGGACGCTGAGGCTTTCCAGCCCGCTCCATATAAGCGACGCCCCGAGGAGCACGAACGTGAACATGAGGAGCATCTCGGCGGTGGTCTCGCCGTACTCGCGGAAGCAGTCGCACATCTCGACGTCGAGCGCCGCGATGGTGATGCCCGCGGCGAAGGCGGCGAGGAAGCCGCTTCCGTGGAGGGCCTCGGCGCGGCGAAGGCCGCGAAGCAGACACCGAGCGAGTAGAGGCCTCGTAGTCGCGCCGGACGCCGACATGCCGCCGCATCAGCTCCAGGGTGCCGATGGCGACGAGCGCGACCACGACGCCGGCCCCCGGCCCCAGCACGAGCATCTGGATGAGCATCCTCGGCACGCTCACGCCCGACTCGCCTCCCGCCGCGACGAGCGCCATCGCGACGAGGACGATGGGGAGCAGGACGACGTCGTTCAGCCCGCTCTCCAGCCTCAGCCCCAAGCGTGCGGCCGCCGGGAGGTCCGAGCGCCGCAAGAGCCCGCGCGGAGGAGCACCGGGTCGGTGGAGGCGAGGGCGGCGGCGAGGATGGCGGCGTGCGGGGGCGCAGCCCGAGGAGATAGTGCCCGCGACCCCCATCACCGCCGCCGCCGCGATGGTTCCCGGTCCGAGTTCCCCCAGCGAGCTTCGCGTGCTCTTTCACCTCCTTCAGGTCGAGCGTCAGCGCGTCGATAAAGAGCACGAGCGCGAGGCTCAGGGTGGCGACGACGCGCAGCACGGGCGAGTCGAGGCCGAGGTCCAGAAGCTGCAGCCCGAAGGGCCCCAGCACCGCCCCGAAGAGGAGAACACCGCGACCTGGGGAAAGTTGCTCCGCTCGACGAACCCGGAGAGGAGCGTCGAGATCATGATGACAACCCCGATCAGGGCCAGCATTGAAACGAGCGACTCGGTGGTAATTGCGCCCACAGTAGAGTCTAATACGTGACGCCCGAAATGCTCTCGTAGCGCACGACGGTTACGCACCGCAGAGTCTCTACAAGCCATCCCCATCACCCCCGCCCTGCTGTAGTCGCAGGTCTTCAGGCGCAAGGGCGTATCACTCTTTCGCACGTTGTTGGAGAACGAAAAGCCCTGCGCAGGCTGAAGACCTGCGACTACAGCAGGGCGTGGGGTTACGAAAAGACCAGCGCGTTCTCCGGGCTCGGTGGGGGACTTCTACTATCGTCGCGCCGCTTCGCACGGACTGCGTCGCGGCGACGCCCGCCGCCACGCTCTGCCGCGCGGCGAGGGGGAGGTGGCGGTCGTGCCTCCACTCTCCAGGAAGCTCAGGAAGTCCTGCACGATCAGCGTGTCGGACCCGCCGTGGCCGCCCGTGGGCTTCGGGCGGGCGGTACTCCAGGTCGCCCTCTTCCGCGTAGCCGAAGCGCGCGTGGTTCCACAGGCGGACCGACTTCCCCGGCGCGTCGCCGAAGTTCTCGATCCGTCCCTCGGTGCCGATGATGGTGTAGTTGCGCCACGCGTCGGGCGTGAAGTGGCACTGCTGATAGCTGGCGAGGACGCCATTGTCCAGCTCCATGAGCATCATGTTCACGTCCTCGACGTCCACCACGGGGTTCAGCTTCGTGAGCGAGCGGGGCGGCCATGAGTTTCGAAACTCGACGGTGACCTTCTCGTCCGGCCCTTGCCGGTCCTCGATGTCGCCGTACACCATCAGCTTCCCCATCGCGCTCACCGCCGGGAGTACCCGCCGCAGAGCCAGTGGAGCACGTCGATGTCGTGCGAGCCCTTTGGAGGAGCAATCCGGTGGAGAGGGACCGTCGGCGTGCCAGTCGCGGAAGTACGCCTCGCCGCCGTAGCCGACGAAGTGCCGGCACCACGCGGTCTGGACCTCGCCGATCCGCCCCTCGTCGATCCACTCCTTCATCTGGCGGACCACGGCGAAGTAGCGCATGTTGTGCCCGACGAACAGCTTGGTCCTGCTCGCCCGCGCGGCGTCGAGGATCCGGTCGCACCCTCGACGGAGATCGCCATCGGCTTCTCCAGGTAGATCGGGATGCCCGCATCGAGAAACGTCATGGCCTGCTGCTCGTGCAGCCAGTCGGGCGAGAGCACGAACACCGCGTCGAGCCCCAGGTCGAGCAGGTCGCGATGGTCCGGCACGGGCCCGCGCGCCCGGCACCCTCTCGCAAAACCTCGCCTGCGCCGCCGGGTCGGGGTCGGCGAGCGCCACGATCTCCCGCCCCTCCTCCGGCGCGTGCGCAGGAGCGCCAAGGGCCGCGCAGCCCCCACCCGATCACGCCAAATCTCGCGGCCCCAGATTTACGCCCGCAGGGCGTGTAGCCGTCGCCCTGCGCGACGCACCGGCGGCTGCGAGCACGGGAGCGTGCCTTAAACAGCCCAGGCGTCGCGCAGGGCGACGGTTACACGCCCTGCGGGCGTAGGGAGAGCCGCTCCGCGACGCCCTTGCGGATGATCGCGAGCGCTGCATCAAGCTCGGCTCCCACCATCTCCAGGCGGGGTGGGCGGACGCGGGCGGAGCCCATACCGACCTCTTGCTGGGTGAGCTTGATGAGTTGCACGAGAAGCCCCGGCACGGTGTCCAGCCGCAGGAGCGGCAGGAACCAGCGGTAGAGCTCGTCCGCCGCTTCCGCTCTCCGCGTGAGGCGAGGTCGAACAGCTCGACGGACTGCAGGGGAAAGGCGTTGACGAGCCCCGCGATCCAGCCCACGGCGCCCGCGGCGATGCCCTCCCACGTCGGGGTCGTCCACGCCCACGAAGATCGCCAGCCGGTCGCCGAGGAGCGCCGGATCGCCGTCACGCGCCGCACGTCGGTCGCCGACTCGACGCTGTGCAGGTCGAGACCGCCTCCGCGAGCTCCACCATCTGCTCGGGGGTCACGTCGGCCGCGTAGGCGACGAAGTTGTTGTAGAGCATGCAGGACAGGGGCGTGGCCTTGAAAACGGTCTCGAAGTGCCCCTGGGGCTCCGCGCCAGTCCCCGGTGTAGACGTAGGGGGGAAGCCTACGAGGCCCTGGCAGCTCACCCGCTCCGCGTCGCGGGCGAGGTCGACGGCCTGATGGGTGGCGAGCGGAGACGCCGCACACCACGGGCACCTTGCCTCCCACCGCGTCGGCGATGGTGCGCGGACCTCCACCTTCTCCTCGTGGTCCAAGGTGGCGCCTTCGCCGATCGAGCCGATGGCCACGGTCGGGCGCAGCTGTTCTCGATCATCCACTCGCTGTGTCGGCGGACGAAGGCGTAGTCGACGGAGAGGTCGTCGTTGAATTTGGTGGTGAGTGCCGGAAAGACGCCGCGCCATTGCATAGATTGTTATCCTCGTGAGTTGGTGTTGATGAATCCAGCGGGCGACTCCGGCGAGGCCTCCGACGGAGGTCGGGAAAATCGGTGGGCGGACCGAGTCCGAGGTCCGGCCGAAGAGAACCTCCGTCGCCGCGCAAACGCGCCCTGGCGGCCCCATGCCGCACCGTGTCCTGGAAGCTGGCTGCCCGCCATCCCGCGCCGGATCGAGCGCATCGCGCCGCACGTCCTCGCAGCGGCAGACGACGGTATCCGGCGCCGCGAGCGGCCGCGGCTCTCGCGCGCGGGCGAACGCCTTTTCGAGCGCTCGCGCGAAGCGGATCTGCCGCCGACGCTCGCCGCTCAGGGCCTGGGCTTTGCGCGATTGGCTGGTGGTTTCCGTACCCCGCGACGCTGCTTCGACGACCGAGAGGTCCACGCCGCCGATGGAGGTCGGCCTGCCCGCGCAGAAGACGTTCTCCACGCTCGTCCGCCGCCCTCGTCTACCCGCACATAACCGTCTTGAGATCGCATCCGAGCAGTCCAGCAGCTCCGTATTCGGCACGAGACCGTAGGCGCAGGGAGAAATGCACGGCACCCTCTACCCGCTCGACAGCTCCACGGCTTCCACTCTCCGCTCAAGGCACGAACGACCCGCCATCGCCCGCCTTGGCGCGTTCATGGCCTTCCGGTAGCCGAGACCCTGCCGGAGCTTGCGGGGGTGCGCGAGAGGGAGAGGCCAAAGCCTGCCAACCGCCTTTACCGGTGCCTGCTCCTGCGCCACCACCTGCACCAGCGCCGCGCTCGGCCAGCGATGCGGCGACCGCCACGAGCAGGGCCCGGAGCCGGCGACGACGATGCGCTTTTGCCGCGAACTTCGAGCCCTGCCTTCACCATCGCCTGGATGCCGCCGACCCTGGGCGACGCCCGGCAAGGTCCACCCGGGGAACGGCAAGAACGGCTCGCGGGCACCGGGCGAGGATGAGGCCCTCATACCGCAGCTCCAGAGCGCCGCCTCCTCCGCCGCCAGAACGCCGGGCCGGGGCGCGTCGAAGACGGTGGTGCGGGGCATGACGCAGACGTTCGGAGCGGAGAGCTTCGGTGTAGGCCAGGTCTGCGGGCGCGGATCGCTGCGCTCGGCCCGCCATATCCTGGCCGCCGGGGCGGCGTTGTCGTCCACGAGGAGCACCCGCCGGCGACTCTGCGGCGGCGCTCGCCGCGGCGAGGCCCGCCGGCCCCGCGCCCACGACGACCACCTCAAAGCCAGACGCCTCAGCCACTCGGTCTCGATCACCGTTCCCTCCGCGCAGGGGAGGACGCACGCCCTCCGTTGCCCGATCCCGTCGACGGTCACGCGGCACTCAAAGCAGATCCCCATCCCGCGGTTTCCCCTCGCCTCCCCGCTCACAGACCGCCGAAAGCCACCTCGCCCGCAACCAAAATCGCGACCGCCACCGAGGTCCCCCACGCTCCACGCTCACCTCACGGCCGTTCACCCCTCAAGGTGACGGTCTCCCCATTCCCTCTTCCGTCCCCCTTTGGGGAGTGCGCGAAGCTTCTCTGCGCTTTGAATTTGGCGCGGAGCGCCCTCCACGGTTGAAGGTTTCAGGTTGCAGGTTGCAGGTCCAGAGGGGAGGGGTGAGGGTTAAGGGTTGAGGGAGAAGGCCCCGGTTTGGGCCCTCACTTCTGGACCTGAAACTTGAAACCTGCAACCTTAAACCCGGCGCGGAGCGCTGTCCG
>JAUJNV010000039.1 GCA_030447945.1 Fimbriimonas sp. | reverse complement strand
GGCTTGTGGCGCTGTCGCACCTGCTCGCGAACCCTGTCCCGCCGTTTGGTCGTGACGACCAGCTCCCGCCCCAGCCGCGGCTGCTCGTGCCGTCCTTGGCCGTGTGGCGCGCCGGTGTTCTTGAGCTGCGAGCCTTTGCTTATGAGGCTCGCATCGACCTGCCAAAGCGTCCGCTTAACGAATTTCGCTTGCTTACGCGTGCTGCGAATCTCCGCGCGCACATCCGCCCGCTTCGCCCGTACGGTCTCTAGGCTTCGGTGCAGCGGGGCGACCTTCTTCGGACCGCGTCTGGAAGCAACCTTGGGTCGTTTTTCCGGTTTCCTGGTCGTGGTGGGAGTTTTCCTCGTCTTGGCCGGGGAGGAGCGCTCCTTCGTGGACCGCCGGCGAGACGCCGACTCCTTGGGGCGCTCCGAAGTCCTGGAGGACGAACGCCTGGAGGTTGTGGAGGTCTGGCGGCTCTTGGTCTTCGATGAGGTGCGGCGCGACGGCTTGCGTTCGGTGGTCGCCTCAGAGCGCTGTTTGGACTTGGAGCTCGTGCGCCCGCGACGACTCTGCGCGTCTGCCGAGGGCAGCAGCGACAGCGCGAGGAACAAGATGGCGAAAAAGCGGAGCGGCATCAGCGAGGAGCGGCGAACCGGACGGCGAAAGTCGAGCAAAAGAACCCGTAGAGGGCTCCCGCCACGCATAGAATAACCGTCACGGGCACGATAGGGAAAGGGGGTAGCCCCGCTATCGCTTTGAAATCTTCCAGCCGCCACATCAGCACTAGGTGGCAGGAGAGCAGCAGCAGCCCCGCGAACAGCCCGCCGAGTGCCCCTTGAACCACCCCTTCTACGAGGAAGGGAAACCGGATCGTGAGCCTCGACGCGCCTACGAGCTGCATGATCCGGATCTCGATGCGCCGCGAGAGTACGGCCAGCCGAATCGCATTGTAGATGAGCAGTCCGGACGTGAGCAGGAGGAGGCCGCCCAGGCTGAACCCGACCCACTGCAAGAGGCCCTTCAGGTCCTCCACCAGCCGCATTTCTTCCTGCATGTACAAGACCCCCTTAGGCGCCACTTCAGGCATCGCGCCTATCGCGTCCGCGACGTCTTTGCCCCGCGAGAGGTCTGAGAGAACCACCTTAAAGGAGTGGTCGTGAGGATTTGCGATTTCGGCGGTGCCCACGGGGTCTTCTCGCCGTTGCTTCTCCCACCGCGCCTCCTTCGGTATCCAGTAGGCCGCTTTCACGTCCGGCAGCTCGCGTATCCTTTTCGCCACTCCCCGCACCGCGACCTCGTCGGCATCCTTGCTAAGGAACACCATCATCTCGAACTTCCCCGTCAGACTCTCTGCGTACTGATGGAGCCCCAAATAAGCGTATGTGATCCCGCCCAGAAGAAAGAGCGCGACGGCGGAGGTGCCCACCGCCGCGAGGGTCATGGTGCCGTTGCGCCGCAGCGCGATGAACGCCTCGCCCAGCACGAACGCCAGACGATCAAGCATCGCGCGCCCCCCACTCCGGCGCGTCCTCCACGACGCGGCCCTGGTCGAGGGTCACGACACGCCGCCCCGAGCGCATGACCACCGTCATGTCGTGGCTCGCGACGAGGACGGTCGTTCCTCTCATATTGAGTCTCCGCAAAACCTCCATGACCTCCCACGAGTGTTCGGGGTCGAGGTTGCCCGTAGGCTCGTCGGCCAGCAGGAGAGGAGGGTTGTTCACGAGGGCGCGCCCGATGGCGACCCTCTGCTGCTCGCCGCCCGAGAGCTGGTGCGGGAAGGCGTCCGCCCGGTGCCCCACGCTGACGAGCTCGAGGATCTCGGGCACGCGTCGGCGGACGTCACGGCGCGAGTGGCCCACAGCGCGCATCGCGTAGGCGACGTTTTCCCACACCCGCTTGCCCGGGAGAAGGGCGAAGTCTTGCGGCACGATCCCCATCTCCCGCCGCAGCAGGTGGACCTCCCGCTCCTTCACGCGCGAAAGGTCCCGGCCCGATAGGGTGACCACTCCGCCGGTGTGCCGCACCTCGCGCGAGAGGATCTTGAGCAGGGTGCTCTTCCCCGCGCCGGTCCGGCCCACGAAGAACACGAACTCGCCCCGCTCGATCGCCAGCGTCACGCCGCTGAGACCCGAAACCCGCCCTGGGTATTCCACTCGGGCTTCGCGAAACTCGATGTAGGACGCGAAGGGAAAGGGTTTCTCTTTCACAGCGGGACTGGGGGACAGAGCGACAAGGGTTCCTGTCTGCATCATGGAGAGGACGGTGGCGGAGGGGCGTTGGGTGTTGGGCGTTGGGCCTTGGGGCGTTATAGTATGCAGGTTGCGGACACTCAGCCCCCAACACCCAATACCCCAACACCATGACCCCCAACCGCTTCCAAAGGACCCGCGAGGACCACAGCCGCGAGCGTGCGGAAGACTATGTGGAGCTGATCGAGGCGCTCATCAAGGAGACGGGCGAGGCGCGCGCGGTGGATCTGGCCGAGCGCCTCGGGATCAGCCACGTCAGCGTCTCGCGCACCGTGCGCCGCCTGCAGCGCGAGGGTTTCGTGACTTCGCAGCCCTACCGATCGATCTTCCTCACGCCTTTGGGCTCGGAGCTCGCCGCCGCCGCCCGCGAGCGCCACGCCCTGGTCCTCGACTTCCTCCTCGCCCTCGGCGTCCCCCAAGCGGTCGCCGAAACGGACGCCGAGGGCATCGAGCACCACGCCAGCGGACAAACGCTCGCGGCGATGCGACGCTTCCTAGAGCGCTGACTCCTCGCCACGCAGCGGCTACGGGCCCTGCGGGCCTCCTTCTAGCCAGGCCAGCCTATGGCAACGGCGGCGAACAACCCTAACAGCACCGCCGAGCCGCATCCCCAACGGGAACGTCGCGCGGGGTTCGGCGGTGCTTCCCCGTCGGCCGCCTGGCGCGCCTGCCAAGCCTCCGCTCGCGCTTGCGCCGCGTCGAACGAAGACCGGCTCTCCGGCACCGGCGTCTCCGGCCGTCCCCTTAGCTCGCTCAGGTCCGCGCGCACGTCCTCCTCGGACATCCTCGTCGCGGCGGCGACGTCCGCCACCGTTAGCCGTACCCCCCGCCTCCGCACGATCTCCCGCAGTTCATCCGCCGAGACGGTGTCGCGCGCCGTTACCTCGCCCATAGATGTAGCTTACGACAGGATGGTGTAGGCTGGAAGTCTCACTTAGTGAGTCGTCCGTCCGGAACGCCATGCCCCCCCGCCCCTTCCTCTCCGTCTGCCTCGCCGCCACTCTGGCCGCCTGTGCCCCCGCGCAGCGGCCGGAGCGGACTTACGATCTGATCCACGTGAAGTGGAATCTGTCGTTCGACGAGCCGCGCGCGATGATTCTCGGCCAGGTTACGAATACCGTCCGCCCCCTCCGGGATGGCACCACCGAGGTCTGGTTCGACTCCGGCAAGCTGGCGGTGCGCGACGTGACGGTCAACGGGCTCGCCACACGCTTTGAGACTCGGGGTGAGCGTCTGTTCGTCACCCTGCCCCGCGCCGCCCGGCGGAGAGACACCCTGAAGGTGGCCATCGCCTACAGCGGCGTGCCTGAGGCGGGCGTCTACTTTATTCCCGCCGCCCGCGCCTTCCCCTCAACCACGGGCATCATCTACACCCAGGGCGAAGCCGAGGACACCCGCTACTGGCTGCCGACCTACGACTTCCCCGACGACAAAGCGACCTCCGAGGGCACTCTCACCGTGCACGAAGGGCAGTTCGCCCTGAGCAACGGCAAGCTATTGGGCGTCACGCGCATGGGACCGAAGGGCGAGAGGCTCGCCACCTACCGCTGGCGGATGGACCAGCCCCACGCGACCTACCTCATCAGCTTTGTCGTGGGCAACCTGTCCCGCGGCCGCGAGAGCTGGGCAGGCATTCCGATCGACTGGTACGTGCCGCGGGGGCTGGAGCGGATGGGCCGGTCGAGCTTCGCCGGAACGGACAAGATGGTGGAGTTCTTCTCGCGGCAGACCGGCTTCAAGTATCCCTTCGCCAAGTTTTCGCAGGCCGTCGTGCCGGACTTTATGTTCGGCGGCATGGAGAACATCACGCAGGTGACGAACACGATCACCACGCTGCACCCGCCGGAAGCCAAGCCGCTCACCAGCTCCGAGGGGTTGGTGGCGCACGAGCTCGCGCACCAGTGGTTCGGCGACATCGTCACTACCCGCGACTGGTCGCACATCTGGATCAACGAGGGGTTCGCGAGCTTCCTGCCCGCCTTCTGGACCCGTCACCGCCACGGGCAGGAGGCGTACGACCTCGCGCGCCACGACACCTTCGAGGGTGGCCTGGGGGCGTTCCGGGGCGACCCTCGGGCGATGATCAAGACGGACTTCAAGGAGCCGATGGACGTTTTCAGCGGGCACGCCTACGCCGGCGGCGCCATGCGGCTCTTCGTGCTCATGCACGAGCTGGGCGAGCGCCGGTTCTGGAACGGCATCCGCGAGTACCTCCACCGCTACGCCTATAAGTCCGTCACCACGGAGCAGTTCTTCGACTCCATGAGCCGCTCGACACTCCGGGACCTGCGACCGTTCATGCAGCAGTGGTTCTACACGGCGGGCGTCCCCCGGCTGAAGGTCACCCGGGAAGGCGACGAAGTCGTGATCGTGCAGCGGGACCCCTTTTTCCGCCTGAACCTGCCGGTGTGGACCCTCGACGGCTCGACGTGGCGGAAGCAAACCGTTCATCTGGACGACAGCGAAGTTCGCGTGCGGGTGGGATCGCGCGGCCCCACGCTCATCGACCCTGAAGTGCGGTATCCCCTCGAGATCGATTACCCGTCCTACACGCCCAATGACTGGACGGCCCTCTACCAGAACGCGCCGAACGCGGCGCAGAAAGCGAAGCTGCTGGTTCCTCTCTTTCGGGCGCTGAGCGCCTCTCGGGGCGCGGCATTGGCGCGCGGAGAGACCTCGCCCCGGTTGCTCGAGCGGATGGTGGGTCTGCTGAAGCAGCCACCGGTCCCGTACCTTTTGGAACTCACGCGCCATTCGGACAAACGCGTGCAGAACACCGCCGTCTCGGCGCTTGAGAGCGCGCGGGCCGACCGCTTCGCGATCGAGCGGCTCCGCGAGATCTGGAGGACCGACCCTAATCCCGTGCTTCGCGGCACGGCGCTCTCGGCCCTGCTCAGGCACGCAGGGGACGAGGCCCTGGCCGGCGAAGCCTGGCGCACCCCGAGCTACAACGACCGGTACCGCCAGCTTGCTCTGGGGTGGTGGGTGGCCCGAAACCCCGAAGTCGCCCGCGAAAGGGCGCTGGAGGCCCTGCGCAACCCTCCGAGCGAACCGGTACGGGTCGCCGCGAATCCGAGCCCTGGGCCCGCTGAAGGACCGCCCGTCGGAGCGCGCGTCTTCGACGCCTTGATCGAGATCGCCAAGGAGCCGTCGTTCGGTGCGCGGGTCGCCGCCATCAACGCCCTCACAGCCTACGGTAATCCGGAGGCCCTGCCGACGCTCCGGGGATCACCGGCCACAGCCTGCGCAACATCCGCGGCGCGGCGGAGCGAGCGGTGGAGGCGCTGGAAAAGCGGCCTGGAGGCTAATCGTACGCGTGAGCAACTTGGAGCGTGAGTCAGCGCAAGTTCTTAATGCCCTGCTTGCGCCTGCCGGCCATCCGACCGAGGTGACCCCAGAAGGGACCGAAGCGGCTATGTTCACCTCTTCCCTCGGAAGGTACGCCCTGCGGGCGTAGAGTTCGAGAGCTTCTAGACCTCGACCACCATCGGCAGCACCAGCGGGCGGCGCTGCGCGCGCTTGTGAACCAGGCGGCGCACGACGTCGGCCGCCGTGTGGCGCACGCGGGCGGCGTCCTTCAGCTCCTCGCGGCTGAGGGCGCGCAGGGCGTCGATCAGGTGATCGTAGGCGGCGTCGAGGACACCCCCCAGGTCGAAGCCCTTGGCCTGGAGATCCGGGTCGCCGACGACCTCGCCCTTGGTTTCGTCGATGGCGATGGTCAACACGATGATGCCGTCGTTGGCCACGTTGTACCGGTCGCGGAGGACGTCGTCCGTCACGCCCGAGCCTCCGGCGTTGTCCACGAGAATGCGTCCGGCCGTGACCGCTTGGCCGAGGTGCGCGCTCGTATCGTCCATCACGAGCGGCACGCCTGCGGTGGTGAAGACCCGGTGCTCCGGGTAGCCCATGTCCCGGGCGAGGTTGTTGTACATGAACTGGTGCCGAGGCTCGCCGTGGACAGGAGCGACGTAGTAGGGGCGCGTCAGGTTAAGCATCATCTTGATCTCTTCCTGGTACGCGTGGCCGGAGACGTGGATCGGTGTGTCGCTTTCGTAGATCACGCGGCACCCTTGGTTGAAGAGGCGGTTGATCGTGCGCCAGATCGCGCCCTCGTTGCCGGGAATGGGGCGTGCGGGTAGATCAGGGTGTCTCCGTCCTTGATCTGGAGCCGGCCGTACTCCCCTTGGACATCTGCACGAGCGCGCTCATCGGCTCGCCTTGGCTGCCCGTAGTGAGGATGGCGACTTGGCCGTCCGGGTACTGCCGCAGGTCTTGGAGCCCGATGCGCACGCCGCGCGGAGCCTTGACGTAGCCCATGCGCTCGCAGATATCGAGATTCTGCTCCATGCGCCGCCCGACGACCGCGATCTTGCGCCCCATCTCGGCGGCGACCTCCATCGCCTGTTGGAGCCGGTGGATGTTGCTCGCGAAGGTCGTGAGCAGCACCCGCCCCTGCGCCTCGGCGAACACCTTGCGCAGCCCCTCGGTCACCGCCCGCTCGCTGGGTCCCCAGCCCGGGCGCTCGACGTTCGTCGAGTCGCTCAGGAGACAGAGCACGCCCTCCTGGCCCAGCTCGCCAATCCGCGTGATGTTCGCGAGCTTGCCATCGACGGGCGTGAAGTCGAACTTGAAGTCGGCAGTAAAGAACACGATGCCGTGCTCCGTGCGAACCGCCATCGCGCAGGTCTCCGGGATTGAGTGCGTGATCCGCACCGGCTCGACGGTCAGGGAACCCGCTTGGAGGATGTCTCCCGGCTTAAAGATCCGGTAGTCGATCTTCTTTCCGGCGAGCTTCTCGTCGAGTTTGCTCCGCACGAGCGCGTGGGCGAAGTCGGAAAGGAAGATCGGCACGTCGATCTGGTTCAGCAGATAAGGGAGCGCTCCAACGTGGTCCTCGTGGGCGTGGGTGATGAAGACCCCACGGATCTTCTCCTTGTTCTCGACGAGGTAGGTGAAGTCCGGCACGACGATGTCAATGCCGAGCATCTCCTCGTTGGGGAAGCTCAGCCCACAGTCGACGACGACAATGTCGTCCCCTTGCCGCACCACCGTGCAGTTCTTCCCAATCTCTCCGACGCCCCCGAGGGCGATTATCTGAACGACGGCCATATGGGAGTCAGGGTACCCCTTGCCTTCTAAGGGGACGGGAACCGCCGTGCCCTTTCCCACAAGGTCGGCCATGCGCGTGCCATTAATGGCGATGCGGTAAGTCAGTCGAGCATCGAGCGGATATCGCGCGCTCCGTGCACCACCCGTAGAATCCGTACGCCTTCTTCCACCGGACGATAAATGATCGTGTAGTCGCCGATGCTATAGAAACGGTAGGGCCGGGTCGTCAGATCCTCTCGGAAGTGGCCCGCCTGGGGGAACTCGCTCAAAAGACGAAACGCCTGCTCGATCTCTTCGACGAGATTGTCTGCCGCCTTAGGATTTTCCCCGGAGATATAGCGCCAGATTCCGATCAATTCCCGCCGGGCTCGGGGTGCGACAAGGAGACGGCTCACGCGATCTTGGCTCGACGCTCGTGCGAAAGCGCCCGCAGCTCCGCGATTATCTGCTCGCCTGAGATCCCTTGTCCTCCTTCAATCTCCGCCTCTGCCTCGGCAAGCGTGGCTTCAAAACGCGAGCGCTCTTCCGCCGTCAGCGGCGCGCTCCCCTGCAACACCCTCAGGGCATCCGCGATGACCTCATGGGGAGCACCATATCGTCCCGAGGCGACCTGATCCTCCACAAACCGGGCCTCCTCCTCCGTCAGCCGGACTTCCATAGAGAAAGTATACGGCTACTCCAAAGCCGGCTCGACCGGCTCCGTGACATCGTAGTCGCGCTCCCAGCCCTCGTTCTCCAGACGGAGGCTCTGGATGAGCACGGCGTTGCCGGCCGCGTCCAGCTCCGCCATCGCCTGGTACTCCGAGACCCAGCAGCGGAACACCTTGTAGGCGATCGCGAGCTGGCCCGCCTCGTTGTAGAGCTCGATGACGATGTCTTTGCGGAAGTCCTTAAGCGAAACCTCCGCGCCCGGCCCGCCGCCATGGTTCCAGACTTTGTTCGCCCACCCCTCGAACTCCACGTCGTGGGTCACCGCCCGTTCCAGCACGATCGGCGCATACTCCGTCTGACCGGGGGCCTTACGAACGGAGCTCGGATCGGCTCCGTCCCGGTGCCTCACGACCTCGGTGGTACGAATCAAAGGGCTGACCTTGCTCACTCCGGCGACGTACCGCCCGTCCCACTTCACGCGGAACTTGAAGTTCTTGTAGGGATCGAACCGGTGGGGATTGACGGTGAACTGGGGCATGGGCTGGCTCCGAGGCGTGGAGGCCAGCATAGCGGGAGGGCTGCGGCGGAGTCAAATAGGCACCGCCCTTTCCGTGGTTAACAGATCAGGCCTTTCTTCGCGTCGGGCCCGTGCGCGACCGGGCTCTCGCCCACCCATCGCTCGTCCGCCGGCTCGCTGGCGGGCTGGTAGCGGGAGTCGGAGGACAGCCGGATCTGGCGGGAGCCGTTGTCCAAGCTTCCGTGCACGAGGAACGGGCTAAAGGCGAGCAGGTCGCCCATGCGGTACTCCGCCGTGAGCCACCGCCCGCCTAAAACCTCGCGCAGGCCCGCCGGATCGCCGGAGATGGCGCCGGAGGCGAGGTAGCCGCGCGCCGCGAGCTGGTTCCTTCCCGTCTCGCCCTCGCACAGGGCGTCCACGTCTAGCGAGCCGTAGGTCCTCTTCAGATCGTGCAGGCGGTGCGAGCTTTCCAAAACGATCAGCCCCCCTACCTCCAGGGGCACGTCCCCGAGCGGCACCCAGGCCGTCGAGAGGCGGGGCGTGCCGCGGCCCATGTAGACGATGTCGCAGTGCGGCTGCGTCCCTTTGCCCGGGGCGATGGCGCGCATCCAGGTGTAGTCGTAGTGCCGCACCGGCTCTCCGAAGAGATCCTCGTAGAACCCCAGCACGCGGGGGGAGTAGATCAGCCTCTTGAGGGCGTCGCTGGCGTTGGCGATGTCGGGCCGGAAGTACATCTCCAAGCCCTCCCGCGCGACCGCCTGCTCCGCCGGATAGGCGGGGTCCAGCAGCCCCTCCGCCGTCAGCACGTCCGTGATCCCGCGCCGGACCTCGCGCACCTCCTCCCGGTCGAGGAACCCCGGTAAGAACAGGTACCCGTCCTCCTCAAACCGCGCCCGCAAGCCCACGGGATCGCCCAGCAGCCCGTCCGCCCTCCCAGCTCCCCAAATGCTTCGGGAGGTGTCAAGCTCGTGCTCACTGGACGTCAGGCGGGAAGAGTGGTCATGGGGATATTTTAGCGGAGGGGAGAAGGCGTTCCTCTTCGTGGCGTTAGGGCGTTGAGGCGTTAGGAGCAGGGCTGGTTCCCCGAGAGGTGGTCGGGCGTTCAGGTGTTGGGGTAAAGGGAGGAGCGTTTTGCGCGGCGGATCGCCGCTCAACACCCGGCGTGGAGGATTTGATCACGGAGGCGCGGGAGGCGGGGCTGGTGGGCGTAGCCTCCAGCAACACGACTGGGTGGACGGGTATCTGGCAACTGGGTCTCCGGGACCAACACGCCAACACCCAACACCTGGCCCTCGAACACGGCGTCGCGGCGGCCAACACCCCAACGCCCTCCTCCCCCTGGAACGCCATAATCCCCCCATGGCCGACCTGATCGACAAGTTCCGCGCGGTGCTCCTCACCTGCCAAGAGTCGCACTCGATGGCGGAGCTCTATACGGACGAGGAGGAGTTGGATCGGTTCAGCGTCGGGTACATCGAAGAGGTCGGGCGGGAGACCTACACGCTCGCTGCGGTGGACGACGAGGGGCGCTTCGACGGGCGGCAGGTGGGCCGCCTGGAGGCGATCATCAAGCTCACGGTGGACAGCGAGTACCTCTCGGCGCTCAAGCTCCTTCACGAAGGCAGCGGCGCGCTGGAGCCGACCCGTCCCACCGGCCCGCCCCCGCGCGACCTCGAAGCCGGGCTACGAGGCGCCATGCGGGACCGGATGGTCGCGTCGGTGCTCGACGTGGACCACGAAGCGCACACGGGGTTCATCACGGACGTGGGCGAAGAGTTCGTCGAGATCTCCGAAATCCGCCGCGACGGCCATCGCGACGGCACCACGATCCTCCGCCTGGACGACGTCTTCCGCGTGGACATCGGCGGCCGCACCGAGCAGGCGCGCGGCTTTCTGCATCGGGTTCGGATGGGGCTTTAGGGGTTTAAGGTTTCAGGTTGAAGGTTGAAGGTTGATACGCCTGACCTTCAACCTTCAACTTGCAACCTTCAACTCTGCCGCAAGGCTAGACCGTAATCGTCCGGAATAGCCCCACGCCCTTGGCGGCGTAGAGGAAGCCGCGGCGCATGAGCTCGCGCGGGTGCGGGGCTTCGAGGACGTCGCGGTGGTGGCCCAGGGCGTTGTAGAAGACGCGGCCCTTGCCGTAGGTCTTCGTCCAGACCTGGGGCATCCGGCACGGGTTTTCTACGTGGGGGCCCTCCACCCCCGGGGTGGGGAAGTCGGTGGTGGCGAGGACGTTGTTGCCGGGATCCGTGTGCAGGTAGTACTGCTCGCTCACCACTTCGAAGTCGGAGATGCCGTCGGTGATCGCGTGGGGGCTGTCCCGGTTGATGTTGATCGTGTAGCGCACGCCGTCGTTGCCCGGGTGCGCGACCCACTGGCCGCCCGTCATGAACTGCCACTCGGTGTCCTGGCGAAAGGCGTCGCACATCCCGCCGTGGCACCCCGCGAGGCCCACGCCGTGCTGGGAGACGGCCTTGAGGATCGGGTCGAGCTGGTCCGTGGTGATCGTGCTCATGGTGATGATCGGCACGATGAGATTGAGGGCGGCGAGCTTCGGCGCGTCCTTGAAAGAGTCGAGCGAGTTGCTCACCTCCACCTCGAACCCCTCACCTTGGAGGATCTCCCGAAAAAGGTCCGCCACCTGCTCGGGCTCGTGCCCGTCCCATCCGCCCCAAACGATCAGCGCGCTCCGATCCGCCATTCGGAGAGCGTAGCATGCGCGTCCCGCGCATGATCGGGCCGCCGTTCATCTACCGCGCTTGGAGTCATGTGCGGGACGCACATGCTACGCGAGCTCGCGGTAGAAGCAGGAGCGCTCGCCCGTGTGGCAGGCGGGTCCCGTCTGCTCCACCTTGAACAGCAGCGCGTCGGCGTCGCAGTCTACGCGCGCCTCGCGCACGCGCTGCACGTTTCCGCTCGTGCCGCCCTTGGTCCACAGCTCCCCCCGCGAGCGGCTCCAGTAGGTGCAGAGCCCGGTCTCCAGGGTCAGCCGGAGCGACTCGCGGTTCATATAGGCGACCATCAGCACTTCCCCGGTCTCATGGTCCTGCGCGATGGCGGGGATGAGCCCGTTCGCGTCGTACTTGAGCTCGTCGGGGTTCGGCATGGATGGAATGGTACTCGCTCCCCAAGCGCCACCGAAAAGAGCCGCCCGCCTAGTCTTTGGGCACTTACCGGTGGCGGAACCACGCGTAGGCGGTGAGGTAGCCGAGGCTCACGCTAAATCCCAGGCAAAGCAGCGCCGACGCGAAGATCTCATGCATGTCGTCCGGGCCTAGGCTTTCGCTCCATCCTAACCATCCATGGGCCAAGGCGACAAGGGTAATGGTCCCGATGATACAGAGCGCGAACAGCCCCCACGCGGCCCGCAGTTTCCAGGGCGGCGTCCGCTTCCCGCTCATCTAGCGATACCTACGTAGTCTTGTCTCATCTCTTCGGAAGCTCCTTATACAGCAGAACCAGACCGGCGATGAAAAAGCCGACCCCCAGCCATAAGGGCAGGGCTCCATACAAAAGGGACTCCGTGCCACAGCCCTGGCCGGGAAAGTCCGGGCCGCTGCCGTAAACCGCTGGCACGAAGAAGTAACTCCGGAAAAGAGCATCGGTGTACGACCCCGCATAGCGGCGCCCTCATCCTCTCTCTCATTGTGGGAACGCCACGCTCGATCGATGAGGTTCCACCCCGCGCCAGGTAACTTCTTCCCAATGCGAGCCGTCTTCGAGCAGTCTCTCCAACCCGCAGACCTCCTGCATCTTTCGCAACGACCCCGCGACGCTCGTCGCAAAAAGGCCATCCTCCTCACGACCGCCTTCAAGGGCGGCAACAAAGCGCTCGCCTGCGGCAGCATGGCGGACGCGATGCACTTCGCGGAGGAGTTCAGCGGACGGTTCCGCTTGGACCGCCCACCCTATCCCGCCCTCGCCCTCAGCCCCCGCCCACATGAGCTGCGTGGCGAACGACTACGGCTACGAGGCCGTCTTTTCGCGCCAGGTGGAGGCGCTGGGCCAGCCCGGGGACGTTCTGCTCGTTCTCAGCACCTCGGGGAGCTCCCCCAGCCTCCTGCGCGCCGCCGAGGCCGCGCAGGCGCGCAGGGGTGACGGTCGTCAGGCTCTTGGGACGGGGCGGCGGCGCGCTCCTTCCCCTTTGCGACGCCGTACTGATGGCCCCGGGCGAAGGCTCGGACCGCATCCAGGAGCTTCACATGCTCGCGCTCCACATGATTATCGAAGTGGTGGAAGGGGAGATCGAAGGGCTGCGGGCGGAGGGTGGATAAGATGGAGAACCCTCAACCCCGTCACCCTCAGCTATCCCGATCAGCCATCTTCATCGCCCTCCTCGCCGCCCTCCCCCTGATGGGCTGGTGGGCGTACGGGCTGTTCGACATGGACGAGGGGTACTACGCGTCCGTCGCCGCTGAGATGAACTGGCGGAACGAGTGGATCACTCCGTTCTACAACGGCACCCACTGGTTCGAGAAGCCGATCCTCGTCTACTGGCTCCTCAAGCCCGCCCTGACGATCTTCGGCGAAGACTTCGGCCTGCGCCTGCCCAGCGTCCTCTGCACGCTGGGGTCGTACGCCATGGTGGGGTGGTTCGTGCGGCGGCATCTCGGCGCTCCCACCGCCGCGCTCGCCGTGCTCATCCTGGCCAGCACGGCGCTCTTCGTGGGGCCGGGGCGGCAGGTGCTGCTCGATCCGCCGTTCGTGCTGAGCCTCACCGCGTGCTTCCTCCTCTTCTGGGAGTCGCTGGTGGGGGACGTGCGCTGGCGCATCCTCGCCGGCGGCTTGCTGGGAGTGTCCGTGCTGGGAAAGGGGCCGGTAGGGTGCGCCCTGTTCGTCGTGATCGCCGGCTACACGTTCTGGCGCGAGCGGGAGCTTCGACCGTCCTTCCGGGGCGCGTGGTCTTGGGTCGCGGCAACGCTTCTCTTCTTCGCGGCGGTGGCCGCCTGGTACCTGCCGATGCTGATCAAGCACGGCTACGGCTTTTTCGAGTGGTTCATCATCGAGCAGAATATCGGGCGGTTCCGCGGGCGGGACGAGGCGCACCGGGCGCCGGGGCTGGCGAACTACATCTACTTCGTGCCGGTGATCCTCATCGGAATGCTTCCCTGGTCGCTCTTCGTGCCCGCGGCGTGGCCCCGCCGCTCGAAGGACACCGCGCCGGAGGCGGCGCTCCGGCGGTACCTGGCGACATGGGCGGTGGTCGTCTTCGTCTTCTTCACGATCAGCGGCACGAAGCTGCCGCACTACGTGATGCAGCTCTTCCCGCCTCTGGCGATCCTCGTCGCGGACTGGACCATCCGGCGCTGGGGCGCGAGTCGGCGCGTGTTCATGGGAGCCGGCGCTTGGGCGATGGTCATCGCGGCGATCCTGATTTTCGGATTCCCCTACTACTATCGGGTCTCGGGACAGGCGGAGCTGCACGCGCTGGCGCACTACGTCCGGGCGCAGAAGCAACCGGGCGAACCCATCGCGGAGTATCAGTTCGCGCGCCAGAACAAGAAGGACCCCGGCACGGGCCGCCTGAAGCTCCAGGAGACGACCCGCCCCTCCCTTATCATTGCCGTCGGCCAGCCGGTGATCGAGACGGAAGAGTTCTCCGAAGTACTCGATCAGCCGGGCACGGTTTGGGTGCTTACCCGTCAGGGCCGGATTAGCGATGAGGAGTTTCAGGCCGCCCGCGCCGCAGGGCGGGCACTCACGCCCATGGACACTCCCCAGAAGCAGGAGGCGTACGGGCTATTCCGCCTAAGCGCGGCGCCCCCACGCTGAGGAAACCTATCCCAGGGCGTCTTGAAGGGCAGAGTCCCAGGGACGTACACTGTAAAGGTGGTGCCTCAGGAGCTTGAAGACATCCTCGTCCGCACGTCCGACACCGTGGGCGGTGCAATGCGGTTCAAAGGCACGCGGGTCCACGCCAAGCTACTGTTCGACTATGTGCTCACGGGCGAATCCGTGGAGGAGTTCCTCGAAAACTACCCTGAGGTCACTCGCGAGCAGGCAGAGGCGCTCCTGGAATGGGAAAGGCGACGCGTGGGGGAAGCTCTGGAGCTAGCCTCCTGAGGATTTTGCTCGACCACTGCGTGCCGGCCAAGCTCCGCCCTGCCATCACCGGCCATGAGGTCGTTCGGGCGGTCGAGGTCGGGCTGGAGGATGTCAGCAACGGGAGGCTTCTGGACGGCGCGGAGGCACTTACGTTCGGGGTGGTGGTGACCATTGATAAGAAGATGCGATTCCAGCAGTCCCTGGAGAAGCGGACGGTCGCCGTAGTGGTGTTGGACCGGCCCAACAGTAAGCTGGCGGCACTTCTTCCCCTCGTGCCTCGGCTTCTGGAAGCTTTACCGGACCTTAAGCCTGGAGAGTTGCGGATACTCTCGGAGCCCTAGACCGTCAGGGGCGGAGAGGCGTCGGCGGTGGCGCCGGTCGATCCTT
>JAUJNV010000038.1:10965-21560 GCA_030447945.1 Fimbriimonas sp. | reverse complement strand
AGTTGTAGAGGCAGAGGAAGCGGCAGCGGCGGTAGCTTAGGGCGTCCCGGAGCGCCGCTCCCCACTCCCCGGCGCTCTTCGCGTTCGGGAGCCACTCGGCGACGCACTACTCCCCGCCGCTGCGCTCCAGAGTCGCCCCGAGGTCGCCCGCGTTCGCGGGGGCGACGCCGTACAGGCTCCATCCTGGCAGCGAGTCGGGCGTAACGGCGGTTCGGTGCGACACGTGCATCCGCCAAGGCGCGTACTGGCCGCCCGCGTGGGTGAAGACCTCGCGGCGGGCGAGGCCCGCGAGGCGGCACTCCTTCGTCAGAAAGCGCAGGTAGTCCGTGACGATCCGCTCGTGGTCGCGCTTCGTGATCGGCCCGGGGTGGGCAAGGCCCATCGAGGCCAGTGCTGCGTAACCCAAGGGCGCGAGCCCGCCCGCGAGCCCCTCGTCCATCCGGAGACCGCCCTGGGGGTCTCCGGCGGGTGCGCGATGGAGAAGGTGGTTGCCGCCGGGATAGTAGTAGGCGTTGATGCCGACGGAGGCTTCCCAGCCGACCTTCAGGCCCGCGAAAAGGTGCCGCTGACGGGACGACAGGCCGCTCCGCCACTTCGCAAGGATGCCCAGAAGGGGGCGCATCGCCTCGCGGCTGGCCGCGCGGAAAGCCGGCGACGCCAGATTCGGCGGAGGGACGACCCGGATCTGCCGGCCCCAGTTGCGCCACGCGAGCTTCAGCGCGCAGCCGGGGCCTGCGCCGTACCACTCGACGTTGCGTACGTTGCGCGAATCGTAGCCGGGGGCGGCCGGGTCCCACCAGTTCCAGAGGTCCGGGCGGTGGTTCCACCAGTTCTGTCCGTCGAGCGCGATCACAACCGGTACGTCGTGTTTCTCCGAAAGCTCCAGGAGGCGGGTCAGCGTCGCCTGGGTCGCCGCGGGCGGGCCGTTGAGGTAGGAGATCACGAACGTGAGGCCGAGCTTGCGGCGAGCGCTTCCGGGCGTACCAACGACCCGCATCGGCCCGAGAAACACCTCGTCCGTAATGCTCTGGGGGCGGCTCTGGCCCCACGCCCGGCCCGGAGCCCGGTTGAGCAGCAGATACTGCACCCCCACCTCCCCGCCGCTCGACGAGATCGCTAAGGAGGCTGCCCAGATCGCTACCGGAATCACGCCTGGAGTATACGAGCGAGGCCTTCTCCGGCGCGTTCTTCAATAGCGCCGTCGGCAGGCAAAGATTCGTCCGGAGCGCTACCCTCGAGTAAGGATTCGGCTCTCCCCAGGTCCTCGTCGGGTTACTGCCGGAACCCATCCCCACCCCCCCTTTCTGCTGTAGCCGCAGGTCTTTAGCCTGCGCAGGGCCTCTCCGTCTTCGGCAACGCGTAATCGGAGCGACACGCTCTTGCGCAGGCGAAATTCCTGCGGGGACAGCAGAAGGGGGGGTGGGGGAGGGGGTCGAGAGGCAGTTGCACCCCTCGGGGCTTGTGGGGTAATGGCAGCCTTCGCGGTAGGGGCTCTTAATAAAGGGCAGCTTGAACGCTCTGGAGATAGGGTAGGAACGGGAAACGCCGAAGAGACCTGTTGAATGCTGTCTCACCTATGGTTCAACGTCGGCCAGGATCGCTTTCTTGACGCCAGTGCCCCAGCGCTCCTCTAGATCGTCCGGGTGAAAACGAAAGAGAGCGGTCGTGCCATCTGACATGAAGAAGGTGACGCGGCTCGACTCGTCTTCCGCGCCTCCGGGTTCCTGAGACATGTGGGAAGGCCGACTTGAGACCGTGAAAGCCTGCCGAAGCTCTTCGATCCGGGTTCGCTGCTTAACGGTGGTCAAGTTCTGACGCCCCACAGACCCTCCGAGCCAATTTATCTCGACACGAGAGACATCCTCCGTACTAATCGACCTGGCGCGCTCTTGGATCTCTAGGTTGGGAACTCGCCCGTTCGCTTCCTCGAATCTGTTCCCGTCGGCGCCATAGGCCCGAGTGCCTACGTCCTGGGGATTCGGCTCTCGATTGGCCGGCTTGGAGTCAGCGGTGCTGCACGACGAAGCAACATGCACGCCGACCACCGCGAGAGCCAGCAGCGGGATATGCCGCGCCGTCACGACTGATGCTCTCACTGCCTTCACGATCTGCTTAGTATGGTGCGCTATTCCGGTGACATGGATCCATGAGGCGCGGCGACGGCTGGCGGATCTGGTGCTGGGTCACTCCGTCTGCGCTCGCAGCGCTCTTCCACTGGCTGGCGGAGTGGGGTACGCCATTGGGGTCCGACGCGGGAGACCCGAATGCTTCGGGCAGGCGATGAGCCACTCTTCGGCATCGTGCCGGTCCATTCGGCTCCTCTCCATCAGCCTGGGGGAGCCGCAAGGCTTCTTCGGTGTGAACCCCGGCGTCTTTTTCGGGTTCCCTCTTCCTGCTCGTCCTGCTGTAGGCGACGACCCCCTCCTTCCGCCAGGTGAGCACTCTGCAGAACCTTCTGCAGCAGGTCTCCTCAACGCGATCATCGCGGTCGGGATGACGCTGGTCATCATCACGGCGGGCATCGACCTGTCGGTGGGCTCCGTGCTCGGCTTCGTCCGGCACGATCACCACGTCCGCTGGTGGCGCCGCCGGTCGTGGGCCGGATCGGGGACGGCGCGTCGCGCTGGCTGTGTTGAGGTCGGCTTGGCGGGAGGTACGCTCGTCGGCTTCTTCGGCAGCGCAGCGGTGGCGTGGCGTGGGTCGGCTCTCCCGGTCGGCACTGGGGCCGGACCAGCCGATGGCCCAGATCGAGACGACTTGATCAGACGAAGTTCACCTTCCTCGGCATGGGCTACCTCGGCCCGGTCCCGGTGTCGGCGCTCATCGCGCTCGTCGTCGTCGATCTGAACATCCTGCTGACGCGGACTATCTTCGACGCCGGCTCTGCGCCCTCGGCGGCAACCCGGAGGCGGCGCGTACATCGGGGATCAACGTCGAAGATTTTGGCCTTCACTCTCTCCGGCGCATGGCGAGCGTCGCGGCGATTCTGCTCATGTCGAAGCTCGTCAGCGGCCAGCCCACGGCCGGAGCAGGGCTACGAGCTGTACGCGATCGCCGCCGTCGACATCGGCGGCACGAGCCGCTCGGCGGCTCCGGCAGTGTCATCGGCAGCGTCATCGGCGCGATCATCACTGCTCGCCGTCCTCCTCGGCGAAGTCCTCTCCGCCGCCGAAGCGGCTAGTCAAGGTTTCGGGACCCCCTTCCCCTTGCCGCGATGGTTCTTGCGCGGCAAGGGAAGAAGTGATCCAGCGCCAGCCTTGGGCGCGCTCACTACCTGTTGTAAGATAGGCCGCCATGAAACCCCCGACGCGAGCGCACTCCCAATGAAGGCGCGCCCGCGCCTGGCTCTTACCGTGCTTGGTGCTGATGGCGTCCTTCGCCACGGCTCAGGAGTTTCCGAAGCTCTTCCAGGAAGCGAAAGCGGAGTGGAACATGAGCAGGAGGCCATGGCCCGTGACGGAAGCCTATGAGGCCGCACCTGACGAGGTGAGCCGCGCCAAGGCCGCCCTCCTCATGGGACGCTACTCCGCCAGCATGAACAGCCCCGTGGGCGCTCGCCGGTGGTTTTGAAACCGTCCTCGAGCACGCGCCGGAAGGGCCCCTTGGCGAGGAGGCCCAAGCCGCGATCGAACGCCTTGGCCCCTCATCCAAATCGGCCCCCAAAGCCGGCCCCCCGCCTCTCGAGCCGCACCTGGTCCCTCCTCAGCGGAGGGGCCGCCCGCCCCTCGGTCTGACCACCGTCGCCGCCACTAGCGCTCGGCCTCGGCCTTGCGGCCGGGGTGGGCATCGGTCTCACGTTCAAAGCGCGCCGAGAGGGCCGTGCTCCGCGACCCCTGAGCATGGCTCTCTTGGCCGGAATCGGAGGCGTTCTGCTGGCGCCCGCTCTGGTTCTGGCTATTTCAGGAAGTACCAGGGAGATGCGAGCGCGTTCATCCCGGCGGGGGCCTTGGGCTTCGGACTTCTGCTCACGGGTGCCGCCCATCGCTGGTGGGTGCAAGGGCAGCTCTTGAAGAACACGCCGGTGTCCAAGCTGCGCAGCGCTCCCAAGGGTGGGTAAGGTTCAAGGATCGAGAGCACCGCGAGGAAGAGGCCCAGACCCGCAGCAGGACCGGGGGCATTTTGTGCATCTACTACGCTTAGTCCCACCCAGGAGTACCGCCGGCACACGCGAACGGAGCGGGACTCGCAGGGGCGCACAGACGGTGACTTGCCTGCTCCTGGGATGCCTCCGACTCGGATTCCGGCTCGTGCGTGTTTGAGTTGGACGGCGACGACCGGCGCTGCGGAGGTCCATCCCGAAAGGGCGAGTTCCACCCCAAGCACAGCCAGAGCTACTACAACAGCTTCGGGCACCGGCTCCTTCAGCCCCAGCGTCGGCGACCGGCGGACGACGGTGGAACTACATTCCCCCAGTTGCTGAGCTGGAAATCGCCGGCAATCTCGTCTCCGGCGCGCTACGCTACGACGACTTCCACTGTATGCTGGTGGTCGCGGAAGGCTCGTTGAGCTCCCGGCCAGTGGAAGCGGTCGCTCGGAGAACTCTTCGCCGCGCTCGCCGGTCTCGGCCTCTTCGTGGTGTGCGGGGCGGCGATCTGGAAGCGAGGAAGGCTCCGAACGGACTCTATGGACGCAACAAAAATCTCCGGTCATGGCGGTACTGGGAGCGGTGACGCTCATCTGGCTGGTCTCCGTCTATAACGGCCTGATCGGACTCAAGCGCCAAGTGCGCCGCGCATGGGCCGACGTGGATGCGCTCCTGAAGCGGCGATGGGATCTCGTGCCGAACCTCGTCGCCACCGTGAAGGGCGCCGCTCAGCACGAACAGGAGACCCTGACCCGAGTGACCGAGGCGGGCTCGCTCGCGCACTCTGCGCCTGACACGGCGACCCGCATCGGCGCGGAAATGGAGCTGGGCCGCTCCCTGCCTGCCCTCATCGCCGTCGCGGAAGCACATCCGACCCTCCGGGCGGGGGCGAACTTCCTCGAGCTGCAGCGGGAGCTGTCGCGCCTGGAGGAGTCCATCGCCGACCGCCGCGAGTTCTACAACAACGTCGCGACGAACTACAACACCCGCCTCTCCACCTTCCCCGGCGCATTCTTCCAGGGCGCCGTCGGAGGCGGAGAAGAGCCCCTCTTCAGCGCCGAAGGCGCGGAAAGATCCGTCCCCTCCGTCGCCCTCTGAAGGTTTGCCGATCTGTTGATGTCCCAGTGCGAGGACAAGATCCAATCCATCCCGAAACCCCCTTGTGCTGTAGTCGCAGGTCTTCAGCCTGCGCAAGAGCGTAGCGCTACGAACGAACGTTGGGGAAGAACGAAAAGCCCTGCGCAGGCTGAAGACCTGCGACTACAGCACAAGGAGGTTTCGGGGATGGGCTGGAGAGGTGGTTGCGCACCTCGGAGCTTTAGGTTCGATCAAAGCTTTCTCGGCACCGGGCTCTACTTTTGGGGCCCGCGCGTGCCTCCAGCACGTCCACTCGGCCCTATCTCACATCGGCGACTCGGATGAGCCCCGATGCTGAGGATTCCACCCTCGGAATCGACCTGGCGCGCCAGCTTCTTGAGGTCCGACGGCTTCAGCGTGCAGAGGGTCGCTTCGTACTCTTCCGTCTTCCCGAGACGGCGGCAGAGGCGCGCATACAGCACTCGATTAGCCCGCGGCTCCCTGAGTTGGGGTTCGGCGTCGTAGAGGGCGGACGCCTCTTCATATCGTCCCACTTCGAGGAACGTGCGGAACTTCAGGCTGAGCGCGCCTGGATGAGCGGGAGCATCCCTGAGAACCGTCTCGAGCTCGATAAGCCCCTCCTCGTGAAGTCCGAGGGCGCAGATGCACTGGGCGAGGGCAAAGCGGGTCGGCACGTGGTCGGGGAGCAGATGCAGGCTCCCGGCGAAAGACTCGGCCGCTCCCTCCAAGTCGCCTTGGCTCATCCGGAGCTTCCCGAGGCGGTAGCGGGCCAGAGAGTTCTCCGGACACAGGCTGATGGCCGCTTGTAGGTAACGCTCCGCCCACACCGCGTCGAGGTAGGCCACCGATTCGGCCAGGAGAACCAGCACCTCGTCCGCGGACTGCCGCTCCCATGTCAGCTGGAAAAGACTCACGTCACACCTTCCTCCGCGCCTTGCTCTCCGGGACGATACCTACCTCTTCCCCACGGTCCCTTAACGCATCGGCCCGCTCTGTTCGCCCTTGCTCCACTACCGAGAGGCGTTAATGCCACGAAGGCAAAGGGCGCCTTCATCTGGCTCCTTTCGTGCCGCTGCCCGCCCCACGGCACGACTGGCTGCCCCCCACCCCGTATGGCTTAAGCAAGATCACGGTGGTCCATTTAATCCGGAAGAGGGTTTTGGAATGCTTAATGCGGCCCGCACCGACGAGCCCGTCGCCCCCGCGGACACTCAAAAATTCTATTTGAACCTTTCCCCCCCTGGGAGCAAGTGGTATGAACTCGCCGTGTCCCAGAAAGATGCCGACATGACTAATCCTTGTGCCGGTTCCCATGGCGAAGTACAAGCGGTCTCCGGCGCGTAGGTGCTCTAGATGCTTGACGGGTTGTCCCATCCTCGCCTGGCTCTTCAGATCTCGCGGCAGTTCGTGGCGCGCCTCGCGAAAGATCGCGCGCACCAGCTCGTGACTCTTCATGCGCCTAGGTCGATCCATCCGAACATCCTTACGCAGCCACTCTTCCGCGATCTTGGCGGCCCGACGGATCTTGGCCGCCGTGATGGCGGTGATCCCCTTGACCGCCTCTTTCGCCGGCGGGGGCGCGTAAGTCACTTCGAACGGCAGCTGCCGCACTCGCGGTTGCTCCACATAGCCGTGCAGTCCATTGTTGAGGGCGACCCGTAGCCAGCCCTTGACCTTTGCCGGCGACACCACGAGGCTCTCCTGAGGCTTAGCACGGTAGAGAACTCTGCTGTTCTTGCTAGGCCCGAAATAGATCGGAGCATTCCGGGTCGTCGTTCCAAGCCGCCCAATTACCTGAGGCCCGCTGGGCTTGACTTGGAGGTGCGCGAGAGCCACGGTCGAGGCAATGAGCGCAAAAATTAACAGGATCGGACGGAGCGGCATCGAAAGCATTCCCCACCTAGATCGCGATGAACGAATAGTAGCAGCATTTCCCCAGGAGACTTGGTCAACATCCCCCATCTAGTATGACGACGAGTAGTCGCTGGCCTACTAGCGTGAAGGTAGAGGCAAAGCAAACGTCGAACCTGGGTCCCCCTCCCTTCTCCGCTTCTCAGTGTCCGCCGGCCCACGTTCCCCTGTCCCGCGTTCTGGATAGCGGGGTCGTGGTGGGCCGCCTCTTGACCTTGGAGAGGCGGCTGCCGGATCTAACGGTCGTTCACTCAGTCGAGCTCGCGGCTCCTCCGCCAACTCGCGGAGGTGGGCCTGCCATTGGGGTCCCACGAGCGAGATGCCGAACGCTTCCCGAGGCAGGCGACGAGCCAGTCTTCTGCGTCATTCGGTCCATTCGGCTCTTCTCATCGTCGCTGGAGCTCGGAATGCTCGAAATCCTCGATCCGGTTGTGGCCGAAGCGCTCCACCGCTCGATCCGTTCGTCGGGGCTGTCAGGGGAGGCGCTGCCGGTATCCACCCACGTGCAGTCGTCCCGGTAGGAACCTCAGTAGTGCGCCGTCAGATCCTCGTTGGGGCCAAAGGAAGTCGCCGCAGGGCGCTTCTCGACGCTGAGCCACCCGTCCAGGGACTCGGAGAGGGGAACGGGGGGCAAGGCGGAACTGTCCGTCGTCAGAGCCGATCCTTCTCGATAACCCCAGCCGTAGATCGCGCCTCGCAGGCGGCGGCGCCAGGACCCGGTGGCCAGAACAGGAGGCGCAACTCGGCGGGCTGACCTGCGCCGCGTCGAGCCTGATGTCGATGTCGATGGCCACTCGGTCAACCCCAGCGCCAGACGCTACCAGTTCCGCTCGGGGCAGACGCGGCGGCTGCCCTGTCCGCTTCTTGTAAGTATAGATGTTACGGGAAGGATAAAACGTATGCGCACCGCCAATCGATTCGCCATCGCCGTCCATTTCCTTTCCCTCTTGGGCGAGGATCACGGGGAGGAACCCACGTCGGAGTGGATGGCGGGCAGCATTGGCGTGAATCCGGTGGTCGACCGCAGCGACGGCATGCGCCGATCGGGCTCCTCCCAGCACGGCAGGGCGTACCTGGCGCACAGCTCACCAAGACCCTGGACAGGATCACGTGGCGCTCGATGTAGCGCAGGCGGTGGAGGATGACGGCGAGCTGTTCGCGGTCCATCCACGCCCGAACTGCCGAAGTGCCTTTATCGGCGCGAACATCCAAGCCGCTCTGGGCGGTGTTCGGCGAGCTCAGCGTACGTTGGAAGACCAGCTCGCCGCGACCACGATGGCCGAGGTCGTCAGCGACCTCCGCGCCCGGTCCTGCGGCTAACGACCCTCAAAGCTTTATCTCCACTTGTAGAAACCACTACAGGAAATACTCACCATGAACCAGCACCATTCCTTCTTCGAACACTGGGCGCCCCCGCGTGCTCGGCGTCCTGCGCATCGTTGCGTCGTTTCTGATGACACGGCGCAGAAGCACCAGCTTCCCCGACCCCGCAAGCCCGCGGCGCAGCTCATGTCCCCGATGGGCCTCGCCGGGGTTATCGAAGTTCTTCGGCGGCCTGCTGCTGCTGATCGAACTCTTCCGCAGCCGGCCGCGTTCCTCGTAATCGCACGATGGCCGTCGCCTACTTCCAGGCGCGCACGAGCTTCCTGGCCCGTGATGAACAAGGTGAGCCTGGCGGTCCTCTCTACTGCTTCGTCTACCTTTACATCTTCTTCGCCGGACCTGGGCCCGTGACCTGTCGATCGCATCATCGGCCGCCGCGCCGATTCGTCCGACACCGTCGCCTAACGGACCGATGACACACCGCTTCATCGACCCCGGCGTCCGCGTCGGGCACGTGCACCTCAAGGTCGCCGACCTCGAGCGGGCGCTCGGCTTCTACTGCGGCGTCCTCGGCTTCGAGCTCCACGCAGCGCTACGGAGCATGGCGGCGTTCGTCTCCGCCGAGGATACCACCACCGCATCGAGGCTCAACACCTGACCACCCGAATCGGCGTCGTCACCGACCCGATCGTGATCCGGCGCAAAGACTTCGGCATTGCCTGGGACCAGAAGCTCCCCAACGGGACGCCGCAGGTAGGAAACGAAGTCACGGTCCGCATCTCCCTCGAAGCGACCTTGGACAAGCCCGCGAAGGACTAGCACCAATCCGTTGATGCAGTCGCCTCCGTCCCAACCCCCTTCGGCAAAGCGCCAAGCTCTCCCTTTGGGAGTGCGCGAAGCCCTTCGCGCTTTGCCTTTTCCGGCGGAGCCGAGGCGCGTCGCGCCGGATTAAAGGTTGCAGGTAAAAGGTGTCAGGTTGTAGGTTGAGAAGCGAGTGTCCAGACCGGAGCCGTCCCCTTCAACGCTCACCTACTAACCTTCAACCTTTAACCCTGGAGAGGGCGCTCCGCGCCAGATGCAAAGCGCGATGAGCTTCGCGCACTCCCAAAGGGGAGGATTAGCCTTCGCGGCTAGAAGTTGTACTCGCCGATGTTCTCCTTGTCGAAGGTGAGCAGCGGGCTGCCGATCGCTTCGATCTTCTCGGAGAAGACCTTCTTGCCCAGCTTCGGTGTCTCGATCTCGGCTCCGGGCGCGGGCTTGAGCTTGCCCGTCTGGATCTGGTGCCCTACGTAGGCCGCGAGGTACCCCTCGTTGTACGGCGCCCAGAGCTGGAAGGCGGTGATCGAGCCCTTTTCGACGAATCTCCGGAGCTGGTCGGGCGTGCTCAGGCCGGTGAGCTGAAGCCCCTTGCCCTTGGCGCGCGGGCCGCCCGGGTAGACGCCCGCGAGGTCCACGACCTGGGCGGCGGCGGCGAGGCCGACGCTTGTGGGGGCGATGATGCCGCGCAGGTTGGGGTGCTTCGCGAGCAGCCCCTCGCACTCGGTGGTGCTCTTCTGCGGCTCGTCGTCGCCGTAAACGATGTCGACGAGCTTCATCTTCGCGTACTTCGGGTCCTTCAGCGTCTCCTTCATCCGGGCGATCCAGGCGTTCTGGTTCGGAGCGTCGGTCGTCGCGCTCAGGATCGCGATGTCCCCCTCGTAGCCGATGAGCTTGCCCATGAGCTCGACTTGACCCGGGCCGACCTCCGCGAAGTCCGCCGGGAGCACACAGGCGTCGCGGTGGCTCTCGTTGCCGATAAGGTCCGCGTCCACCGTCACCACGGTGATACCCCGCTTTCGGGCTTCGTCCAGTACGGGGTTCAGCGCGTCCGGGCTGTTCGCGGAGATCGCGATGACGTTCACCCCGCGCTGAATCTGCGCCTTGATGGTCGGGATCTGCGAGGTCGCTTCGGCGGTGGCCGGGCCAGTGGTGAAGAAGTCCGCGCCGAGCTCCTTGCAAGCCTCTTCGAAACCGCGATTCACTTCGTTGAAGTACGGGTTGCCCGTGTTCTTCGGTATGTAAACGATCTTCAGCTTCTGGCCCGGCTTGGCCCCTCCGCCCGGGCCGGGAGACGTGGCGGTGCTGCCTTGGTTCTGGCACCCCAGGGCGACGAGGGCGAGGAGCCCGGCGAGGAGGATCG
>JAUJNV010000038.1:0-10865 GCA_030447945.1 Fimbriimonas sp. | reverse complement strand
CGAGGCTACCGCCCCCGGGTCCTTCAGGGGAAGGGGCTGGCGCGAGGAACGGAAGCGATCGGTGAGGTTACCGACAAGCACGGTAGACACCAGGAGCGCTCCGATCGCCGCAAGCTGGTACTCGGCGGTGACGTTCGCCACGTCCATGCCGATGCGCAGGAGGGCGACCAGGACCAGGGCAAGCACCGTGCCCAGCATGCTGCCTCGCCCCCCCGTGATGCTCACGCCGCCCAGGACCACGGCGGTGATCGCACCGACTTCGAGGCCGGGCGCGTGGTCGAAGCGAGCGACCCCCAGGCGCGAGTTCATGTGCCAGGCCGCGATGGCAGCCATGAAGCCCGACAGCCCGAAGACCACAAGCTTCACGCGGGCCACCGGCACCCCCGAGAACCTGGCGGGGCGCTCGCTCGTGCCGACGGCGTAGATCCAGCGCCCGAGCACCGTCCGGTGGAGAACGAGCCCGACGAGGAGCGCCGCGAGCAGCAGCAAGGGCAGGGAGACCGGGATGGCCGTCCCGGGCACCCTCTGGTAGTCGATGCCGACGAGGCCGGGGGGAACGGACAGCGAACCCGCCCCCAGCATCGCCTGGGCAACGCCTCGGTAGGCGGCCATCGTCGCCAGCGTCACCACGAAGGAGGGCAAGCCCAGATAGGCGACGAGCGCGCCGTTCGCCACCCCGAGCGCCACCCCAAGCACCAGCGAGAGCGGCAGGACGAGCGCCGGCGGCCAGCCCGCCGCCAGGAGCTTCGCCCCCACACAAGCTACGAGCGCCAGCATCGACGCCACCGAGAGGTCGATGTCGCCGCTAATGATGACCAGCGTCATCGCCAAAGCCACGAGGCCGACCTCGAAGTACAGCGTCGATTGGTCGAGGAGATACCCCGCGTCGAGGAAGTAGGGGGACAGGAGCGCCCCGACGCCGAACGCGAGGACGGCCAACAGCGCCGGGATCAGCTCCGCCCGGCGCAGTAACCGGCGAAACATCAGGCGGCCCCCTGGAAGCGGCCCGTCGCCCGGCGGACGTAGGCATCGAGCAGCAAGGCGACGAGGATGACCAACCCGTACACGAGAAGCTGGTAGGTCGCGCCGATCGGCAACACCGTCAGCGCCACGTTGATGGTGCCGAGCAGGAGGCTCCCGAGGACCACGCCCAGCACCGTACCCGAGCCGCCGGTCACTCTTGTTCCACCGATCGCGACGGCGGCGATCACGGTGAGCTCGAACCCTTGACCCGCGGTCGCCGGGTTGACGAACCCAAAGCGCGAGGCGTACATGACGCCCGCCATCCCCGCCAGGGCCCCCGTGATCGCGTAGACGATGAACGTGGTTCGCGTCACCGGGACCCCCCGCAGGCGCGCCGCCTCGGGGTTGCTACCGAGCGCGAAGATGTCGCGGCCCGCCCGCGTCCGGCGCAGGAACCAGGACGCGGCGAGCGCAACCAGGAGCGCCATGACGGAGAGCCAAGGCAGCGTCACGTGGCCGATTCTCACCGGCCCGTCGAGGGACCAACGCATCAGCGTCTCGGGGAGGTCGTTGGAGTCGATCTGCTCCCCCTTGCTCACGATAAAGGTCAGGCCCCGGAAGGCGCTCCACGTTCCAAGTGTCACGATTATCGGGGGGATCTTCGTCCACGCGACCAGCGCCCCGTTGACGCAGCCCAACCCCAGACCAATGGCCGCGCCGATGCCCAGCGCAGCGAACACGTTTAGCTCCGGATTCGACCGAAAGAGCATCCCCACGACGATCCCGGCGAAGCCCAGCATCGAGCCCACCGACACGTCGATGCCCCGCGTGATGATGACCATCATCTGGCCCATCCCCACCACCACGATCAGGGGCACCCACAGGAGCACGCTGTTCAGGCTGCTTACCTGGAGGAAGCGCCTTTCCTGGGCGCCAGCAAAGAGCACGACGAGCACCAGCAGGAGCAGCGTGCCGATCTCTTGGATCGCGGCAAAACGCCTCAAACCGCCGCCCCCGCTTCGCCGGTGGCCGCGAACATGATCCGCTCGGAGTCCGCCTCGGCGCGGGGCAGCTCCGCGACGAGGCGGCCCTCCCGCATGACGAGCACACGGTCGCTCATGTCGAGCACCTCCGGCAGGTCGGATGAGATCATGAGGATGCCCAGCCCCCCATCGACCAGCTCACGCATCAGTCGATGCACCTCCTCCTTCGCACCGATATCGACCCCGCGCGTGGGCTCGTCGAGGATGAGCACCTTGGGCCGCGTCTGGAGCCACTTCGCCAGCACCACCTTCTGCTGGTTGCCGCCGGAGAGCTCCCGCACGGGCTGATCGAGCGAGCGGTGCGCGAGCCGCATCTTCTGCGCCAACTCCCCCGCGGCGTCCTTTTCGCGGCGGTCGCGAAGCCAGCCGAAGGACGCGAGGCTCCGCAGCGACGCGAGGCTGGAGTTCTCGGAGATCGTCATCGGCATGAGCAGCCCGTCGTGCTGCCGATCCTCCGGCACCAGGGCCAGCCCCTGCGCCATCGCGTCCCGGGGCCCGCGGATGCGCACTTCCTTCCCGTCGATGACGATTCGGCCCGCCGTACGCCGGTCGATGCCGAAGATCGCCTGCGCCAGCTCCGTGCGTCCGGCGCCGACCAAGCCCGCCAGCCCGACGATCTCGCCCGGTCGCACACTCAAGCTGACATCCTTCACGCGGGAACCGCTACTCAGGCCGTGCACCTCCAGCACCGGCTCGACGGAAGGGGTCCGGGCTTCCTGCAGTCGCGCCCCGGTAAGGTCGCGCCCGACCATCAGGCGCACGACCTCCTCGATCGAAGACCGAGCCGGGACGAGCTCCCCCACCTTCTCGCCGTCGCGCATCACCGTGATCCGGTCGGCGATCTCGAACACCTCGCCCAAGCGGTGGCTGACGAAGGCGATCGCGTGGCCGCCCTCCCGCAGGCGGCGCACGATGGCGAACAGCTCCGCGACCTCTTTGGGCGTGAGGGCCGCCGTGGTCTCGTCGAGGATGAGGACGCGCGCGTCATGCGAAAGCGCCGACGCCAGCTCCACCATCTGCTGGTCGGCCACCGACAGCGAGCCCACCTTCGCCCGGGAGTTCATCCTCACGCCCAGCGAGCGCAGGATCTCGTCCGCCCGCGCGTGCATCGCCTTCCAGTCCACTCCCAGCAGGCCCCGCTTCGGCTGGTGGCCGACGAAGATGTTCTCGGCCACGTCGAGATCGGGAAAGGTCAGCGGCTCCTGGTGGATGAGCGCGATGCCCTGCTCGATGGCGTGGCGAGGGCCCTCCAGCCGCACCTCGCGCCCCCCGATCTCTACCGTCCCCGCAGTCGGGCGGTACACGCCCGCCGCGATCTTCGCGACGGTCGACTTGCCTGCCCCGTTCTCCCCTAGGATCGCGTGGACCTCCCCCGGCATCAGGTCGAGATCCACGCCTTTCACTACCTCCACACCCCCGAACGCCATACGCACTCCGCGCAGACGGACGAGAGGCGCGGGCTCGTCAGGCGTGGGGTCCTCGGCCATGGCTAGGGGACCCTCGACGAGAACCGGTAACGTCCGCCCCCGACCTCGAACACGGCCGCGCCGTCCTCCTGCCGCAGATACCGGACCCCGGCTTCGCGTGCGTCTTCCGCCTTCCCGCCCGGCACGTAGACCAGGGCGGTCGTGTTGGCAGGGATGACCATGTCCATCGTGAGAACTCCGTTCGAGACGCGCCAGCCGCTTTCGATGCGCCCGTGCAGCGAGTCGTACGTCCCCTTGGCCCAAGTCAGTCCGCCGCCGGGGCGCGGGCGGATGACGATGCGCTTATAAGCGGGCGCGGCCGGATCGAGGTCGATGCCGGCGACGGTGGCCACCATCCACTCGCCGATCGCGCCGAGAGAGTAGTGGTTGAACGAGTTCATACCTGGATCCTGGAACCCCTTGTCGTGCGTCCAGCCGTCCCAGCGCTCCCAGATCGTGGTCGCGCCTTGGCGGATCGAGTAGCCCCAGGACGGGAAGGTGTCGTTGAGAAGCAGCCGGTAGGCCACGTCGTTCGCCCCGATGGAGGTCAGCGTCGGTGCAAGGTATGCCCGACGCCGAGGAATCCGGTGGAGAGGTGGCCCTTGCGCGCGATGGTGATGTCGTCCACCAGCCGCTTGGCGGCGATCGGGCGGAGCGCGGGGGCAGCAGGTTGAACCGCAAGGCCAGCACGTAGACGGTCTGGGTGTCGCCGTGGATCTTGCCGTCGGCGCTCACGAACCGGGCGTTGAACGCCTCACGATCTGCTCGCGGAGCGCCTCGTACCTCTTCGCGTCTTCGGTCTTGCCGAGAACCCGGGCGATCCTCGACACGAGGTCGGTGCTGTGGGCGAAGTAGGCGGTCGAGAGGACCTCCCGCGGCGTATCCGCGCGCACGTTCAGCCAGTCGCCGTAGTTGTTGCCCATTCGCTTGGACCAGATGTGGTCGGGATTGGCGCCGTCGGCGAAGGCGATCCACCTCGTCATCGCGTCGTAGTGCCGCTCCAGCAGCCGCTTGTCGCCGTAGGCCAGATACATCGTCCACGGCACGATCACGCCCGCGTCGGCCCAGGCCGGAGCACCCTCGAAACCGGGCCCCGGGAGCCGGGGCGAGACGTCGGCGAAGACCCCCTCGGCCGACTGGGCGTCCTCCACGTCTTGCATCCATTTCGTCATGAAAGCGGAGATGTCGTTGTTGAAGCTGGCCGTGCGCGCAAAGACCTGGGCGTCGCCCATCCACCCCAGCCGCTCGTCGCGCTGCGGGCGATCTGTCGGCACCTCTAGGAAATTGCCCCGCTGGCCCCAGAAGATGTTCCGCTGAAGCTGGTTCACCATTGCGTTCGAGCACGCGAACGTGCCGGTCTGCGGCGTGTTCGATCCCACGACGACCCCCGTGACGGCGTCCATCGGCGGGACGCCGGGATATCCGGTGACCTCGACGTAGCGGAAGCCGTGGAAGGTGAAGGACGGCTCGTATACCTCTTGGCCCCGGCCCTTCAGTGTGTAGGTTTCCGTCGCCTTGGCTCGGCGAAGGTTGGTCGTGTAGAGGGTGCCGTCCGGGTTCAGCATCTCCGCGAAGCGCAGCACGATCGCCTTCCCGGCCGGGCCGCTCGCCCGTATTCGCGCCCAGCCGACCATGTTCTGGCCGAGGTCGAAGATGTACGTGCCGGGCTTCGGCTGCGTCCTCGACTTCGGCTCCAGCTCTTGCAGGTTCTCCACGACCGGAGAGCGCTGCGCCACGAGCGGCACCGAGCCGAGCTCCTGCACGTCCACCGGAAGCCACCCCCTGCCCCGGTAGCCCGGGGAGCTCCACGCGCCCAGCTCCCGGCGCGCGTCGTAGGTCTCGCCCATGAGCATGTCCGAGCTCAGAATGGGACCCGTCGTCGCCTGCCAAGAGCCGTCGCTAACGACAGTTTCCCGGCTGCCGTCGCCGTACTCGATTTCGATCTGCACGAGCCCCATCGGCTTCGGCCCGTACTGCTCCCCGTCCCGCCCAGGCGATGTGGCCGCAGTACCAGCCGTCTCCGAGCACGAGACCCAGTGCGTGCCGGCCCGCCTTCAGCCGGGAGGTTACGTCGTAGGTCTGGTACTGGATGCGCTTCCGGTAGTCCGTCCAACCCGGGGTAAAGATGCCGTTCCCCACCCTTTGGCCGTCGAGGAAGAATTTATACACGCCCTTCGCGCTGACGTACGCCCTCGCGCGGCGCACCGGCTTCCGCACGACCAGCTCGCGCCGCAGATGGGGCGAGGCCAGCGGGACCCGGCCCAGCGCGTCGTGCCGTACGGAGCCCGTTTAGATCCGCGAGCACCGCCGGAGCCCGCCACTCCCGGGCGTCCTTCGATGCTTCCCAACTGCTCCCGGAGGCGAAGTGCTGAACGCGGCTGTCCGCGTACCGAATGCGGCCCGCGACGGCGAGCCCGGCGCGCGAGGTGTCGTTCTTCGCCTTGACGACTAGTTCGTTCCGCCCCGGCCGCAAGTGACCCTTGACGTCGGCCTGCGCAAACGAGGTCCAACCGCCTCCCGAAGCGAGGGGCCGGCCGTTGAGCGTCGCCGTGAAGCTGTCGTCGACGGCGAAGCCGATCTCCGCCGCCCGGACCTCGCCGTTGACTTCGATGGTTCCGCGAAAAAACCGATCGCCCGGCGGCGCGTCGGCCGCCGGGTTCCCCTCGGGGAACCAGATCCACTTCACGCCCGCCATTTCCGGCGCAGGCTCGCCCACTTCGGGCAGGCCGATCCACTTGGCGCGCCAGTCGGAACGCTTCAGCAGACCCAATTCCCAGAACGCCGTTTCACGGGACAGGACGGAGCGTCCGTTGCCGTCCCAAACCAGCACCCGCCACCAGGCGCGCTGGCCGCTCGCGAGGGCTTGCCGCGATACTCGATGTGCGCCGTCTCGTCGGACGAGAGACTCTGCCCGAGTCCCAAGGTCCGCCCGCCCCCACCGAAGCGCGTCGGGCGTCGAGGCGACTTGGATCCGGTACGCGACCTGCCGCCCTCCCCGCTCCTTGGACTCCACGATCCAGCTCAATCGCGGGCTCGGCTCGTCGATCCCCAAGGGGTTCGTGAGGAACTCGGATCGGAGATGGGTAGGGGTCAACGCGGCGCTCGCCGTGAGCGACAGGCCGAAGCAGAGGCCGCGAACGCGAGCCGAAAGATCATTCCTCTACGGTATCCGACGCGGGCGAGAACTGGCCACCCCGAAGCCTCGACATCATCCTTCGGGCTTGGGGAAACCGGTCTAGGCAGCGGTCGATCGGCGGCGTACACTAAAGGCATGAAAGGCACCACGACCCATGGCGAACCGGGCGATGTTCTGGTGACCCAAGAAGAGGCCGCCGCAATGATCGAGCTCTGGTCCCGGCGCGAAGCAATGGAGTCAAGCGCTTGGCTAAGCCTGCGGGATGTAGGCGAGACGCTGAACATCTCCCGAAAGGGAGGCGCAGAGTTTGCTCGCGCAAGTGCGCCGCCCGCCACCGGGGTCTCGCGCTCGTGGAGCACGATCGATACCTTCCGACATATCGCCCTCCACGGCCTGATCGCCCTCTCCGTCATGGCCGCCCTCCTTTTCGCAGTGGTTATGGCATGGTCGATAAGGGCCGGTTACTACACGCCACCGCCCTTCCCGCTGTTGGCTGTGTTCTGCGGGGTTTGGGCGGCGGGCTGGCTGCTCTACTACCGACGCCCGGTCCAGCGGGCGCTGCGTACGGTGGGCAGCATCGTTCGGACACTCGCACGCAGTATCACGCGGTAAGCGTAATCTCGCATGACTTAGCCGACTGCTACACTGGCGGCTATGAGCGGCTCGAACTTCTCCCGTCGGTCGGTGCTGAAAGCCGCCGCCGGCCTCGTCGCCGCGCCCGCCCTTCCCGCCCTCGCGGCGCTTCAGGACGCCCTGAAGAGGCGGGTCCTCTTGGGTGGCGGCGACCACGTTTACGAGGTGCATCACGACTGGCTGACGCCGCCGCCCAGCATCAAGTGGGGGCGACACGCAAGGCTTGGCCGTCGACTCGCAGCGTCGCATCTACGTCGCGCACACCGTCCACCCGTCGAGCGTCTCCTCAGACGCCATCGTCGTCTTCGATGAGCGCGGGAAGTTCATCCGGTCCTTCGGCTCCGAATTCAGGGGCGGCGCGCACGGGCTGGATCTTCGCCGGGAGGGGCGAGACGAGTTCCTTTATCATTGCGATACCCGCCGGCGGCTGGTCGTGAAGACGGACCTCAAGGGCAAGGTCTTGTGGGAGCGGGGCGTTCCGCTGGAGTCCGGCGTGTACAAGGACGCGAGCCGCTGGTGTCCGACGAACGTCGCCTTCTCGCCGGGCGGCGATCTGTTCGTCGGCGATGGCTACGGCTCCAGCTACGTCCACCGCTACTCGCGCCACGGCGACTACCGAGGCGTCGTCATCGGGCCGGGCCGCGAGGCGGGGAAGGTCCTCGAACCGCACGGTTTGTGGGTCGATACGCGCAGCCGCCAGCCGCTGCTCGTCGTCGCCGACCGGGCGAACCACCGGTTGCAGCAGTTCACCCTTCAGGGCCGCCACGTCGGCTTCGTCACGGCGGGGATGCGGCGACCCTGCCACGTCCACTTCAAGAAAGGTCTTGCCCTGGTCCCCGACCTCGACAGCGTCGTAACGATCCTCGACAAGGAAGACAAGCTCCTCGCCTCGCTCGGCGACGGCGCGCCGTCGAACCTCCGCGGGGCTCCCCGCGAGCGGTTTATCCCCGGAAAGTTCATCCATCCCCACGCCGCGAACTGGATCAACGACAACGACATAATGGTGGTCGAATGGGTGCCCGTTGGGCGAGTGACCTTGCTGAAGAAGGTCTAGGCCCGCAGGTAAGGACGACGGGTGCGGACTGGTCGGGTTCCTGGACGACGGCGTCTAACTCTTCGTCTTCGAGGAACAAACTATGGCGGTTAAGTGTGCAGTGATCTACTACAGCGCGACGGGAACGACCTACGCTCTCGCCCGCGCTATCGAGGAAGGAGCCCGCGAGGCCGGGGCCGAGGTGCGTGTCTTGAAGGTACGGGAGCTCGCGCCGGACGAGGCGATCGCTTCCAACGAGGGATGGTCCCAGCATCGGCTGGAAACCCAGGACGTTCCCGAGGCTTCGCTCGACGATCTCGAGTGGGCGGACGTGATGATCTTCGGCACGCCCACCCGCTACGGCCTCCCGACGGCTCAGCTCAAGCAGTTCATCGACACCACCGGCCCCCTGTGGGGCACTGGCAAGCTGATCGACAAGATCGTCTCATCCTTCACCAGTGCGGCGACCTCGCACGGTGGGCACGAAGCGACCATCCTTGCGATGAACAACGTCTTCTACCACTGGGGCTCGATCATCGTGTCGCCGGGCTACAACGACCCGATCCAGTTCGAGGCAGGCAACCCCTACGGCACTTCGTTCACAAGCGCGAACGGGACGCTTCCTCCGGACGAGACGGCCGTGGCCGCGGCGCGTTTCCAAGGGCGGCGCGTCGTGCAAGCCGCGGCGAAGTTCCTCGCCGGCGGAGCCAGCGGCGCATAAAACTCGCCCTGCAACTCCCCCCTTCTCGACACAACCATCCGGGCAGGCGGAGGGAGTTGGAACAGGGACTCGTTCAATGTCAAACCTTAACGGGTTTAATCCCGGAGCGACCGCTGCCCGGTGCCCCCGAAGAGCCATGACCGTCCAATTCCCTAGCCGCCGCCCGCACCGCGTTCTTGGGGCAGGTGCCGCGTTGATTGCGCTCGGCCTAGCCTTGGCCGTTCCAGCTCCCGGGAACCCCAAAGAGGAGAGTCGCTCGATGACCGCCCGCGAGAACCAATCTAACACCGAGCCCAAAGCCGACGCACCAAACGCCGCCGACACGGCGAGCCTGAGGGAAGAGATCGAGGAGTACCGAGCCGACTCGGGGAGTCTCTCGCGGCTCCACACAATCCAGGCATCTTCGACTCGGCGCGAGCGTTTCCGCACCTTTCTCCAGAAGTGGGACGCCCGGCAGAAGGCGGTGGAGTTCGGCCGACTCGGCTTCGACGGCAGAGTCGACTTCGTCCTCTTTCGCAACCACCTGCAGCGCGAGCTGCGCGAGCTGGAGATCGAAGGCAAGAAGGACGACGCCATCCGGCCACTCGTCCCGTTCGGCGAGCGGATCATCGGCCTGGAGGAGGCGAGGCGACGTATGGAGCCAATGCAGGGCGCCAAGGCGGCCGAGACGCTGAACGAGCTCACGAAGGCCGTCCGGGCGAGCCGGGAGGCCGTGGAAAAGGGAAGGACCGCTAAGAAGGACGAGGCGAGCCGGGCCGTCGACCTCACGCGAAAGCTCCGCGCCACGCTCCGGGACTGGCACAACTTCTACAGCGGCTACGACCCCATGTTCACCTGGTGGGCCGCCGAGCCGTACAAGGCGGCCGACAAGGAACTGGAGGCGTACGCGAACGTCTTGCGGGAGAAGGTCCTCAAGCTTAAAGGGGAGAACGACCTCACGATCGTCGGGCAGCCCGCCGGCCGTGAGGCGCTGATGGCGGATCTCGAGTTCGAGATGATCGCGTACACCCCGGAAGAACTGCTCGCCATCGGGGAGCGGGAGTTCGCCTGGTGCGAAGCGGAGATGAAGCGGGCCTCCCGCGACCTCGGTTACGGCGACGATTGGAAGCGGGCGCTGGAGCACGTCAAGCGGCTCCACGTGGAGCCGGGGAAGCAGACGGAGCTCGTGCGGGAGCTCGCGGTCGAGGCGATCGAGTTTCTGGAGCGGCGCGACCTGGTCACCATCCCAGCTCTGGCGAAGGAGACCTGGCGGATGGAGATGATGTCCCCGGAGCGCCAGCGGGTGAACCCGTTCTTCCTCGGTGGCGAGACGATCACCGTGTCCTACCCAACGGACACCATGACCCACGAAGAAAAGCTCATGAGTATGCGGGGGAACAACCGGCACTTCTCGCGCGCCACGGTGCAGCACGAGCTGATCCCGGGCCACCACCTGCAAGGTTTTATGAACGCGCGGAACAAGCCGTACCGGAGCCTGTTCGGGACCCCGTTCTGGACGGAGGGGTGGGCGCTGTACTGGGAGATGCTGCTCTGGGACCTCGGCTTCCCGAAGTCGCCCGAGGACCGCATCGGGATGCTGTTCTGGCGCATGCACCGCGGGGCGCGGGTGGTGTTCTCGCTCAAGTTTCACCTCGGCCAGATGACCGAGCAGGAGTCGATCGACATGCTGGTCGAACGGGTCGGCCACGAGCGCGCGAACGCGGAAGGGGAGGTCCGCCGCTCCTTCAGCGGCGCTTACCCTCCCCTGTACCAGGCGGCCTACATGCTCGGCGGCCTCCAGTTCCGGGCCTTGCACAAGGAGCTCGTCGGCTCGGGCCGCATGACCAACCGCCAGTTCCACGACGCGATCCTCCGCGAGAACAACATTCCG
>JAUJNV010000037.1 GCA_030447945.1 Fimbriimonas sp. | reverse complement strand
TAGCGCGCTTAGGACGCGAGCACCTGGTATTCCTGCGGTGCTATAGGCAACAACCCCCATCGCGAGGCAGCCCAAGGAGGCGCTTAAGGTGGCGACGGCCACATTGGTGGCCGTCCAGAACAGCGAGAGGCTCCGGCGCCGGGAGATCATGCCCAGCAAGCCACCGAGCACGGTAGCGCCGACATCCGTCAAGATCGCGGCCAGAGGACCCGCGGCAACGCACATACCCGCCACGTAAGGCAGCGCGAAAGTGATCCGCAAACCTCGTCGAGAAAGGTCTACGGGAATAAACTCCGCAGCCAGCGCCATGAGGGGCAGAATCACCCACATCTGGGCATTTCCCGTCCCCTCATAGTGCCACCGGAGGGCGGCGTAGAAGGATAAGCTCGCGAGGAAGCCGATCCCCACGACCGCCGTGGTCATAGAGATCCGCTGTGCCCCTGGTAGGGAGCGCCGGACGTTAACCCCGATCATGGGGCATCGGCCCGGCCGCAAAAGGTCGAAGCGATCGACAGCTAAGCCGCATAGGCATCATCATACATACCTCCGCCCGCAGCCTTCGACCTGGGCGGGTAAGACTCGCCAATAGATCGACGCGCGCATGGACGTGTGTAACTGACGTTCGTGCGGCTAGGAAGGAACGCCGACTAATTGCGCTTTTTTCGAGGAGGCTTTGCGGCGGCCGTCGAAACGAGCTTCAGGATAGTGGTCCCCTCGAAGGTTTGCTCCTCGATCGGCTCGTCCGGGAGCTCGGTGATCACGACCTGGAAGCCGCCCTTGGCCCTGGCCGTTGCGCGCAGTGTACGCTTCGTCTTCGGGTCTAAGTCGAAGTCGATAGTAGCCTTCAAGTTGACTGGGATGCCCTTGAGCCCTGTCTCCTGAGGCTTCACGTCGTAGGCTTCGTGGACGAAGTCGGCGAGGTTCGCATCGAGTGCTAGCGTTGCCTGAATCCGCTCTACTGTGGTCTTGCCGGACTTCATGCGACCCTTATAGGTGTACGTGTAGTCCAGCCTCTGGACGGCGTGCTTGCCCTTCACCTTTTGCGGCTGGTACCCGGCGGTGCGCTTCCAGGTATCGCCGACTTTAACCTCGTCCAGCGAAAGCTTCGGCGAAAAGTCGAGCGCGCTATCGAAGGATCCCACGAACAGAGCAAGCCGGTAAATATCGCTAATGAACCCCGCCAGCGGACCTCTCAAAACGGCGCTCTGGCCGCCTCGGCTTAGGGATCTGAGCAAGGGGCGCGTCTCTCTGGCCGATTTCTTTTTACCGAGATCCTTCATGTCGATGATCTCGTTCAGAGGAGAGACCGTAATCAACATGTCGTAGTTCACCTTCTCGACTTTCCGCTTGGGCGGCGCGTTGTGAGTTTCTCCTTCGATTACCGTAAAGGTCGGGCGCTTGTACCGGATCTGCGCGATCCCGTCCGTCTTCATGGCCGTAACTTCTGTCGTAAAGCCGTAGCTGAGGTCGAGGTCTTCGGGCATCCACGTTTGAAGGCCCCTGAACCGCCTCTGAACGGCTAGGTTGGAGTCCACCCGGTAGGTCAAGCGCTCACCCTTCTTGAAGGTGCGCGCGAGCGCGACCGGCGCAGCGTTCGGAGGGGCACTGAGAGCGGATAGGGCGGCGAGCGTCGACAGAATCATGGTTTAACAGGCCTTCTCTCCCTAGACCGTCTGACAGCGCGTCCGCGTTTTGGCCGATGCACAGTATTAGTTCGGACATACCGAGGGCTTCCTGCCCGCAGCTCCTCGTCGGGGAGAGCCGCGGGCAGGACGCCCTCAAGAGCGGCTAAGCGGCGGCTCGAGCCTGGGCGACGACCGCCCGAAACGCGTCCATGTCCGCAATCGCGAGCTCGCTCAGCATCTTGCGGTTGATCTGAATGCCCGCCGTGGTCAGCCCGTAGATCAGTTCCGAGTACTTGATCCCACTTTCGTCGCAGGCGGCACTGATCCGCGCGATCCAGAGACGACGGAAGTCCCGCTTCTTCGCCCGGCGGTCGCGGAAAGCGTACTGCCCGGACTTCATCACCTGCTCGTGGGCTCGGCTGAATACGTTCTTCTTTCGACCCCAGTAGCCGCTTGCCTGCTCGATTACCTTCTTGTGGCGCTTGTGGCGCATTGTGCCGCGTTTGACACGTGCCATGATGCTTCTCCTTTTGTAACACCGGGTCCCAGCCTCGGAGGGGCGGTAGCGGTAGAGTCGCGCCCCGGAGGGCGCCGGTCGTGGCAATGGCCGCCCCGGTGAGGGCGGCCATTGCGGATCAGAGGACGAGCATGCGCTTGATGCGCTTCAGCTCGCCCTGGAAGACCACGGGCTCCTGCTCAAGACGCCTCTTGCGGGACCCCTTCTTGTGTAGGAACTGGTGGTTGTTGTGCGACTTCCGGCGGGTGATCTTCCCGCTTCCGGTTATCTTGAACCGCTTTGCCGCGGTCTTGTTGGTCTTGATCTTTGGCATTTTCTTCCCCTCGACTGCGGCTTCGGCACCAGGCACCGACAGATCAGAGCTTGCTGTCCATCGTCGAATGCGCCCCACCACCGACAGGGGGCGCACTGCTTGAAGAAGGGCCCCAGCTTCATGCCCCCAACTCCGGTGCGTCACCATGAGCCCGAAACTGGCAGGTCACCTTGACCTTGTGCCCCCCTCGAGGAACTCGATCGCGTTCCGAATGAGGAACGAGATGTCGTGTCCCGCGATCTGCACCCGACTTTATACCCTTTACTTCCGTTGCTTCTTCTTGCCGTCCTTGTTAAGCTTCTCCGTCTCGTACTTGTGCCGACCGTAGTCGATGATCTTGCACACCGGAGGCGGCGGTCGGAGAGACCATCGCTGGGCGTCGAGTCCCTGCTCACGGGCCAGGGTTCAGCGCTTGGCGACTTCGGCAAGAACGCCGAGCTGGCCACCGTCTGTACCGATCACCCGAACGTCTCGGAAGCGGGGAGGACCTCTCGTTAATCGGAGGCCTGGCCCGTCGTGATCCCTTCTATAGCCTGCTATGTTCTCACCTTCGTAAGCTACTGCATGGCCCACGCACGTCCAAGACGAAGATAGCCCAGGTTCGCCCGAATGAAAGGGCGAAGGTAACGGCGCCCGCGGCGGCGGGTGCGGGGGGCGGCGAACTCGGCGGCAGAGGCACCTTTCGATCACTGGCTCAGGGCGAAGACGGTCTGCGTCATCGGGCCAGGCACTATGGGAAGCGGTATCGCCGCGCCGCTTGCCAACTTAGCTTCGACGTTGGCCTCCTCGACCTGACCCAAAAGCGTCCCGGGAAGCGTTCAGCAGGGCGCGTGCGGCTCGTCTCCCCGCCCCGACCCATGAACGCGGCGACGGCATCCAGCTCGGCACCATCGAAGACAACCTCTCCTTTGCCGCCGCCGACTGGGTCTGCGAGGCCATCTTCGAGAACTTGGATGCCGGCGCGCGCTGTACGCTGCCCTCGGCGACATCGAGGCAGACAACGCAATCTCGACCAATACGAGCAGCCTGCAGAATATCCGCTCTGGCCGAGGCCGTTCCACGAAGCTTCCGCCGCCGCTTCGTCCGGCACCACTTCTTTAATCCGCCCCTATCGAGCTCCTCGAACTCGACCCGACGGAGGGCGGATCCCGCCGCCGTGGCGGCGCTGACGAGCTTTCTGAGGAGGGTCGCACGTCGCGTCGCTCGCGAAGGACACTCCCGGGTTCATCGCCAACCGCTTGGGATGTGGTCCATGTTCAATGCCGTCCACACTGCCGAGCGGCTGCACCTGAGCGTGGAGGAAGTAGATGCCACTACCGGCCTCTTCCTCGGGCGGCCCCGCAGCGGCAGCTTCCGGCTGAACAGGACTCGTGGGACTGGACGTGATGCGTAGACATCGCGCATGGATCGTGCTGCGACCGCCGGGAGAGCCCCGACCGGTCCGTGTTCAACCTTCCCGGCTCTCCGTGCACCGTTGTTCGCCCGAGGGTGACTCGGCACAAGGTCGACAGGGCTATTACTGCAAGGAGAGCAAGGAACTTCTCGTCCTCGACCTCCAGACGTTCGCGTACTGCTTTCATGCAGGATCGTCGAGATCCCGACCATCGAAGATGGTCAACCGCCCCTCGGCGAGCGCGTCGGCCGAGCGCTCGGCGGGCGCGACGAGGTCGGCGAGTACCTGAGGACCACAGATCGCCCGTACTCCGCTTCGCCCAGGCGATCAAAGGCGAGATCAGCCACAGCGTGCTCGACTTCGACCGCGTCATGCTGGGGCTTTGGCTGGCAGCTCGGCCTTGCAGGCTCATGGATGCCATCGGCCACGAGCATCTCGGCGATACCCCCCGCTACTACGAGGGCGGGACCTTCCTCGGGCACGATAACGTGTACACGCGCCCGGATCCGGGTCGCAGTACGCGGCAATCGAGGACTTCGACGATGTGGCCGGCGACTCTGCACGCTCCAGGCGTTGGGCGACGGTGTTATTGCCCTCTGCCGCCACAAGCAAGATGGGCGTCTTCAGCCCTTCAGTCGTGGACGAGCTGACGGTGCTTCTCGAGTCGAAGTCGCTGGACCGGCTCGTGCTCGCCAGCGAAGCGCGCTCCTTCTCGGCGAGGGGTACGGCCTCAACTTTCCTGGCCGCCATCTGGAAAACCGCGCCGACATGGACGGTGCCCTCGCGAAGTTCCAGCGGCTCGGCGAGCTTTTCGAGAGCGTGATTGGCCAGTCGCCGCCAGTTCGGCCACCGCCTCGGCGGCGGCTTCGAGATGGTACTTCCCGCACCTGATCGCGGCCTGTGGGAGGCCAGATCGGGATGCCCGAGTTGCGCGTGGGGGCTCATCCGCATGGATGTGGACGACCGGTGATGCGGCGAACATCCGCAGGCGCGGCGCGGCTGAGCGAAGCGGCCCTGGTCCTCGCCGAGGGGGCTGGTGGCAGACAACGCCGATCACCACGCCTCGGCATCCGGGATACCTTCGTACCACTGAGTCACCGTCTACCACCCTGACCGGCTCCTCACGGAGGCTCCGTCGCCTGCCTCGGAGGCGACGCCCGTTCCCCGCCCTCAGTGGGTGACGCCGGAAGGGCCGCTCGGCGGGACGATCGACTCCGCCCATGGCGGATGTCGTGGAAGAGGATTGACGGAGGACGACCACCAGATGAAGATCCGGACGATCTTTGCCCGGTCCACGTCGTACGAGGACGCGGCGCGGGAGCGTCGGGGTTCCTGGAGCCGCGCCCATGCCGTCGCGCGTATTCGTCATATGCTGGAAACGGAAGCCGCTCAGGAACTGATGGCGTAGTGGAGGGGTAGTGTGCAGCGAGCGCCGAAGCGTCTCCTGCCGTGCCGCAGCCGAAGACGAATAGGATCTGCCCTGGAGAAAACGAATTGAAGAGACTATTTACCGCCGCCGCCCTTGCTCGCCGGCGTTGCCGTCGCGCAGGTCGATCCACACCCGCACCGTCGCCACCGTTAACGGCGAGGAGATCAAGGGCTCGAGGTGGCCGCCGAAATGGAGTTTCTGGCCGGCGTGGCAAAAAGATGGGCAACGTCATCGCCGAGTTCCCCCCCGGCTTCCCACCCTGGAGCAGCTCGGTACGGAGCGCTTGGTCCTCCAGCTCGCCAAGCAAAAGGGAGCGTGCCGACGGAGGTCGAAGTGGACGCCGAGTATAACGCGGAAGTTGACCGAGCAGCCCACGCTGCTTGCGACCTGGAAGAGCGCGGCGCACCGCCGAGCCGAAGAACCTGGTGCGCTACCAGATCGCGCAATTCAAGATCGCGACTTTGGGGTCGTGATCACCGATCGGGAGATCGACAAGCACTACAAGGAAAACCCGACCCGCTTCACGACCTCCAAGGTCGGCCGAAGCTACGTGTGATTGTCGTCGACAGCGACGCCAGCCAGAAGGCCGTCGACACCCGATCTCGTGGCCGGTAAAAAATTCTCCGAGTAGCGAGCGCGCGGAGCGTCGACGCGAGCCGCAGCGACGGCGTTTGCGGCGGCGAGTTCCCGATAGAGCGGCTCACGCCTCAGGTTCGCGACGTTGTGGACGGGACGAAGATCGGCAGACCACCCCGTGGATCACTCTGGGACGGAGGATCAGCCGAGGAAGATGTTCGTGAAGTATCTCCTCGAAGGCGTCACGCTCCGAAGCTGCTCGAGCTCACGCCGGCCCGGCGACGCGAGCTGCGACGCAGCCTGATGCTCGACAAGGCCGCATCAGGAAGAACGACCTTGCCGCCGAGATGAGGGCGCTGCGGGCGAAGCCAAGATCGACATCCGCGACGCACAGTTCGCGGACGCCTACAAGTTCGTCCAGGCGTATCTGAGGCAAACCGGCGACGCTTCCGCGAACGGGGGTTGAGGGTGGTCGAGGTGGTACACTCGCCTACCCCGAGCTCTGAGGAGCTGGCGGGCCCTGCGCGGGGCAAGCGTCTGCACCACGCCGACTCCGACGGCGCCTTCGGCGGCGGGGTACTGCGCGCCGCCGGGAGTGGCGGTGGAGCCGATCCCCGGTGGGGGGCGTCCCCGACAGTGCCGTCCTCGTGCTTTCGGAAGCATCGAGCGGCGCCTTCGGGGAACTCGTTTCCGTGGTGGATCGCCTCCTCCCGGTCCGGGCGGCTGCCCTGGGACCAGGCGCAGACCCACGTTAGCCTGAAAAGACATCTGCTCGAGGAAGCCTGCGAGGGTGGTCGAAGCCATCGACGCCGGTGACCCGGATGCCCTGCGGAAGAGCTCGGCGACCCCTGCTGCAGCCCGTGATGCACGCCCAGATCGAGAAGCTCGCGGGCAGGTTCGACACCAGCGACGTGGCACGGGGAATCGTCGAGAAGCTCCGTCCGCCGCCACCCGCACGTCTTTGGGCACCGGCGAAGCAAAGACGCGGACGAGGTGCTGCACGGCTGGGACCGATCAAGCGCGATGAAAAGGGCGAGGGCCCCGCGTCCGTCCTCGCGGGCGTACCGAAAGCCATGCCTTCCTTCTGCGGGCCTACGAGATCAGCAAGCGGGCCGCCCGTGCCGGATTCCGAGTGGCCCGGACATCCAAGCGGTCGCCGACAAGCTCCGTGAGGAGGAGGAGCTGAGGGGCTTTATGGAGGGCGGCGACGCCGGCCGAGTGGAGGCCGGAGATCTTGTGTTTATTGCGGCGAACCTGGCCCGTTGGGCCGAAGGTCGAGCCGGGCTCTCGCAAGATGCTTGATCTTCGTGCGGCGCTTCGAGGAGATGGAGCGGCTAGCCGAGGTGCCCCTGGGCGATCTCTCCCCGGAAGCGCAGTTTCTGGCGCCAAGCCAGAGTCGTTCTGAAAAAACGGGCTGAGGTAGAGCCTTGCTCTATCGCCGGGCCAGCGCCGATGAACGAGATTCGCCGGAGCGCGGCGATCTCTCTTCCGGCGCCCCGGACCGGTGAGAAAGATCCCGGCGAGCAGCAGGTCGACCACGACCATGTCGAGGATTAGCCGGGCGAATGATCATCGCTGAGTTCCTCCGGGCATTACCCCGTTTCGTCGTAGCGCGCAAGGCGATCATGCATTAAACCATCGGAAGTCGGGTCCCGTCCTTTAACGGGAGTTGGCCGACGGCGGAGCGCCGTCGGCGTTACGGGTAGCCTTCGGCGTGCGGGCTTCTCGATTTGTCTTTTCGCTCTTCTCGCCTGGGGGTCCGGCCGCTGCCCTAGCGTGGTCGGACACGGGCCACATGGTGGTCGCTGCCGTCGCGGGAGAGGTCCATCAAGCCGCAGACCTTGCGAGGCCGGCGGCTCGCGGTCGGGGCACCGAAAAGACCTCGACGTTCCTCACCGCCGCCTGCTGGGCCGACGACTCCCGCTCGGCGAGACCGGTCGCTGGCACCACGAACCAGCGCCTGCACCGACGGCAAGACGACAAACAACCGGCCCCTGGAGCAAAACGTGGTCTGGGCGATAGAGCGGTTCCGCGCTGCATTCGCCGACGGGGGCAAGCCGACTCGGAGCGCTTGCCGGACGCTCTCCATCACCTGCTCGCCATCGGCGACATCCACCAGCCCTTGCACACCGTAGCCCGCGACACCGACGCCCATCCCAGCGGCGACCGGGGCGGCAACGAGTTCATGCTCGAGACCCGGCTCACGCCGTCGGCGCGAGCCCCCCTCGAACCTGCACGCTCTCTGGGACGCCGGCCTCAGCCTTTTTCACGTGTACGAGCGCCCCTCACCGCGGATACGGAGCGCCATGCGACTCCAGGCGGATACCCTGATGACCGCCCTGCGCCGACCATTTCCGGCCCTGTCGATCTAGGACCCGAGCGCCTGGGCAATCGGTCTCGCCCTCCAAGTCCCTCGTATACAGTCTCCCGAAGGCACCACGCCGCCGGAGGACCACATCGCGAAGGGCGCGCGGCCTCCGCCAAACTCGCCACCCTCGCCGGATACCGCTTGGCGGCGATCTGGACCGTGCTCTCGCTCGCTAAGGGCGCGACGGAAGCGGTGGTCGCCCTTCGCCTGGCGACCACTCGCTGCTCAAGAACTCCAGCGGCCGTCGCTGGTATGGTCGGCGCATGGCGGACGAGATGACGGTTGGCGGGGCGGGCCTCGCATGGGCATGTTTGGGGACTGATCGACGCGTGGAAGAAGGTGCCGGGTGCTCGGCTGGTGGCGGTGGCGGACCGGACGCCCCTGATCGACAAGGCGCAGCCGGATTTCGAGCGCACCTACGGCGATTACCGCGAGATGCTCGATAGGGGAGAAGCTGGACGCGCTCCTTGACGAGCGACAATGTCGAGTCGACGCAGATTACGGTGGAGGCGCTAGGCCGAGGCATCCTGCATGGTAGAAAGGCGATGGCGGCGAACGCCGTCGACGCCGATCGAATGCTGGAGGCCATGCGGACGAGCGCAGGGCGCTCATGATCAACTGGCCGCTTGCCTGGAACCCTGGCTCTATGACCTCTACGCCCGGGTTCGCAGGGGAAGTCGGACCGGTATTCCACCTCCGATACCGCAACGGGCACCACGGGCCGAAGGAGATCGGGTGACGAACACTTTGTCGGCTGGCTGTACGATGAGAGCCGAACGGCGGTGGGGCCATCGCAGACTTCTGCTCCTACGGCGCCGTCCTCTGTCGCTGGTTCTTCGGCCTGCCGGAGAGCGTCTACTGCGTCCGAGGTAACTTCACCAAGGATTATCCCGTTCCCGACGACCACGCGATCTGCGTTCTGCGATACCCGAAGATGAGTGCGATCATCGAGGGCACGTGGGCGACCTTCGGTTTCGACGTGGGCCCCGAACCCGGTCGTCCACGGCAAGACGGGGACGCTCTCCGTCTCCGGGGGCAAGGTCATCAAGAACGTCCCGCGCGAAGACCCCATCGTGTACGAACCGCAGGCACTTCCAGGAGACGAACCCCGCCCGCTATTTCCGCAACTGCCTCCAAAGGAGAGACGCCCTGATGGGAATCACGATCCCCTCGTCGCCGCCGACGCCTGCCGCATCTTGACGCCGCCATCCGCAGCGCGAGCGGCTGCGCGGAAAGACCGTAGAGTCGTTGGTCGTTGATCGTGAGTCGTGGACCGTGGACCGCGAATGCAGATTCAGCTCTACCGAACGCGCTTCCTGTCTGGATCACGGTCCACGGTCCACGACTCACGATCAACGACCAACGACCAACGACTCTACGGAATAATCGCCAGACTGCGCACTCGCTGCCGACGCTCGGGCGGGCGATTCGCTGGGCGAGGCCGTTCGTCAGGTTGATGGCGAAAAAGCGCGACCGGGTGTCCTTCTTGAACCTCCAGAGGCGAAAGCCGTTCCGGTCGTTCCGAGATGTCGAAGCCGCCCGCGGCGAAGTCCACCCCAGCGGACCGACGACGGTCAGCACGCCCATATTCGGGGAAGGATTTCCTCCCACCCTGCGGGCTGTGCTACGAGGGCGTTCAGGTCCGCGTCGAGGACGTACAGAGTGGTGTTGGGGGCCCGGGAAGTTGTTCGTGTAGGCGGCGGCGCCAGAGGATTGCCGTGCCGTGGCATTCGGTCCTGCAGCGTCGTAGGCGACGTCGGTGTCGGATGTCACCGTGGCATCGTCCGGATTTAGCCGAGAAGTTCTGGAAGCGGTCCGTGACGACACGGATGCGATCCGCTACCGGGTTGAAGTCGAAGCCGATCCGGCCTACGAGGTTTCCAGGAAAAACAGCGGTGCCCACTTGCGTCGCGACACCCGTTGTGGCGTCGATCGTGTAGAGCCGGCCGGTGCTGCCGAGCCCGTAGAGCACGCCGTTAGCGGGCAGAAGTCCACGCCGAGAGAACTCTCTCCGCTTGGAGACCGGTGACACTGAAAGGACGCCCGACCAAACGCCCGTTGTCGAGGCGGATCTTCCTGAGGTTGTTGGACGAGTCGAGAACGAGAGCCTGGGGAGTTCCCGCCGGAGGCGGTCCGTTGTTGCCGCCGCCCTCGCCGCTACATCCGCTCAGCGCTACCGCCGCACATGCGACGACAACCGATATCCGGCGGCTCGCTCTGAAATCTGCCATCTACACTCCTCCCGTTGCCGCGTCGGGCATCCCTGCAACCCTACCCGTGTTGGACGCGCCAAGCCAGACCGAGGTTTGGGATCAGCGCGCTCCGGCCTGGCGCAGGAGCCGCGCGATCTCTCTATGCCCGGCCGCTTTGGCGAGGCGGAGAGGGCTCTTTCCGCCGGGGCCGTCCGGCTGGTTGGGGTCCGCTCCCGCCTGGAGAAGTGCGCGGACGACTTCCGTGTGCCCGCCTTCGACGGCTTCTAAGAGCGGCGTCCCGAACTCCGCGCGAGCGTCGGGGCTGGCTCCGATCGAAAGCAGGCGCCTCACTTCCTGAAGATCGCCCTGCCGGCTCGCCGCGACCAGCGGCTCGCTCAGCAGCACGTACGTCAGCGTTCCCCAAGTGGCGAGGAGGGTGATCGAAAGTAGAAGGCCCGCCCCGATGGGGCCGACCCACTTCGGAAACAGGCCACGCCTCCACGGCACGATCCACGCGAGCCATACGAGCGGGCAGACGACCATCCCGCAGCAGGCGCTCAGGACTTCCATGGTCGGCCTACCCGGGCTCTTGTCCAAGAAGAGACCTCGCCGTCTCCACGACGTTCTCCGGCGTGAAGCCGAACTCCCGCATCACCTCGTCGCCGGGGGCGGAGAGGCCGAAGCGGTCCAGACCGACCTGAGCTTGCGAGTAGCGCGGCCACGCCAGCGTTGACCCCGCCTCGACCGAGACGGTGGGCACACGCACGGGGAACACAGACCGGCGGTAGCCCTCGCTCTGAAGAGCGAAGAGGTACCAGCTCGGCATACTCACCGCTCGCGTGGGGATCCCCTCGGCCTCCAAGGTCTCCCTCGCCTTGACGCAGAGCTGCACCTCGCTGCCGGTACCGACGAGGATGAGCCGCGGCGTGCCGCCCGAAGCTTCGTGGAGGATGTACGCGCCCTTCTCCGCCGGATGCTCCCGCACATTCTCCGGTGTAAGGGGCGGGAGGCCCTGCCGGGTCAGCGCGAGGAGCGTCGGCGTGTTCTTCGACTGGAGCGCGACCTTCCAGCCCACGGCCGTCTCGTTACCATCGCACGGGCGAAAGAGGTTGAAGTTCGGGATCGCCCGGAGGGCCGTCAGGTGCTCGACCGGCTGGTGCGTCGGGCCGTCTTCGCCGAGGCCGATGGAGTCGTGGGTGAAGACGAAGATCGACGGGCACTCCATGAGCGCCGCCAGCCGGAGTGACGGGCGGCAGTAGTCCGTGAAGATCAGGAACGAAGAGGCGACGGCACGGGCGCCTCCGTGCAGGGTGATCCCGTTTACCGCCGCGGTCATCGCGTGCTCCCTGATGCCGTAGTTCATGTTCCGCCCGGTCGGCGCCGCAGGCTCGAAGTCTCCGCCCTCCTCGATGTGCGTGAACGTGCTCTCCGCGAGGTCGGCGCTCCCGCCCAGGAGGCTCGGCAGGTGCGGAGCGATGGAATTGAGAACCGTCTGGCCTGCCTTGCGGGTGGCTACCTTTTCGCTGAAGCTGGGCAGCGCCTGCAGCCACGCGTCGCCGAAGTCGCCCTCCAAGGCGCGCCTGAGTTCGGCGGCTTCGGCGGGATAGGCGGCCTGGTAAGACTGCATCCGACCCTCCCACTCCCGCTGCCGCCTCTGCCCTTCGTCGACGGCCTGGCGAAAATGCGCGAGTGCCTCTTCCGGCACGTAGAAGGCCGGCTGCGGGGGGATGCCCAGCCTCTCCTTGGTGAGCCGGACCTCATCCGGCCCCAGCGCCGACCCGTGGACTTTCGAAGTGCCCGCTTTGTTGGGGCTGCCGTAGCCGATGATCGTCCGGCAGGCGATGAGGGAGGGGCGGTCCTCGTTCAGCTTCGCTTCGAGGATGGCCCGGTCCACCGCATCGACGTTCATCCCGTCTACGCTCTGGACGTGCCAGCCCGCGGCGACGAAGCGGGCGGCAGTGTCCTCCGTGAAGGCCAGCTCCGTGCTCCCGTCGATCGTGATGCCGTTGTCGTCGTACAGGTAGATCAGCTTGCCCAGCTTCAGGTGCCCCGCGAGCGAGGCGGCCTCGTAAGACACGCCCTCCATCAGGTCGCCGTCGGAGCAGATCACGTAGGTGAAGTGGTTCACCACCTCATGCTCCGGCCGGTTGTACTTCGCGGCGAGAAACTTCTCTGCGATGGCGAAGCCCACTCCGTGCGCGAACCCCTGCCCCAGCGGCCCCGTCGCCATCTCAACCCCCTTAGTGGCGAAGTTCTCCGGGTGGCCGGGCGTCTGACTGTGCATCTGGCGGAAGCGCTTGATCTCGTCCAGCGGCAGGTCGTAGCCCGTCAGGTGGAGGAGCGAGTACTGCAGCATCGAGCCGTGGCCCGCGCTGAGAAGGAATCGGTCGCGGTCAAACCAGAGGGGGTCGCTCGGATTGTGCTTCAGGTGGCGAGTCCAGAGCGCGTAGGCCATGGGAGCGGCGCCCATCGGCAGCCCTGGATGCCCGCTGTTGGCGGCTTGCACGGCGTCTATCGAGAGGCCCCGGATCGTGTTGATGCAGACCTCGTCCAAGCTGGCGGCGATCATAAGGGGATGATAGCCGATGCCTGCCGAACGCACGGCGCCCCCCAGCCCCTCCTCTTCTCGTGGTCTTCCAGTGTAGGGCAGGTACCCTTTTAGATGTGCGGCCCCTTTTGTGCGCCCTCGCGCTGTGCTCGCTGGCCGCTGTTGCGGGCGCTCAGCGGCGAGACGGCGTTTATCGTCCGTCGAACGCCCCCCCCGCGACCTGGCAGATAGACGAGCGCCACGCGCTGGTCTGGAACGGGGTCCCCTACCTCCCGGTCGGACTCCGCCTAGACGGCTCCCTCGCCTCCATCGCGGCCGCCAAAGAGGCCGGAGCCACGGATGTCCTCGTCGAGCTTCCCGCAGGCGGCATGGGCTGGGAGGCGGCCCTGGCGGCGCTGGAGACCGCGGGGATGCGCTACCTCATCGCCGTCAGCTCCCTCGCGCCGATGGCGAAGGGGATTGCGGTGGAGCCGCAAGGTTATCGCGTGTCGGGAATCGTCGAGCCGAGGACGGTGACGGTGGAGCTTCCGGGCGCGACGAGCGCACTCGTCGTTCTTGCCTCGCGGCGAGACTCCACGATCCAGAGGAGCGAGCGCGTCCCGATCGTGAACGGACGCTTGACCTACGAGGTCAAGCGCACCGGGGTAGAGCACGTCCTGCTCATCTATCCCGAAATGGCAAGCCTCGAGCTACCGGACCTATGGGAAGAGATGGACGCCCACCGGGACGCGCTCCTCGCGAGCCTGAAGCGCCACCCCACGGGACCGGGCCTCCGCGGATTCGTCAACCCCCTCGGGCGCACGCTGGCGCTGCCGGGCCGGGAGATGCGCTTCATTCCCACCAGCCCCTACTTCCGAATGGAGCTGGCGGCGCAGCTCGAGAGCCGGTACAAGAACATCGAGACGGCGCTCCGCAGCTGGTCTATGAGCTCGTCGGACATCGACGACTTCGACCACCTCGCCCGACTCGTGCCTTTGTGGTCGACCACACGCGGCGTGTCGGTTCTGTGGGATCCCAAGGTCGATAAGCTTTATCCCTGCGACAGCCGCCGCAGCGTGGCCTGGCGAGACATCGGCGACGCGGTCCACTCCGCGGTGGAGAGACGGTACGCGCGCATGGTCGCGGCGATCCGGGGGGCGGCGGACGTGCCCGTCGTCCAAGAATGGATGGGGTGGTCCGCGCCCTATGAGCAGCGGACCTCGCCGGTTGACGGAATCGGCATTCGAACGGCGGGCACCACCCCCAGCGCCGTCCTGGAGGGGGCGAGCCGGGCCGCCAGCAGCATCCTGCGCTGGGACACACGCGGTTGGCTGCTGGGCACCGACGTCGACGCGGGCACCGGCGAGGCCGCGCTCGTCCCGAACGTCGTGGAGGATCTCTTCGCGGTGGGAGCGGGTGGCGCGTTCCTCCGCTGCGCTGCCGCCGAGACCAATATGGCGATCAGTGCCGTGGCGCCCCGCCGGGCGGCCTCGGCGGGCTCCGACTCGCCCCGTCCGGTGTTCTTTCCCGAGAATGCGCTGAACCCAGCCGTCCCCCAGCGCCTTCCGGGTGGGCAGTGGTGGCTTCCGGCGCCCCTGAGCGGGAACCGGATCGACTTCGGCACGGGCTACTTCGGCTATCGCCTGCCGGAAAGCGTCGCGATCTGGGCGCGGTCGGGGCCGCAGAGGGTGAAGCTCCGGATGGTCGAGCCGAAGAAGGCGACGTTCGAGGCCGTGGATGGCTCCGACCCCAAGCCGAAGGTGGTGAAGGGGGGCGTGGAGGTCACGCTCACGGAGTACCCGTTGCTGATTCAAGGCATCGATGAGATTCCCATCCCGGAGCCGGCGTTCAAGGAGACCGTCGCCCGGTTTGCCGCACTCATCATCAGCGCGGACGTCCTCAAGCGCGACACGACGGAGGACCGCGTGTTCTTCAAGGACCACGTCGCGGGATTCGAGCGGAACCCGGGCGGGAGCTTCGCGCTGCTGCGCCGGTCGCTGGAGAAGCTGGCGTACAAGGTCGGCAGGTTCGCATGGATCGAAGCCGAGGCATCACGCGAGCACACCTTCAGCGAAGTTCTGCCGTCGCCAGGCTGCAGCAGCGAAGCCGTCCTGAGCCTACGGACGCAGATCGCGCCGGAGAGCAAGGACTACTGGGCGAACTACACCGTCCCCGTGCGGACCCAAGCGGACCAAGAGCTGTGGATCGCCGCCCGGATCCCCGCGAATCGTCGGAAGGACGTCCAGGCGATCATCGGAGGCCAAACCATGACGATCGCGGAGGGCCCCTTCAGTCCCTACGGCGAGGGTTTCGCGTGGTACCGCCTCGGAAAGACCCGGCTCGCGGGCGGATCAAGCACGATCCGCATCCGCGTCGTGGGCGCCCAGGGGGCCGACATGGCGCTGGACGTTCTGCTCCTCACTCCGGATTCCTTTGTGCCGTCGGGGGTGACGATGCCCGATCCTATCGACTTCAGCTTGCCGCCTCCTAAGAAGAAGGGCTAGGTTGGCGGCAGGAACGGGCTGGGACGGTCGATCATCGACTCTTCGTGCATCCGTTCCAGCTCCGCATAGAGGGCGGGATCGAGCTGGGCCAGGCCGTAGTAGCACTCGTCGTAGCCGAGCCGGACGGCCCAGCCGGTGTCGCCGTAGCTGTAGTGCCACCATTCGTCGCGGCAGTTGGAGAAGCCGACGTCCAGCATCGCCTCGACGAGCGCCGTGCGGTTACGCTGCGCGCACTCCGTGAGACCGAGCGCATAGGTCGGCGCCGCGCCATAGCGGTCGTATGGCGCGCTTACCTCGATGGGCTCGTTCTCGTCGTCGACGAGCCAGACGTCCACCGCGGCGCCGGTGCAGTGGCCGGGCGGCGCCTTCTGATCCGTCGGGGCGACCCACCGGTTCACGGTGCGGCGCAGCGCGGCGTGATCTCGATGGGGAAAGGCCTCCGCCGCGTGGCGCCACATGAAGTCGTAGATCCGCTGTTGGCGTTCGAGGGGCCGCCAGCCCTCGACCAAGCCAAGGTGCATTCCTGCGGGGAGCCTTTGCGCTGCGCGCTCGCACATCTCCGCCACCGTCCGACGAACGTAGGGGATCACCTGCGGACGGAGGATGCGCATCGAGGGCGCGTGCTCGCCCACGTCCACGAGCGGCTCGCCGTTCTCCTTCTCGGCGACCAGGTTAAGTAGCCGGATGGGCTCGGCGCGGCCTTTGGAGCGGTCCCACTTCACCATAAGCCGAGCTCCCGAGGGGAGAAAAGGGTGGTGCCGCAGACCGGACTTGAACCGGTGACCCTAGCATTTTCAGTGCTATGCTCTACCAACTGAGCTACCGCGGCAGGAGTCGGGAATGGCGCGGATGACGCGACTTGAACCCGCGGCGTCCGGCGTGACAGGCCGGCGCTCTAACCACTGAGCTACACCCGCGAACAGAGAGGGAGTATGGCACAAGGCCCGGCCCCCACGCTAGGCGTAGGTGCGCTCCGGCGTCACCCGGTTGAGAAGGAGCCAGTACATCGCCATCTGGAGCACCATCTCCGAATACTCGTTCGGATCGGTCGGCTTCTGGATGAAGGAGTTGGCCCCCGCCTCGTAGGCCTGCTCGATCTTTTCCTGGTCGTCGGAGGAAGTCAGTACCACGACGGGGATGCGCTTCGTGGTCTCGTTCGAGCGCATGCGCCGCAGGACCTCGAGGCCGCTGAGGCGCGGAAGCTTGAGGTCGAGCACCACGAGCGCCGGCATGACGCCGAGGTCCCTCCCTTCCGACTGGCCCGTCGCGAACAGATAGTCGATCGCCTCTTGGCCGTCGTAGGCGACGACAACCTCGTTCATGACGTTGTTGCGCCGCAGAGCCCGAAGCGTCAGGCGCTCGTCATCGATGTTGTCCTCGATGAGGAGGATGAGCTTGCTCTCGTTTCCAGATCCCGTTATCTTGGACATTAAGGCTCAGTCGAAGGCCGTATTGCTTTCTACCCTACTGCGAGTCGGCGCGTTGCCACACTTTTTTCCCGGCGGTCTTACCAGGGTCGCACCCTCTAATTATAGACATGACGCACGAGATCTCCAGGGGGATCGTTAACGTTCCCTTTGTGCTACCTTGGAGCCATGGCCGCCGCCACCTCCCATCTTGAGCATTCCCTTCCCGACGAGCGTCTCGGACTGCCCGGCCGGATGCCCCGCAAGATCAACGTCACGATGGTGGGCGCGGGAAGCTTTTTCACAAACTCCATCCTCAAAGACGTCGCTCTGATCCCGGGCAACCAGGGGGGCGAGCTGCGGTTGATCGACGTCGACGCGGAGCGGCTCGCTCTGAGTGAGCGGCTCATGCGCAAGGTCGTCGAGGGGCTGCCGGACGGGGACGGGTGGACGATCCGCGCCAGCACCGACCGGGCAGAGCTTCTGCCGGGCACCGACTACATCGTGAACGCCATCGAAGTCAGCGGCGTGGACTGCGTGCGCTTCGACAACGACATCCCCCTGGAGTTCGGCGTGAGCCAGAACATCGGCGACACCATCGGCCCGGGGGGCCTCTTCAAGGCGCTACGAACGATCCCCGTGTGGATCGAGATCCTGAAAGACGTGCAGCGGATGTGTCCGAGGGCAATCGTGCTCAACTACACCAACCCGATGAACATGATGTGCCTCGCCGCCGAGCGCACGACGGACACGCGGGTCGTCGGGCTGTGCCACTCCGTCCAGGGCACGTCGCGCATGCTCGCCGGCTACGCGAAGGTGCCGTACGAGCAGGTCCGCTGGGAGTGCTCAGGCATTAACCACCTCGCGTGGTTCACGCGCTTCGAGGGCCCGGACGGCGAGGACCTTTACCCGGTCCTCATGGAACAGGCGCGCGACCGGGAGAGCGTCTTCGCGAAGGCCGAGCCCGTGCGCAGCGACATGATGCTCCACTTCGGCGCGTTCATTACGGAGTCGAGCGGCCACCTGAGCGAATATCTTCCCTACTACCGCAAGCGCAAGGACCTCCTGGAGAAGTACACCGACACGGGCTACCGCGGCCAGGAGAGCTTTTACGCGGACAATTGGCCGAGCTGGCGCAAGCGGTCGGACGACACCCGGATGCACCAGATCTCGGGCGAGGAGCCTGTGAAGTACGACCGCACCTACGAGTACGGCGCCTGGATCATCGAATCGGTGGAGAAGAACGTCGCCATCCAGATCCACGGCAACGTGCCGAACGGCGGCTGTATCGAGAACCTCCCCGCCGACGGGTGCGTCGAGGTGGCCTGCCTCGTGAACCAGAACGGCTTTCAGCCTACGCGGGTCGGGCGCCTTCCTAAGCAGATGGCGGCGATCTGCGATTCGAACATGAGGATGTTCGACCTGGGCGCAGACGCGGCGATCCACCGGTCGAAGGAGATGGCGGTCCACGCGCTGATGCTCGACCCCCTGACCTCCGCGGTCTGTTCGCCGGCCGAGATCAAGGAGATGACGCACCGCCTGTTCGAGGCCGAGGCGGCCTTTCTTCCCGGCTACGACTAGCCGCCGTGCGCGCCTCGCGCGGGCGCCGGCACGGGCCGTGCGGCGACGACGGCGGGGCTATCCGAGCAGTTCTCGCAAGAGACGGCCCTGGTGGTCGGCATCCAAAAGGAAGGCGTCGTGCCCGTAGGCGAGATCGATCTCCTCGAGATGGCTGGGGCACGCGGCGGACAGGGCCATCTCGTGAAGCGCGCGGCTCTGGTGCGTCGGATAGAGCCAGTCGGAGGTGAAGCTTGTGAAGAGGTACTCCGTCCGGGAGCCCGCCAGGGACCGCAGGTCGAAGTAGTCGATGGCGCGGGTCAGGATGAGCAGGCTGTTCGCGTCGAACCGGCGCGTGAACTTCTCTCCTTGGTATCGCAAGTAGCTCTCGACCTCGAACTCCACTCCCATGTGGTAGTCGAACCTTTCCTTGTCCTGCAGCCGCCGGCCGAACTTTGCCTCGAAGGCGGCCTGGCTCAGAAAGGAAAGATGGCCGATCATCCGGGCCACCGCGAGGCCCCCGTCCGGCTGGTCCTCTTCGTCGTAGTCGCCTCCCCGCCACCGAGGGTCGCGGACGACGGCCTGCCGGGCCGCCTCGTTAAACGCGATCTGCATCGCATTGTGGGCGGCGCAGCTCGCGGTGACGAACGCCTTTTCGGCGAATCCCGGAAACCGGACGGTCCACTCCAGCGCCTGCATGCCGCCCATGCTTCCCCCCGCTACGAGGGCCAGGCGCGGTACGCCGAGGTGGTCCATCAGCCGCCGCTGGACCTCGACCATGTCGCCCACCGTCACCATCGGAAACCGCGAGCGGAAGGGACGTCCGTCGGGCGCGACGGAAGCGGGTCCGGTGGTGCCCTGACAGCCTCCTAGGGCGTTCGTGCCGACGATGAAGTATTGGGAGGGGTCGACCGCCCGTCCGGGGCCGAAGAGGCGCTCCCACCAGCCGAGGACATGCGAATCGCTGGAGAGAGCGTGGCAAGCGAGGACCGCGTTGTCCCGCGCAGCGTTCAGGGGGCCCCAGGTCTCGTACGCCACCGTGACGGACTCCAGGCGCCCCCCCGCTTCGCACGAGAGCGCGCCGACGTCGACGTACTGCCGTGCCGCCGCGTGGGGCGAAGTCCGCTCGTTTTCGCGGAACAGCGCGGGGTCTATCTGCACGGGGTCGATCTGTACGGGGTCCATCTGCACG
>JAUJNV010000036.1 GCA_030447945.1 Fimbriimonas sp. | reverse complement strand
GGAAAGGGCGCGACCTTTTACTTCACCCTCGGCAGCTAGCCCGCAAGGATCGTTCAATGTGAGCCATCCGCCGGCCCGCTTCCAAACCCTCCCCCGACAATCGTCGAAAGGTTTTGAAACGCGTCCATCCATCACCACCGATCCACCCGATTCGGGCGCTCGGGACAGCTCCCTTGGGCAAACGATGCCTCCCGCTGCGCTTGCTTCAGCCCGGCCAGCTCACAACTTATCCATTAACTTATCGTGTCCAGCCAGGACAGGAATGGTACAACTCGTTCCGGAAACATGGGTTACACCTGGACGGGACCGGTCGGGTTCTCCCCGGGGCTGCCGGCACTTCTCTTCAAGGTCGACTTTCAGCCAGACTTTACGGCTTTAGTCTATGATGGTGCCCCCCAACATCTGCCTTAGCTGCTTTGCATTCTTGATCGCGTACCCGTCACGGTCGTTATTGAAGTAGATCCATGATTGGTGGGCGCCGGAGTTGCGGATGCGCGCTGCCCAAACCTTCAGCTCTTCGGTCGTGTAGTCGTGTCGATACCATCTACTAGTGCCGTGAAACCGCACGTAGATTTCGTCGGCGGTTTTGACTAACTCGTCGGGAAGGCGCGGGCCGCTGCAGGAACAGAAGATGATGCCGTGTTTTCGGAAGGCTTGGTACACCGCATCGTTCCACCAACTTCGATGCCGGAACTCTACGACGTTGCGGCGGGCCGGATCGAGCTGGCCTACTATGGCTTCGAGCCTGTCCGGCGTGTAGGTAAATCTGGGCGGCAGTTGAAAAAGGAAGCATCCGAAACGCGGCCCGAGCAGATCCGCGATGTATCCGAAGTCCAGCACTAAGTCTTGCGTATCACCGAATTCTTTGACGTGGGTAATCAACTCGGTCACCTTGACCGTGTAGACAAACTTCTGAGAGTGCTCCGCCTGCCGTATCCATGACTTGACGGTCGCGAGCGTTGGCCAGGAATAGAACGGCGCGTTCAGTTCGACCGTGTCGAAGTTCTCGGCGTAGTGATGAAACCAACTTGTCCGTGGGATCTCTTCCGGGTAGAAGCTGCCCCGCCAGTGCCAGTAGAACCAGCCGGAACAGCCCACGTGATACTGCTGCGGGTCCGAAATTACCGTCGGGTCATCTTCCGGGGCTGGGTTCTGTAGACGCGCCAAGTGCATCTTGGCGGCGCGATCGAAGCTCGCTAGACGCTGTTTCTCACGCTTTGCATCGCGCGCGAGACGCCGTAAACGCCGTGCTTCATCCAATGCGTCGCCAAGTCTTTCGGTGGTTTCCATTTCCCTCATCCTCATCTGAGACGTTGCATGCCATACGTAGGAAGGACAGGTTCAAATCCTGTACCGCCCACCATGTTTTAAGATTCGGCCGTTCAGCAGGTCCCACAGCGAGTAGACGCGCCGGAAAGCCTCCACTCGCATTAGCGTCAGGTAGGAGGGAGGAACTCCCACTCGGCGTCCGTGACGTCGCCAAGGCAGAACTTTCGAGACACTCCGTTGCTCTACGCCCACGCAACGCAGAGTGCATAACAGGCTCTAGGTCCTATCTCCCTCCCCCTCGGGGCGCAGAAGGAAGTTCCTCGTTAGAAGAGCGTCGGCTGAAGTGGGTCATCGAGGTCGAAGAAGTTGCTCAGGCCGACGCCCACGAGCCGGTAGGTCGTTTGGGGATTGAGCTCGACGCGGTCCAGGAGCCCGACGGCGATCTCTACCAGTTCGTCCGAAGACGAGATGGGAAGCCCCGGCGTGTGGCTCCGCGTGAGGATCCTGAAGTCCGCCGTCTTGAGCTTGAGGACGACCGTTCGGGCGGGGCGTCCTTCCGCTGCGGCGAGCGTCCAGACCCTTTCGGCGAGGCGGACGAGCGTCGGGGCCGTTTCTCTTAGTTCGATGTCCCCCGCGACGGTGTCTTCGGCGGAGATGGATTTCGTCGGCCGGTCGGAGACCACCTCGCTGTCGTCGATTCCGCACGAGAGCTCGAACAGCCGAAGCCCCGGGCGCCCGAAGGTTGCTTCCATTTGGCTGCGTCCGTGGCTCCTGATCCCGCCGACCACCCGGATGCCGAGTCGCTCCAGCCGCTCCTCGGTGACCTTGCCCACTCCCGGCAGCTTTCCCACGGGCAGATCGGCCAGGAACCCTTCGACCTCCTCGGGCCGGATCTCCGTCAGCCCGTCGGGCTTGCGCCAGTCGGAGGCGATCTTGCTGAGGAACTTGTTCGGCGCGACGCCCGCCGAGGCGGTCAGGCGGAGCTCCTCCCGAATCTGTCCCCGGATGGATTGCGCGACTTCCCGCCCTCCGGAGGTCTCAGGCACGGCGAGGTACGCCTCGTCGAGCGAGAGCGGTTCGATCCGGTCGGTGTGACGCAGGAAGATTTCGCGGCAAGCCTTGGACACCGCCCGGTACCGCGTAAAGTCCGGCGGAACGAAGATCGCCTGCGGGCAGAGGCGCTCGGCGGTGACGGCCGGCATAGCCGAGCGGACCCCGAACCTCCTCGCCTCGTACGACGCCGCGCACACCACCGATCGGCTGCCTCGCCAAGCCACCACGACGGGCTTGCCGCGCAGACTGGAGTCGTCGCGCTGCTCGACCGAGGCATAGAAGGCATCCATATCGACGTGCACGATCTCTCGCCGACTCATCCACCCTTAAGTATCGCGCAGCGCCCTTCGTCTCGGCGCAGACATTCCGCAAAGGGCTAAGGGCGATGTGGCCGGTTCCCCTTGAAGGTTCCACCCCTCTATCGTAGGATTCGGCTCCACAGCTAGTAAGCGACGATGGCAGGAAGAGAGGGATGTGTGCAGGAGCAGACCGTGAAGGTGCTGCAGGAGATCGAGGCGGGCGCGAGGATCGCCTCGGTCGCGAGAGCCCACGGCATCGGCGACAAGACGATCTACGCCTGGCGGGAGCGGTACCAGGGGATGACGAAGAGCGACCTCGCTCAGATGAGGGCGCTCCTGGCTGGGGCTCGGCGGTATGACCCCCGCGACCTTCTCGGAGAAGGCGCGAGCGACGACAGAGGCAACGGCGATCCTATCATCTCGGGTTGGGAACTAGTCGGGGGCAGGTCAAGGCACAGGCACGTACGAGCGAAGAAAAGAACACCCACGCGATAACGAAAGGGAACGCTGCTGGCGCCCTCAAAGGACACTTGCTCCACGAAGTGGGATCACCATCGAGGGGATCTTCATTCCGTCCTCTGTGCTCTGCGAATATGAAGGGAAACGGGATGCTGAACTTAGTGAGCCAGTCCGTCACAGTGCCTGTTCATACTCCGGAGAGGACTACGCTCCAAGGCTCTCGCGTTCTTTGACCCATTCCTCCCGCCGCATCGCAACTACACAACATGATCGACAACGGGCTGAAAGATCACCCAGCGCAGCAGAATATCTGCCGCCACGTCCTTATCCGCCGGGATCCTCGCCGAGCCTCCAGCCACGCACGAAGGGAGACATCGCGATGGTGCCGAGCCCCATGTCCCTGGCCGCCGCGAACGTGTCGGCAGCGCCGCGATGGAAGGCATTGTAGGGCGCCAGCACTTGAGTCACGGATGTCCTGCCGGCAATCGCCGCAGATGCCGGGTCTCCGCCATACCGAAAACCAACCCGTTTACCTTCCCACGGCGGCCCACTCTCTCGGCGAGCGCAAGCCTCGCTGTAATCCTCCTGGTCGTCGTGGCAATGGATCACCATAAGGTCGATGTGGTCCGCTTGTGCCCCAGCAGAATCTCCAGGTGCTGCGGTTCGAGTGGCCGATGCGGTACCAGGTCCTTCTCTTGTCCGACCTGCTTAAAAAAGGGCCACGCCGTAAGACGCATCTCCCCACGCCCCAGCCGTCCGCAGGACTTTTCCCAACGCCAGGCGCTCCTGGTAGTAGGTGGTGTCGAACAAGCGGATTCCCGCATCCAGACATGCGGAGACGATCTGGCATTGCTCCTCGAACGAAGCTTCCGGACGTTCCCCAGAGGGGCGATAAACGAGCACCGCCCAAGCCCAAGATCAAGTGCTTCCTCATGATTCGATTTCTCTACGCAGCCGGCCGAACCCCGGACGATGCGTACACCCTGCTTTCGCTCCAAGTGCTACCTTCGGGGGACCAGGCGCAGGATCTGGTCGTAGTCCGGCCGCGGCGTTCCCTCCGGGGGATCATGCTGGGAAGTGGAGAAGTAGATGGTGCCGTCCGGAGCCTCGGCGACCTCCCGGATCCTTCCGTGCCTTTTCTCAAGTAGGCGCTCCTGGCTCACAACGCGCCTCCCATCGAGCTGCACCCGCAGAATGCACTCGCCGCGCAGGCAGCCCACGAGGAAGTTGCCCCGGAACTGGGGGAAGGCGGAGCCTCGGTAGAACATGCCGCTCGCGGGCCCGATGGCCGGGGAGTACTCCAGAAGCGGCGAGTCCATGCCCGGACGCGATAACTGGTGGTGGGCATCCGGCCATCCGTAGTTCTTGCCGCGCTCGACGACGTTGATCTCATCGCCGCCATGGGGACCGTGCTCTGACTGGAACATCACGTTCGTCGCGGGCTGCCAGTCCAGCCCTTGCGCATTGCGGTGGCCGTACGACCAGATTTCTGGCCGCGCTCCTGGCTGCCCTACGAAAGGGTTGTCCTTCGGCACAGTCCCATTGTCGTTCAGTCGCAGCGTCTTCCCGGCCAGAGAATCCAGCCGCTGCGAAAGCTCCGGACGATTGGCGTCGCCCGTTGTGACGTAGAGCTTGCCGTCCCGGCCGAACTTGATCCGGCAGCCCGCGTGGTTGCTTGCCGCGGGAATGTCTTCGAAGATGACGGTGCGGTCGGTGAGCCTCCCCTTCCTTTCCCGATACCTCATCAGGCGCACCCGCTGACCGGCCTCTACTCGGTAGGCGTAGGCAAGGTACAGCCAGTGGTTCTTCTTAAACCGAGGGTGCAGCGTCATGCCCATCATGCCTAGCTTGAGCGTAGTTTCCACGTCTGGAAGCGTCAGCATCGGCTCCTCGCGCAGCCTGCCCTTCTCCATCACGCGCACCCGGCCCGGCCGCTCCGTAAAGAAAATCCGCCCGTCGGGCGCAAACACGATCGACCAGGGGACCCGCAGGTTCGTCGCCACTACCTCGACACGAAACGGCATCGCAGCGCTGGGTGCGGCTGGGGCATTGTCAGCCTCTTTCTCACACGCTGCTCCGATAAACAGCGGCAAGTACAAAGCCACCAGGCTGTACCTGGCACTGAAAGGTGATGATTTCACATGGATCTCCTGGATTCGGTCGTGAGCACAGTTTGGCGGTTCGTTGAACGTCGCCTTTGATACGGCGAGCGGATACCGAGGCCTGCCCTGCGGGTCTTTAGCCCGCGAGGAAGGAGTTCAGTGGCACCTGCCAGGCCCCCCGACCGGCGTCGCCCAGCATGACGTGCACGCGGACGATGTTCGGCTCCATCATTCGCAGGGTATAGCCAGAGAAGTCCTGGGGGACATGTCCATTCCGGCCCAGACGGGGGGCCGTTTGTTCCGGACGCATAGGTTACGCCTGGATCGCTCCGAACGGATTGTCCAGGGGTTGTAAGGACTTTTCATCCCTGTCGATGTAGCCCAGGTCGTAGTTCATGAAGCTGACGAGCCAGGGTTTCTCCTCGACCTCTTCGAGCTCAAGGGTGTGTCCTGAGAAGACGCTGGAGACGTTGACCTTCTTCCGGTGGAGGCAGACTCTGCCGCACGAGGTGACGACGGCAGATCGATCGTGGAAGGGATTGCCAAGTTCGCTCAGGCCGCGGTAGATTCGTTAGATCGCCGTCTCCGCCTGGAACGGTAGCTGGTTGCCGTAGCGGAACGGGCGCCTCGTCCGATCCGTTAGCGCCTGCAGGCCACACTCCTTGTACCGGGGGAAGATCTTGTAACCCGTCTTCCGGGAGATCTCGAACTCACGACACAAAAAGCTCGTCTCCTCGTCCCCTGAGCAGTCGAACGACGAAACGCATACGCTCTTCCATCACCGAACACTCCTTCCAAGGCATCCCGCTTCATCCTCCCAACCTCAAGATGGGGATGAAGTGTCACCTATGTGTCCGGAACGATCTGTAACCCATGCGTCGGAACGGGCACCTGTGTCTAAACCGTCCCTCAGGAAGCGCTCTTCCGGAGGGGCGGTTTCGCGCGTGGGCTTGACGCGCCCTTTTTCGTCTTTTCCTCAACTCATTAGAACTTTAAGGGAGTAACCTTCTACAGTCGGTTGAAGGACCTTTCAGAGAACGGGATCGAGGCTCATGGGCGAGACGGCAGGAATTACCAACCCCCTCAGGCGGCTGGCTCGCGCGGGCTGCGGCATCGAAGGGTTCGACGACGTTTTGAACGGCGGCTTTCCGACAGGGCACCTCTACCTGCTCGAAGGCGAGCCGGGATCGGGCAAAACGACGCTGGCGCTGCAGTTTCTCTTTGCGGGGCTGGAGAACGGGGAACCCGGGCTCTACGTCACTCTCTCCGAGACCGAGTCCGAGCTCCGCGAGGTCATCCGCGGCCATGGGTGGGACGACTCGGGCCTCAAAATCGTCGAGCTCGAGCGCGACGTCGTCAGCCAGTCGCCCGACCGACAGTACACGGTGTTCGAGTCGGCGGACGTCGAGCTCGGCGATACGCTTCGGGCCATTTATGAAGCGGCGGAGACTTGGCGTCCCCGGCGCGTCGTCCTCGATTCCCTGTCGGAACTGCGACTGCTCTCCCGGGACGCTTTGCGCTTTCGCCGGGAGCTGCTGGGGCTGAAACAACACTTTGCCGCAATCGGAACCACCGTGTTGCTTCTCGACGATCGCACTCTGTCGGTGCACGAGGGAGTCGTCCACAGCATCGCCCACGGCGTGGTCCGGCTAGAGCGAATGGCGGCCGAGCACGGGGCGGAGCGTCGGCGTCTCATTGTGCCGAAAATTCGCGGCTCGCGCTACCGGGAAGGGTATCACGACTATCGGATCGAGACCGGAGGGTTGGTCGTGTTCCCGCGCTTGGTGGCTTCCGAGCACCGGGAGCCTGCGTTCCCCGGCGACGTCCTCAGCGGCGTCGGCAACCTGGACGACCTGCTCGGCGGGGGCCTCTCACGCGGAACCAGCACGATCTTCATGGGGCCCTCGGGATCGGGAAAGTCGACGCTTGCAAGCGCCTATGCGGCCGCCGCGGCGGAATTGGGCGAACGGACGGAGATCCTGCTGTTCGACGAGAACGTCGGGACGTACTTGCAGCGCTGCGCCGCCCTCGGGATCGACATTCGGTCTCATATCGATAACGGGCTCTTGTCGTTGCGGCAAGTCAATCCCTCCGAAATCTCCCCCGGGGAGCTCTCCCAGATCATCATTAAGGCGGTAGACGAACGAGGCGCGAAGCACCTCGTCATCGATAGCCTGAACGGCGTCATGCAGGCGATGCCCGGCGAGCGAACCCTTGTCGTGCAGCTGCACGAGCTGCTGTCGTTTCTCAATCAGAAGTCGGTCAACACGATCCTCACGCAGGCCCAACACGGCCTTATCGGACCGCAGGTCGCGAGCGAGGCCAACCTCAGCTACCTCGCCGACACCTTGGTGCTCCTGCGCTATTTCGAGGCCTTCGGCGAGCTGCGGAGAGCCATCTCGGTGGTGAAGAAGAGAACCGGCACGCACGAGCATAGCGTCCGGGAGCTGGCGATCACTGCCGGGGGCATCGTGGTGGGCGCGCCGCTGCGAGACTTTCAGGGGGTGTTTACCGGGGTGCCCCACTACATCGGATTGGAGGCGCCTCTGATCGATGGTAGCCAATGAGGTCCACGACCGAGTCTTGGTCCTGGCGCCGATCGGCCGGGACAGTCAGCTCCTGGCTCATACTTTGAAGGCGGGTGGAATCGCCGCCCTCGCTTTGACGGATCCTGGGGAGTTCATCGCGCTGTTCCGGGAGGGTTGCGGCGCGGCTCTCCTGACGGAGGAGGCGCTCCACGAGGACCCGAACGGTGGGTTACGTGAGGCCGTGGCGGGCCAAATGGCTTGGTCAGAAGTGCCGTTTATCGTGCTGACAAGCCGGGGGCAAGCCGACGAGCGGGTCCGCCTCACCCTCGACCTCATGCAACCCCTTCGAAACGCCACGGTGCTGGAGCGCCCGGTGCGCCCAGGCACGGTCGTCACCGCGCTAGAGGCGGCTCTACGGGACCGGCGGCGGCAGTACGAAGTACGCGACGCTCTGGCGTCGTTGCAGCGCGCGAAGGAAGAGCTCGAAGGAAAAGTTCAGGAAAGGACCGCGGACCTGATGAACCAGGTTGCCGAGATGGAGGGGTTCACCTATTCGATTTCGCACGATCTGCGGAGCCCTCTTCGGGCGATGATCGCGAGAGCTCGCATCGTGGAGGAAGAGGAGGGTCCCCATCTATCCGCCGACGGCAGGGAGCACCTATCTCGTTTATCGGGGGCGGCTTCCCGAATGGCGGAGTTGGTCGAAGACCTGCTCCAATATGCCCGCCTCGGGACGCGGGAGCTCAAAAGCGAGAACGTCGATCTCGCGGCTTTGGCGAGAGACATTGCTCACGCGATGCGCGAAGAGTTCGAGGAATGCGAGTTCACGATCGACATGGGATCTCGGCGCATGATCGAATGCGACCCTCGGCTCATCGGAATGGCGCTCCACAGCCTCTTCGACAACGCGCACAAATACCGGAAGGCGGGCGAGCCGGCCCGAGTCGCCCTGGTGGCGGAAGGCAGGACGGCGCGACCGTGTACTGCGTCCGGGACCAAGGCATCGGCTTCGATATGGCCTACGCGAACAAGCTGTTTCAGCCTTTCGAGCGCTCCACCGGGAAGAGTACGCGGGCACCGGTATCGGGCTGGCCAATGTAAAACGGGCGATCGAGCGCCACGGCGGAAGAGTGTGGGCGGAAGGCGAGCCTGGGAAGGGCGCCGCCTACTTCACTCGGATAAGAGCCTCCACGGAAGGTTGGAGGCCCCTCAGCACGGGGTTCCGGAATGATGTCCCCTGGGGAGGCTGTGTTCGACGGAAGTCAGCCCTTCTGTCACCCTTCCGGGGCCGGATCGGCAGGCGGGGCATCCCTACCGCCATTCGAGCGAGCCACTAGCGCCCTATTGGGGCTGCGCCGGTTCCAGGCGCACGTTCACGACGTCTCCCACATTCACGCTCTCCGCCTTCTGGACCAGCGCCTTGACGGGCACCAGGTAGAGCCCGTTCTTGGGGAACAGCGAGGTCGCGTATTCAGTGCCCCCGATCCGCGCGGCCACGGGAATGACGCCCCAGCCATAGGTGAGGTGGGCCGAAACGGCTTTGATCTCGGCCGAAAGGTCGGGCGGAACCGGGACGAAGACGAAGGGGGACGGGCCGCGCCACCCAATCGCTTCGCCCTCGAATTCCATGACCATTCCTGTAGTATCCCGCGTGCGGCTCCTTGCTCGTGACGAAGCTCGATGGTTCGATCGGAGTTACTCTATATCTGCTATGTCGTCGCACGCGCCAGTGCCGTCCCGGTCTTCGGGGTGTCCAAGCCCAACCCAATGTTGCTCCGGCCACTGGAACCGCGCCGCTCCGGATGCAAAGCGCCCTCCAAGGTGGGTCGTCGCGAGCATAGCGGCACTTGGCCGATACGCGTAGCCGAAGAGTGGATAGGATCGTGCCATAGTGCGAGAATGAGCACCGTCGTTCTCGTGGGCTTTCTGGCGCTTTCTCTCGCGAATCTCGGCACTTCGAGCCAGCGCAGGCCGGAAGGTTTTTTGGCGGAGGCGAAATCGGGCCGTGGTCCGGGGGTGCTGGTGCTGCATCCCTGGTGGGGGCTTAACGCCGACGTCAAGGCGTTCTGCAATCGGCTCGCGGACTCGGGATTCATCGCCTTCGCACCCGACCTTTTTCACGGGAAGACCGCTACGACGGTGGCCGAAGCGGAGGCTCTCACCAAAGCTCACCAGGCCAAGGACCTCGAGATCCAGGCGCAGATCGCTGAAGGGGCGAAATACCTCGCCGAACGGTCGGGGGAAGAGGGGATTGCGGTAGTAGGCTTTTCCTTCGGCGCTTACTACGCCCTTCAATTCTCGAACGCCGAACCCACGCGAGTCCGAGCCGCCGTGATCTTCTATGGCACGGGACCCGAGGACTTCAGCAAGGCGAAAGCGGAATATCTGGGTCACTTTGCCGAAAAGGACGAGTTCGAGCCGAGGGAGAGTGTTGACGGCCTGGCAAAACTCCTGCGAAATGCCGGCCGCACCGCGACGATCCACACCTATCCGGGTACCGGGCACTGGTTCTTCGAGCCCAGCGTGAAGCAGTCGTACGACGAGGCGGCGGCGGATTTGGCTTGGGAGCGGACGCTCCAGTTCTTGCGGAAGAACTTTCCGACGAAGAGCGATGGAGGTTAGGCTCGGCAACAGGCCAAACGGCTTCTGTTGGGCTCATTGCTGTGAAGCTTTGTCCACCGAGCTCTTCACGGTCACCCGCAGCCTCGCCCTCGAGCTCGCGCAGCCGAAGATCAACGTCAACACCATCGCCCCCGGCCAGATCCGCGCACCGAGGAAATGAAGAACATCCAGTGGGGTCGGCCGGGCAAGCCCGAGGAGGTCGGCACCCTCGCCCTCTATCTCGCCTCAGACGACTTCGACTACGTCACCGGCCAAAGCTTCGTGATCTACGGAGGGCTGGAGATAGACTGGGGCCAAGGCGCTTAGAAGTACACTCCGCAACGCCCCCCACCTCATGAGGAGCAGGGCGAACCGTTGCTCCCGGGTCCCGCGGGAAAGGGAAAGCCGGCGCCCTACTCGGACGAAACCAGCATTAATGTTGACGCTATCGCACATTTCGCGGGCACTCTTGCCGCCGAATGGCGTTCTGAAAGACGTCTTACCATTGAGACGCCACTCCGAAGGAGAAATTATCCCATGCCACTACCGTTCCGCAATCGCACCGCCTTCACGCTGATCGAGCTTCTGGTGGTCATCGCAATCATCGCGATCCTCGCCGCCATCCTCTTCCCCGTGTTCGCCCAGGCGAAAGAGGCCGCGAAGCAATCGGCGTGTCTCAGCAACATGAAGCAGCTAGGCATCGCCTACCAAATCTACATCGCGGACGAGGAGGACACTCTGCCGTACCACGGGTTTGAAGACGGCGTTCCCTGGGGCACCAGGCCCCACACCAACGTGACCGATTTCGCGAACCTCACCACTCCCCCGCGGAACATGGCCGTGAACATCAACTATTTGTGGGCGGTCCTCCCGTACACGAAGAACAAGGATATCCTCTACTGCCCATCGACCTCGGATAACACCTCGACGACGAGGCCGACGAAGGACAGCAAGACGAGCTACTACGGGAACGGCGTGGTGATGGGGCGTAACTACAGCGTCATCCCCGAGGTCTCCAACATCGTCTTTATCCAAGAGTATGCGGAGCGGATCAACCGGGCCGACCTTCGCCCTCAGTTCCGCCGAACGGAAAGCGGCGTCAGGAAATACGCTTTCTTCCAGTTCGTCAGCGGCAACGGAAAGCAGGTCTACTCGTACAACCACAAGCAGGGTGGAACCCTCCTCTACGCGGATACGCACGCGAAGTACAAGAGGAGCACCGGAATCACGGCGGGCGATTTCGGCCTGGCGCCTAACACCGGCGAACTCGTCCCCTCGAAGGACACCCCGGGGATCAACCGGACTCAAGCCTCCCGCAACAACATCCTCTACAGAGGACTGTTCTAGGACGCCGGAGTCAGGAGGCGGCACCCCCTGCCGCCTCCGCGGCCCGGCGGACAATGACGCTGCAGGCGGCAGAGGTCGCGGCTGGCCGTCCGACCCGGTGCCGGATTCCCAACCACGTTGCAGAGGGGGGTGCGCCGTGCTTGCCGTTCTCGTGGCTCAAGGGTGACCGCCGTAACGGCTCATGGTATCGACGTGCCGGCATTCTTCTACGAGCGCGGCCCTGAGCGCCGGATCTCTCGCCTCCGATAGGAGGAAGTCGATCTGCTCGCGCAGACGACGGAGGACCATCGGCTGATCGCCGGCGCTGTCCGCGATGGCGTGGAAGGCGGCCCTCACCAGCTCGGCAGACTCATAGGGCAGCGCAACCACGCGCAGCTTCCCGACCTCGTCGAAGCGGGACGCGGAGGGCGGGTGACGGTTTACCAGCAGGTACAGGCCGGCGGTCAGGCGGTCGACGCACATAACGGCGGTGAAGGGGTCGTTGATGCCGGGCGAGAGAGCGCGCACGGCGATCTCAGCGAGCTGGGAGAACGCGAACACGGCATCTTGACGGGTGGTGCGCCGCGGCCCGAAGGCGAAGCACGAGACGAGCTGGCGCCTTGCTTCTTCGTCGACGTCGGGCCACACCGACAGAATAGGGGTGCCAGCGATAACGTAGTCGCCCGGCCGCGCCTGGAGGCGCACGACGGCGTTGTGTCGCTGGGCTACGCGCAGGACGCTCTCCTCGTCCATCTCCTCGACATACCCTCCTCGATCCGCTCGCACCACCGTGGGCTGCCCGTCCGGTAGCTCGACAGGCGCCTCGGATTTCCCTAGCCCGCTCGGAAACAGCCTTTCGACGGCATCGTCCAGTTCCTTGCCCACGATATCGATCACAGAGGACACTTGGATGGACTCAGCCGCGTGGTGGATGAAATAGATGAGAACGCCCACGCTGAGAACCGCGAGCACCACGCCCAGCGTCACCGCGAGGTGGGGCACGTGGGCCGCGCCATCCGTCCCTCGCACGGTGCGGAGGACGAGCAAGCAGTAGAGGAAGGTCGAGGTGAACGTGCCGAGCACGATCTGATTGCCTCGGTCCCGCATAAAGCTCCGCAGGAGCCGTGGCCCGAACTGCCCCGACGCGAGCGAGAGAGCCGCGATGGTGATCGAGAACGTGGTCCCGGCCACCGTGATGACCGAGCCTGCGATGGTCGACAGCACGCCGCGAGCGCCCTCGGCGCCTCCCGCGTAGATCAAGCCGAACGATCGAACCATCTCCGGACCGACGACCCTCTCCAGCTTGACGGCCGCGATCGCCAGCACGAAGGCGCCGAACGCCATGACGCTAGGCAGAAACCAGTAGCTCGCCCGTGCCTCCTCCCAACCCGCGCGGACACGCGTCGTCACGTCGCTTCGCGGTCCCCCGGCGGTGAGCCGGTTTGGTTGTGGAACAGCACGACGGAGTGTGGCGGCAGGTCGATGCCGGCGTCGAGCCCGGTCTTGATCCCGGTGACGACGGCATCCTTCACGCGGAGCAGACTTGTCGGATGTGTCCAGAGCAGACGATGAGGTCGACGAAGACGGTGCTGAGCCGAGACGGACCCAAGGCGCAGGGTCGTCGAGCACGCCTTCCGTTGAGGCGAGCACACGGTGGATCGTGGCGCGGGCTTCCTCGATTGAGTCCTCCAGCCGATGCCGACGGTCAGCCGGACCCTCCGCTTGTCGTAGGCCGTACGCACCAGGATGGCGCTCGTAAATGTCGCCGTTTGGGATGACGGCGCGCTCGCCGTCGTAGGTGCGCGGATGAAGGATCGCGAGTTGATGTTCGACCGTGCCTTCGAACTCACCCGATCGATCTCGTCGCCCACGACGAAGGGGCGACGCCAAAGAATCAGGATGCCCGCGAAGAAGTTCCTGCAGATGTCCCCAAAACGCGAAAACCGATGGCGACGGTGGTAATCCCGAGGTCCGCATCAGGTCGCCCGGCCCGGAATCCCGGGAAGACGACGGTCGCCGCGACGAATGCGCCCAGGACGACAGGACGAACGACGCGAGGCGGCTGAAGAGCTGGCGCAGGAGTGGAGTCCCGCCCGCGTCCCCACCCTCACAACGACCGCCGCGCGACGATGCGCGCTATGACGAGGAAGACGAGGAAGACGATCAGGCCGACTCCCACGTAAGGCAGGCGCTCGACGAACGACTGCCAGAGCTCGGGTAAACGAGGTCCGGGAAGGTCCTGGTGACGTCGTTCATGGGTGCCCGGAAGCCGCGCACCGGCCGCCCCCGCCCGTCTGACACCCCCTCACGCGGTTGGGGTTCCCAGGGTCTGCTGACGCCGCCGGAGACGATGTAGGCTTCTGTGCGCCGCTTACGGTCCCATCGAGATGTTCCGCCAAGAGAGCTCGGTCACGAAGCGCAGCGGCACCATGACACGCCCCCGCACGATCCGCGGAGGGTAATCGAGCACTCCTATGCTCCGGTACGCGCGAAGTTTTTCGCCCACGACCAGGCTGATGGTCTTGCCTCTTCGCAATCGCGACGACCTTCCGCGACTGGGCGTACCACTGGACGCTTGCGCCGAGGCGCTCGAAGATGGGCCGCATCGGAACCTGCACCCGGTTGTCCGGACGCGCAACGTCGCGGAGCCGCACTCCGTCGACGACGACTCGGCGCATCCCGCGATCTCCCCATGTCGGCGTTTGAGGTGGCAGCGCCAAGAAAAGCAATAAAATGGCTGTCAACGTCTCTCCTCAACTTAAGACTGAGGCCGGCGGCTCCAGTTCTGCTGCGGCAGCCGCGTCATGTCCGCCGCGGGGTGGGAAGTGTCGTCCGAGGACGTATGGGCGATAAGGACACTTGGCTCTTCGGTTCCTGGGACGGGCGTGTGGCGGGTGGCGGTGCGGGCGCGCCTGCTGGCTACAAGGGTCATCCTCTCTCCGCCTATCGGGCAATCGCACTGCGAAACCGCCGCCTTCGACCACGTCGTCACCGTCGCTCTGGGGTCTATCTCGCGACGGCGTCGCTGTCGAAGCGCAGGTCGCGCTGATCGAGGGGGCGGCGGGCTTTTCTTGCTTGCTGTTCTCCAGTTCGGCGTCGCGTGGTTGGCCGCTCGCTCACCGCGGTCCCAGCGCTGTTCGTCCATCAGCCCGCCATTCTGGCCCGGAACGGGCAGCTCATGCCCCACGCCATACTCCGCGCGCGCATCGCGGAGGAGGACGTTCGCAGTGGCGGCCCGGAAGGCGGGCCGGGGAGACCTGGAAGACGCCGAGTTCGTTGTGCTTGGCGCGGATGGCACGTTCAGCGTCCTCCGCGTGCAGCCCGGCAGCCCTGCCACCGCTCTGGCGGGGCTTGATCGTTCAGGATGCCGGGCGGCCGGCAGATCGTCGGGGCGACCCTGCGGGTACAACGCTGAGGGAGGTCCAGCTACCTGAGCGGAGATATTTCACCCGAAGTTAGGCGGTTCATCCAAAACACGGATCAACTCGTCGAGCTGTTGTTAGGTCCTTCTCTTTCTGATGAGCAATCCGGATCAGGAGTGGAGCGCGGCCGACGTGAGCGGCCGGGTACGGCTGATCGAGGAGTCGGTCGAGCTACGTCTGGGGAAGAAACTACGCGGCGCGACTACTGGCTGCGAGGAGGGTCCGCCCCCGGTCTACTGCTACGCCCCGATTCCGACGCCCTCGCCGAGGAAGTTGCTTCAGAGCTTGGACTCGCCTACAAGGTGAGCGGAAGGACTGGTCATCCAGCCCATCTTCCCGGCCGCGCCGATAACATCAGCGTCTTCGCGACGCCTTTAGGATCAAGAGGAAGGACTGAATGTTGGCTGCGGTTGTCTATGTCCTGTGCGCTCTCACGAGCTTGGCCTGCGCCTATCTCCTTGCAGCGCGCCTACCGGCGGAGCGGCGTGCGCCTGCTGCTGTGGAGCGGCCTGTGCTTCGTCGGGCTCAGCCTGAACAACGCCCTCCTCTTCGGCGACCGATCTTGTGGCCGGACACCGACCTGTACTTTCTGCACGTGCCGGCGCTGATCGGCCTGGTTCTCCTCCTCTACGGACTCATGGGAAATGGACTGAACGGGTTGCTGTCGGGCGCGGTCTCCATGGCCTATTTCGTGGCGGGCCTGCTGTTTTGCGCTTCTGGAAGTGCTCGCACGACGCCCTGTTCATCTACTTTGCGGCGGCCTTTTGATTTTGGCGGCCAGCGCTTGCTCTAGGCCTCACTCAGAGCGGCATGAGAACGATATCCTCTTCTACCTCGCGCGCCTTTGGCCTTTCTCGTGATCCTCGCCGGAATCTGGCAAGAATCGCACCGGCCAGGATCGCTCGGTAGTCCCCCAGGCCTATGGAGGTGATCGCCGAAGCGCTGACACCGAGTCGCTCCACGCCGCGGGCGGCATCATCAAATGCGATCGGCCTGATCCTAGGCGGCCTCATCGGGATCGAGCGGGACATCCACGGCCACGCGGCTGGCGTTCGGACTCACATGCTGCTCGTGCTCGGGGGCCGTGCTCTTCGGCGAGGTGGGGGCGCGGGTTTACGGACGCCGACCACCTCGCGGGTCGCGGCAGGGGTCGTATCTGGCATCGGCTTCCTCGGAGGGGGCGCGATCCTGCGCGTCGGGGTCAGCGTGAAGGGCCTCACCACGGCTGCCACCCTCTGGGCGGCGGCCGCCGCCGGCCTC